>NZ_CAWLFA010000001.1:2707242-3008047 GCF_963860125.1 Picosynechococcus sp. PCC 7002
CAGTGGCAATCTTTAGGAACGGTCTGGCAGTTCGGTGAGCGATTTATTAGTGAAGGTGTTGGGCTGATTTTCGTTGGCGTTGGACTGGTGCGGTGGTTGCCAACCTTAACGGCGTTCCAGCGGCGGGCCTCTGCCTACAGACAGACCAGTGAAGCCTTAGCATCCGAACGCAATATTCTCCAAGGATTATTTAATAGTCTCCAAGGCGCGTTGTTCGTCTGTGATGGTGCGGGTAACTTTATCCGTTGGAATCGTTTTTATCAAGAAGTGCTTGGTTTTAGTGATGCAGAGATGTCTCACCTCAAGGCGATTGAGACGGTTGTGCCTGAAGATCGAGAGTTTGTGCAGCAACAGTTACTAGAAGTTTTTAGTCAAGGCTATGCAGAAGGGGAATTTCGAGTCCGGACAAAACAGGGTCAAACCTTAAGACTATATGGATTTGCGTCGCGGGTTGAACTTGATCTCGATCAAAATGCTTCGGGATTTACGGGCATTGCCATTGATATTTCTGCCCTCAAACAGGTCGAAGCGGAACTGCGACGTTCCCAACGGTCTTTGCAGATGCACAATTGCTTCTTGACCTTGGCCCATGCCCTTACCCAGCGGTTACATGGCTCCCTAGAAATTGAAGATATTGCCCGGGAAACCACGACAACGCTACATCAATATTATGGGGAAACTTGTATTGGTTTTTATTTATTAGAAGGTGCAACTTTTGAGGATGGCCTACTCAAGCTCCAGAGCCATGCGGGTTTTTCGTCGGAAAGGCGCGTTGCCCTCAATCAACTCACCGCCAGCCATCGTCTTTTTCGCTATGCTTTGCAGGATAAAACGCTCCAAATTTTAGACGCTGCGGAGTTGGCTTGTTTTTGTGATGATCTCAGTCCCCAAAGTGTCGCCCTGAGCAATGCGGCGAAGGTTTTAACGATTCCTTTGATTTTCCATGAACAACAGTTTGGCTTGCTGTTGATGCTATTCCAAGAGGATAAAACCTTAGCTTCCTATGAAATTGATACCCTCCGCGCCCTGGGTCAGTCGATTTCTTTGGCGATCGCCAATGCCCACCATTTCAAAGAACTGCGCTACCAAGCCCGCTACGATAGTTTGACGACCATCGGCAATCGCAATCTATTCCATGACACGATTCAGGAGTGGTTAAATGCGCCCTCCTTGGGGTACGAGTTAATCATTGTGATGCTCATTGACCTAGACCGTTTCAAGGATCTCAATGACACCCTGGGCCACAAACTTGGGAATACCTTTCTACAACAGATTGCCCTGCGCTTACTCTCGGCCCTCAGTCCCTACCAGGGGATCGTCTGTCGTTTGGGGGGAGACGAATTTGCCGTTGCCTGTCCGATGATGCACAGCGAATGGGAAGAAGCCTGCCAGCATGCGGTGGAGCTGGCCGATATTTTGCAGGCAGCGATTAAGCAGCCCTTTGTGACAGCGGGTAATGTGATTCATATTACGGCGAGCCTGGGGATTGCGATGTTCCCCAACCACGGGACAGACAGCCACGCCGCCCTCCGCAGTGCCGAAGTGGCGATGTATGCGGCAAAACAAAAACGTACAGCCTATGAGATTTACCACGAAGATATTGACCACTACACCCCGCGTCGCCTCGCCATTCTCTCTAGCCTCGGGAAACCGAGCGCCCGCCAACAATTCTTTTTGTGCTATCAGCCCAAGTTTGATCTCCGGCAAAAAAGACTGATCGGCGTAGAGGCTTTAGCCCGTTGGCACCACCCCACGTTTGGGCTTATTTCCCCCGCTGAATTTGTCCCCCTCGCGGAACAAAGTGATGCAATCCACGCGCTGACCTACTGGATTTGGGAAGAAGCTTTCCAACAAAAAAAAGCCTGGCAAAACCAAGGTCTTGATTTGGCGATCGCCCTCAATCTATCGGCCTGTAGCTTGCTCGATCCAAACTGCCTGACCACCTTTGAATCGCTCCTCCAGCAATATGAAATCATCCCTGCACAGGTTGAACTCGAAATTACAGAAACCGCCCTCATGAGTGACCCGCGCTATGCCCTAGAGCTATTACAATGCTTCGCTAATCTGGGAGTGCATTTATCCATTGATGACTTTGGTACCGGATATTCTTCTCTGAGCTATTTACAGCGGTTTCCGGTTCATGCCCTAAAAATTGATCAATCCTTTGTGGTGGATATGCTCACCAACGAACAAAGCCTGGTGATTGTCCGCTCGACGATTAATTTAGCCCATAGCCTCGGCTTAGAAGTGGTGGCAGAAGGGGTTGAAAATCAGGCCATCCTAGACTTACTCAAAGAAATGGGGTGTGACATTGCCCAAGGATATTTTCTCGGGCGTCCCCAAAGGGCCGAGCAGGTCCATCGCTTCTCCGCTGAAGGCCTGAAGCGAGTTGTTTAGAAAGAAACTACTTGGGTTTGCTGAAAACCTGAAAAATAAAGTGGTGAAATGTAAACTTTTTCGACTTTCTTGTAGCCACCACGACAGGCACGCCGTCCCAAAGAGATATATTGTTACAATAACTTAAAGAAAATACCAGTAAATTTAATTTGTATCAGCTATGGGTCGTGTTGGGGTCTTATTACTTAACCTAGGTGGGCCAGACAAATTAGAGGATGTCCGTCCTTTTTTATTTAATTTGTTTGCTGACCCCGAAATTATTCGTTTACCCGCGCCATGGATGCAAAAGCCGCTTGCTTGGCTCATTTCCACGCTCCGGGCCGGCAAATCCCAAGAAAACTATAAAGAAATTGGCGGTGGTTCGCCCCTCCGACAAATCACCGAAGCCCAGGGGACAGCCCTCGCCCAAAAGTTGGCGGAGTGGGGTCAAGAGGTCAAAGTTTATGTGGGGATGCGCTACTGGCACCCCTTCACCGAAGAGGCGATCGCCGAAATCAAAAAAGACGACCTTGATCAGCTTGTGGTATTGCCACTCTATCCCCAGTTTTCCATCAGCACTAGCGGGTCTAGCTTCCGGGTGCTCGAAGAAATGTGGCGCACCGACAAAGACCTCAATCAACTCGATTACACCCTCATTCCCTCCTGGTATGACCATCCCCAATACATTGCTGCGATGGTCGATCTCATTCGCCAAGAGCTGGATCAATTTGATAACCCAGACCAGGCCCATATTTTCTTTAGTGCCCATGGCGTCCCCCAAAGCTATGTCGAAGAAGCAGGAGATCCCTACCAGCGAGAAATCGAAGAATGCACCAAATTAATCATGGAAGCCCTTGGTCGTCCCAATGACTACACCCTGGCCTACCAAAGTCGTGTTGGCCCCGTAGAATGGCTCCAACCCTACACCGAAGATTCCCTCATTGCCCTGGGCGAAAAAGGCGTGAAGGATTTGGTGGTGATTCCCATTAGTTTCGTGTCTGAGCACATCGAAACCCTCCAGGAAATCGATATTGAGTATCGGGAAGTTGCCGAGGAAGCTGGCATTGAAAATTTCCGCCGCGTTCCGGCTCTGAATACTCATCCATTGTTCATCGAATCCTTGGCGAACTTGGTCACCGATTCCCTCGAACAATGTCCTCGCACCTTTGGTCAGGTCACCCACCCCAAAGAAAATATGAAAATGTATCCCCAAGAATTGTCCTGGGGCATGAATACCAGCGCCGAGGTCTTAAATGGCCGCCTCGCCATGATCGGCTTTTTGGCGTTGTTGTTGGAGTTGATTAGTGGCCAAGGCCCGCTCCATTTTGTTGGCATTATGTAAATAACATCCCCCTAGCTCCCCCTTCGGAAGTGACATCCCCCTAGCTCCCCCTTTCAAAGGGGGATTTTTGTTAAATGACGCGCTCGTTGCCGCCATCAAGGGGAATTTGGGCGGCGGTTGTTTTAGCGAATAGATCACTGCAAAGGATTACGGCACATTCAGCGACGTCCTGGCTAGTGATTTCCACCTGAAGGAGATTGTTTTTCTTGTAATCCTCAATGGTTAGGCCGTAGGCTTTGGCGCGTTTTTCGAGCACTTCGGGCGTCCAAATCCCTGTATCGAAGACGGCATTGGGATGGATGGTATTGATCCGAATCTCGTCTGAACCCCATTCGAGGGCGGCCACCCGTGCCAGTTGGTTGAGGGCCGCTTTGGAAACGGAATAGGCAGCGACGCCTTGACCTGGGGCAGCAACATTTTTCGAGCCAATGATCGCGACCCGCCCCCCTTTCGGTGCCAGTTTCAGGAAAGGATGACATTCCCGCAGCAGAACCAAATTGCTGTCGAGATTAATGTCGAGTACCTGTCGCCAGTGGTCGGTGGGGAGATTGGCGATCGCCTGGCTGGGGGGGAAAATCCCGGCGTTAAGAATTACCATGTCCAAACCACCAAAATATTGGACTGCTTGCTCTAAGGCGTTTTTAATTTGGGTTTCGTCCGTCAGGTCACAGGTCAGGCCAAGAAAATCAGGGCGATCGCATAAGGTTTCAATGGTGGGGTTAATATCCAGGGCCACCACCGCCGCCCCTCGCTTCAGGAGAGATTCAACGCAGGCTTTACCAATGCCAGAGGCGGCCCCTGTCACCAGGGCAATCTCGCCGGTAAATTCTGGTGGATTGCCCCCTTTTTTCAGTTTGGCCTGCTCTAGATCCCAATATTCCATATCAAAAATATCTTTTTGGGACAGGGCTTGGTAGCGACTGAGCCGTTCAGCACGGGTAATAATCTCGATGGTGTGGCGATAGATATCTGCGACAATGTTTGCGGCTTTGGCGGTTTGGCCGACGGTAATTAAACCCAATTCCGGATCGAGAATTACCCTGGGGGCCGGATCAAGCATGGTTTTGGGTTCCTTGGCTTCGGGCGCTTGGTTGGTGAAATAGGCTTTGTAAGCGGCGGCGAACCCTTGCACATCACGGCCAATCAGTGGCACAGGTTTGGTGCGGATTACATGGTCGGGGGTGGCGGGATTTTGTTGGGAAATGCGCCCTAAGTCTTCCCGCTGGGTAAAGTTCAAAATTTCCGGGCGGCGATCGCCTTTGAGAATGACCGGGAAACCTGCCACCTGGGAAACGTCGTAACGGAGTTGGGCTAGGGTTTTCGCGATGGGAGTGTCACTGGTTTTTACAGAACGTTGGGGAATCTGCCAAGCCCCTTGCTGCTGGAGATAGGTTTCTGCTTCCTGGACAAGGGCAATCATCCGCTCGTAGGATTCTTTGGCCGTCGCCCCAAAGGAGAAAATCCCGTGGTTTAACAAAATCATCCCCTCGGTTTGGGCGTGGGCGGCGGCGGCAAATTTTTCGGCACAAAGGCGAGCGAGGTCAAACCCCGGCATGATATAGGGAATAATCACCAGGCGATCGCCATAAATTTCTTTGATTCGCTCCAGGCCCTCCGGTGTGTTGGTAATCGTCACAATTGCGTCGGCGTGGGTGTGATCGACATATTTGTAGGGCAAAATCGCGTGTAAAATCGTTTCCACCGAAGGGGTCGGGGCCGTGGCGACAGTCATTTGGGTCTTTAGTTCGTTGACCATCTGGGGGTCGCTTAGGCTTGGCAATTGAGCCAATTTCAGCAAATGATTCATCCGCACGGGGGCAAAACCCGCCGCCTCGATGGTCGCCAAGTCCCAGCCGCTTCCTTTGACATAGAGAATTTCTTCCGTTTCCCCGACGAGGTTCGTTTCCGTGACCTTGACAGAGGTATTACCACCGCCATGGAGTACCAAAGAGGGATCTCGCCCTAACAAACGCGATGTGTAAACCCGCAGGGCCAAATCCCCCTGGTAGGTGGCTGCTTCTTGATCGTTCCAAAGGCTTTTCATGTACTGAGTTCCGCTAAATTACACAGTACAAATCTTAGGCCGCTTCGGGTGGCAAAGCTAAACTTTACGGCGCTAGGCGTTGCCGTTGCCAGGTGAGATCGCCTTGTAAGGTAAACACAAGCCGGTCATGGAGACGACTGGGACGTCCTTGCCAAAATTCAATTTTTTCGGGCTTCACCAAAAAGCCGCCCCAATGGTCTGGCCGGGGAATGTCTTTGTCGGCGTACTCGGCTTCGAGGTCTTTGAAACGTTGTTCGAGGACTTCCCGGTTGGCGATCGCCTGACTTTGAGCAGAGGCCCAGGCCCCAATTTGGGATTTCCGGGGGCGGCTGGCGAAATATTCATCGGAGCGTTCAGGAGGCAGTTTTTCGACGGTGCCTTCGATGCGCACTTGCCTTTCTAGGGGTTCCCACCAAAAGACCAAAGCCGCATATTGGGTTCCTGTTAGTTCCAAACCCTTTTGGCTGGCGTAGTTGGTAAAAAAAGTTAATCCAGCGTCACTAAAATCTTTTAGGAGCACAACCCGTGAACTCGGTTTCCCGTCAGGGCCGACGGAGCTAAGTACCATCGCATTGGGCTCACGAATTTCGTTGGTTTCCGTTGCCTGTTGGAACCAAGTGGCAAATTGCACCATGGGGTCATCGCTCACATCATCTTCATGGAGACCCGCTTTGGTGTAATTTTGGCGGAGATTGGCAACGTGCATAATCATCGGCGGCACCAACGAACTAACGGTAATGGACTCAAAGGACAGAACAAAAGTCGCTTTGTATTGTAGTGGAATTTTTTCCAGCGGGTGGTGCGCTCAAAAAATTAACCACCACTGACAGGAGGAATCAGAACCACCTCATCGCCCTCCTGGAGCACTGTTTCCGGGGAGACAAATTCTAAATTCACGCCAAAGCGGGTGACGGCCTGCCATTCTGCCAAACTGGGATGTTCACTGAGAATGCGCTGGAAAACGTCCATAACCGTACTGCCAGGGGCAACTTGCCAATGTAAAACTTCGGTGCCGTAGGTTTCTTGGTAGATTGCGAAGAGCTTAATGGTGATTTGGAGCGGGGCAGACATTGAATGTTTTCGGGTGAGGGGGAGTTGTGATGACATTTTCAGAGGATCATAGCGGTGTTGTTGAGGTTTCGCCAAAGGAATCACGCTGACAGGATTTTTTTGGGGTATCCTTGGGTTAAATTTCGCCTCCTTCCAGATAACAACCATCGATGAATCTCCTTGAGTGCTACAAAATTTTAGGGTTACGGGTTGATGCAGAGCTGGAAGCAGTAAAGGCGGCCTATCGTCGTTTAGCGCGGCAATGTCACCCGGATGTAAATCGTGGCGATCGCCAAGCGGAATACAAATTTATCCAAATTACCCAAGCCTACAAAGTCCTGGCAGAAATCCACCGTTCCCCGGACAAACAAACTTGGCTCCCATCCCCAGAACCACAGCAGCCCCCAGGGAGGGCGAGCCTTTCTCCTTTGGATCAGCGGCTGAAGTGGCAGAGCTACCAACGGCTCCAGGACTGCCTACAACAACAGCGCTATGCCAGGGCGATCGCCTTAATGGAAGGTCTAGCCCAGCGGCTCCCCCAGGATCTAGAGGTGCGCCAATGGCAAGGGATCACTTATCTCAGTTGGGGCCGCCATTTATTCCAACAGGGGCAACACCACAAAGCCCGCACCTATCTCCACAAAGCACTCCTGGCTGACCCCCACAACCGCAAGCTACGCCAACGGGTAGAGGAACTATTACAGACAATTTTGATCCCTGCGATTTAATCGAGGCCGCAAAAAGTGTAGTAACCGCCGTCATTGCACCTTTTCTGGTGGGTGGGTGGCTGTTGGGGACTTGGACATATTTGACGAAAACTGCTGGCGATCGCTTAATGAGTACCACAAAATAGGTTTAGCCTTGTTTTAAGACGAATCTTAACCCTGGATCGGCTCAGCCAAAGACATCTGCTGCCAAAGGCTGACAATTAAATTTTGTAATCCTGGGTGCGTCATCTGTCCAAAGGCAGATCGCTAGATAGACATCGTTAAGAAATGCAGATATGATGAAAGAACAGTAAAGAAAAACCATCTTTTTGTAATGAAAAAATAAAGTACATATACTTACTAGCAAAAGTAGCTCTTAAAAAAAGGAGATCGCCGCTAGAGCTTGTCGTTAACAAAAACATTTTTTCTGCGCTGTTATCGGCCAGTTGTTGTTCCAACTGACCCAACAAGATTCAAAAAACCAAATAAGACAAAGTTTATTTTTTTAGAGAACTTCTTTAAAAGAAACTGACTTAGGTGTCTTTTTTTGATCAAGGAGATGCCCTCTTTGTGGTAAAAAAAATCAAAAGCAACCCATAGGTTGCTCGATTTTTGACGACGATTTTGTGTGCAAATACAAAATATTTAATCCATTTAACTTGATATTCGTAATATCAACTAGGCATTCTTGCCTGGTACTATTTTAACCGTAAAAATACCTAAAAACGCCCTTAAAACCACTGTACTTAGGTGTGATTAATATCTTTAAAACATATAAATCAGTGAAAATAACTGCCTTTTCTTGTGTTTTTACCTGAAAACAATGGACTTTGTGAACTTTTGTATTTTTGTTTTTTTGCTATTAGGTTTTGGATTTCTTTTGGGTATGATTGGGAGTATAAAGCAAAAAGAAATTTGTCAAGCCAGACGATCACTGCCTCAAATTCAAAAATGCTTTACAGGTCAAAAGTTTTTTGTTTTAAAACTGAGGAAAAGCCATGAAATCCCAGAACGTTTTTAGCACCAAATCTGCCAAGCTTATTGTTGGTGGTACGATCTTTGTTTCGGCCATTACCGCTGCCAACTTCACAATGCTGTCAGCCTACGCAGTTGATGACACCGCTTCTTTTTCGGGTACGGTCGCTCCAGCTTGTGCACTCTCCAACGATGATGGTGCAGTAGCATTTGATGCCGGCGACAGAACTTATACAGCCACAGGTAGTGGCGTAGATGTCACTGAGCTTTCTGAAACTCAGTATGTTGATTTTGAATGTAATACCGACACTGCTACTGTTGCGATCGCTGCACCTGTTACTTCAAAACCAATGGCTCCTACAAATGCAAGTGGCTTAGTTGCCACTCATGTTGCTAAATATGCGGTAGACGATACTGATACTCTTGTAAATCCAGATCCAACGTCTGGTACGATCATTAATGAGGCTACTGGCGTTGCTGGATTTTCTCAAGCAGTAAATGCAACTGGCTTATTTAGAGTGGGTGTTGAATCTAAATGGAGCGGAGCTAATGGAATGTTAGCCGGGGACTATTCTGCTGATATCACTGTAACAGTGACTCCTAACTAATTCTCTATTGGAATCTCCCCCTCTATCCGGATTATTGGGGGAATTTCTTTTCATTCTCAAATTATTTGTGCCTTTGCTCAATCTGTTCTCTTCGGCAGCTTCTAAAATATCAAGCAATAACGTCATCGGATCACACTTCAGGTAATGAATTCTCAAGCCGTTCCATCTCCCAAGTGGTGGTTTCAGATCATCTTCCTCTCTCTGTTTTTGGGGGGACTCCAAACAAAGCAAGCCTCCGCCCAAACCCCAGGATGCTTTACGACGAATGTCCCCTCTTCCCCTCTCAGCTACGATGTCACCAGCACAACCCAAACCGAAAGCTACGCCGTGACATTTCGCTGTACCGATGATGGCACGACCGGAGGAAGCAACCTCAGCAATGTTGATCTAGATGTGACGCTACTGCCGCTCACTGCACCAACCGCTGGCCCGGCTAATCTGGATCTCGGTTCTCCGAATGGTGTTACTCATACGATTTCGATTGGTTCGGGTGGTTCCTTTACGAATCTGGTCGATACTCAAACCACCGTAAATAACAGTGGCTCAACCAATTTAGTCGTGTCAACTGCTGGTGGTAAAGGCGAAAATCTCTTCCTCGATGGTACCGGAACGATCACGGTGAATATCCAATCCCGCTTTGCACTCCAGGGGAGCACCTCCGAATTTGCCGCTGGCACCTACACCACCCAGTTTGAAGTTGATGTAACCCCAGTTGGTGGGGGCACCACTGCTGATGAAACTACCACAATCAGTAGTACGGTCAGCCCCAGTTGCGTCCTCGATAATGTGATTCGCTTCCGGGAAACAGCCACCCCCTATATCAAAACAGGCAGTGAACCCAATGTTTCCCAGCTTCAAGCCAGCGATACAGCGAAGTTTGACTGTAATGCCACCACCGTCGATATCAACTTTAGTGCAGACAGCGCTACCTACACGCCGCCAACAGGGGGGGCAACCAACCTGACCGCAACCCATCAATTCGCCTATGAACTCAATGGCAACGGCTTCAACAATTACAGTGGCCCAGAGCTTATTGAAAACCAAAATACAGATGACAATGGTGATGCAACCTTAACGATTCGCTCCACCTGGACGCCGAATAGTGATCAACTGTTCGCTTCAGAATACAACGCCCAAACCACTGTCACCATTACGGCTAAATAATACACACATAGGCAATTTGTAAGTAACCTTTCTCCGTAGATTGCTTCTAGGCCATCATCTTTATCTTTATCCATTACTTCTTTTCTTCCTTGTCCTATGGCTTATTCTGTTGTGTCTTGGCGCAAAAACCTTAGCTGGGCGCTCTGTTCTTTGGCTTTACTTTTGCCACTCCCCCTCAACGCCCAGGTGCAAGTCTCTCCCATGGTGATCAAAACAGAAACCAGCCAGGGGATGGCGAATGGGGTGATCAGTCTAACAAACCAGGGAACCCAATCCCAGCGGGTACGCCTCTCGGCGGAATCTTTTACCTATACTCGAACTGGTTTTGCCACCGCAGAGTCCGATCCCTATGACCTCAGTCCTTATTTGATGTTTTCCCCTAGGGAGTTGGTTCTAGAACCCGGCCAAACGAGACGAGTGCGACTGATTACGCGAATGTTGCCTTCGACGGCAAATGGTGAATATCGGTCGGTGATCTTTGCTGAACCCCTGCGAGAACGAGATGAAGCGGGGGGCGGTTTGAGTATTCGGGCCCGTGTGGGGGTGACAGTTTACGTGAAACATGGCCAGGTCAATTTTGCCTTGACTCCCGTTGAGGCGAGCTACGATCCAACGAAACAAGAATTTCAACTTTTGGTGAGTAACCCCAGCAATGGTACGGTGCAATCAAAAGGCACCTGGACATTGTCACAAAATGATCAGCCTTTGCTCCAGGCAGATATTGATCAACGTACTGTAATTGCCGGAGGCGATCGCCTTTTCCCCCTAGAGCTGCCCCCAGACCGGACTAACTTACCAGCGGGAACCTATCAAGTAGCAGGGCAGTTGCAATGGAGCGAATCTGGAGCAGTGACCACAACACCATTTTCCTTTGATGTCACGGTGCCTGCCGCACGGTAGTTTGCCTTAACCCGACCCTCACCAATGGGAAAAATAAATTCAGCCAGATGACTTATTTTGTTGTAAGAAACTGTGGCGCACTCTAACCTGAAAAAGTCTCACATTTTTCCCCGTCGTTTAGAGTATTTACCCTTGACCTTTCGGCTACTACTATTCAGCTTTTTCATGCTTTTCCTATTGGGTGCTGAGGTTGTTGATGCCCAACAGGACAGCGAGCCTGCTGATAATGGTGCAACGGAAACCACGTCGGAGACTTTCCCTGCATCCTTTGATTTGATTCCAGTGGGGATTAAGCTTGGCGATCGCACGGCCAATCCTGGCACCTTGGTTCGGGGTTCAGAAAATGGCATTCAAGCTATTGATTTTTCCAACTGGGCGATCGCCTACAATGATGTCCTCAAAGCGCTCCAATTTACGGCAACCCCCCTTGCCGATGGCACCATAGAGTTGCGGTCTCCGGCGGCAGTCATCAGGCTCGATCCCAGCCTTCTCGATACAGATCCACAATTGGGCTTGGTATTCACCGTCACCCAGATCCGCGATCTGCTACAAATTCCGGTGGAGTTTGATATTTCTGAATATGCTATTGTTCTGACCCCTGAGTGGCTGAGGGCATCAGGTTCTTTGGGATTAACTGGGCGATATTCCCTCCCGGAGCGGCCCATTGTGTTGGAGGGTTTACCCCGCATTGAAGCTCCGAATTTGTCTTTTAGTGCCATTGGTCAAGAAGTTCGTGTGACAGGAGGAGGCGATCGCCCCACAGAATACGAAGGCGATCTGGTTGGCATCGGGACATTTTTTGGGGGAAGTTGGTACAGCAAGATTGATCAACGCGATTTAACCGATCCCCGCAGTTGGCAACTCGAAGAATTTCAATACCTACGCCAAACCCCTAGCACCGACTATGTCATCGGCGATCAGCGTACCTTTTGGCCAGAGGGCAGTGGTCGCTATACAGGTGTCAGTATCGTGCGCCGCTTTGGCTTTCAACCTCCCACCGAATTTACCAATGCCAGCGATGGCTTTAATCCCCAACAACGTCTCAATAGCGATCGCCTAGAGCGTGATATCCGAGGCCGCGCCGAACCAGGGACCCTCGTTCAACTGGTCAATAAAAATGGCAATTTAATTGTTGGGGAACAACTCGTTGATCAGTCTGGCATCTATCGCTTTGAAAATATTCCCAGTGCTTCTACCAATAAAGGCAGAGGCGGCATAGCCGGTAATCGCTACGAACTTCGACTTTATCCCAATGGTCAACTGAGTGCCTTCCCAGAAATTCGGGCCGCTGAATTTTCTTCTCTGCCTGGGCAGCTGAGTAAAGGTACCTCAGCCCTCCTCCTCTCTGCTGGCTTTGAACGGCTTCGACAAGCGGATACTTTTTTTGGCTCCCTCTCGAATGATCTCCAGGGAGGATTCGCCTACCGTTGGGGCGCCACGGACAATCTCACCCTCGGTACGGGTCTTTTTTACGACGGTCAACTTAAAGGTCTAGGGGAATTTTTCTTTCAGCCCGGTCGATTGCCCCTGCGAATTACTGGGGCAGCAACCTTTAATAGCGACGAACAACGGGGAGAACAACAATCTGATTTCCGCTACGATCTAAATGTCCGCTTCAATCCAGGCCAGAGGTTTGATTTTGAGTTTGACAAAGATGAACTGTCTGAGCGCATTCGCACCCGCTGGGATGTCAGTGACAAATTTCGTCTTGCCTTCAACAGTAACAGCAGCGATCAAATCGCCCAGGCCACTTGGCGGCTTTTTCCGGGTTTTAGTACGCGGGTTGGTTGGAGCTTTAACAATAAAGCCCTGGAAGGTGGATTCGACCTCAGTGGTGCCCTTGGGGATCTTTTAATTCGCAATAGCGTAACCTTTAGTGCCGACCAAAGCCTTGATTGGCGATTGTTTTCCCGCTATCAAAACCTCACCCTAGACCACCGGCTGCGTGACCGTCAGATTGCAACGGAAGTAGAGTATTTTTTCCGTAATCCTGAAGCCCTGGTGGATACGGGTCACTCGGTCTTTGCGCGCTACCAAAGTAGCCCCAACGAGGACAACGAGGCCCGGACGAACGAGCTGCTCGTGGCAGGGTGGCGCTATGAGGCAAATTCGACGGTGGGCGATCGCCTTTCCGACTGGATCGTCGATCTTGGCTATGGCGTTGGCACCCAGGGAGCAGGATGGCAAATTGCTGTAACCACCAATCAGCTCTTGGGCCTGAATCTAACCGCGCGGTACCAAGATATTTCTCTTACGGGTAATGAGTCAAGCTTCAGCCTCCTCATTGGTTCCGATGCAATCCTTTCACCTAATTTCAGCCTAAAACCCAGTCGCTTTGAACGTTTACGAACAGAGGGTGGCATTGTGGTGATCCCTTTTATCGATGCCAATCGGAATGGTGTCCAAGATGAAACAGAAACGGCCTATTTGCAAGGGATTGAGGCGGAAACCGCAGACTTTTTATTCTTGATTAACGAACAGCCCATTAACCGCTTTAGTGAATATGAGCCGGATTTGCGACGGAGAGGAATCTTTGTGCGACTGCCACCGGATACCTATCGCTTC
Source organism: Picosynechococcus sp. PCC 7002 (assembly GCF_963860125.1). Taxonomy (NCBI): domain Bacteria; kingdom Bacillati; phylum Cyanobacteriota; class Cyanophyceae; order Chroococcales; family Geminocystaceae; genus Picosynechococcus; species Picosynechococcus sp. PCC 7002. The sequence goes on from NZ_CAWLFA010000001.1 coordinate 2,720,974, forward strand.
GATGTAGATCCGGCGGGCTTGCCCCTGGGCTGGCAGACAACGCAGTCGGCCTTTGCAGTAGAAGTGAGTGCTGGTAGTTACACGCCTATTTATGTGCCCCTTACCCGTGCCTACATTGTCGCGGGCACGGTGGTCAATGCCCAAGGGAAACCACTGGGTGGGGTAAGGGTCGAAGCAGTCAACCAAAACAACCCCCAGGAGCGATCATTGTCGGTGACCAATGGCGCAGGTATCTACTATCTAGAATCCGTAGGAACTGGTGTCTATGACCTATTCATCGATGGCAAACCCGCTAAACCGGGCCAGCTCCGCATTGAGATAGATGCTGAAGAATTTACAGAATTGGATTTGCGCCTGTAATCTTGGTTTGCGGTTAAGCCTCGACATATTGGGCGATCGCCTTCAGGAAGCGCACCGGGTGAAACGGTTTTGTGAAGTAATCATTGGCACCGAGATCCTGGGCTTTCTGACGGTGGAGATCATTATCGCGGGAGGTGAGCATTACGAAGGGTAAATGATCCCATCGGCTTTGGCCCCGCACCATTTGCAAGAGGGTAAAGCCATCATAACCAGGCATTTCCAGGTCACAAATTGCGAGATCAAAGGTCTGTTTTGAGCGGTTGAGGAGGTTCCAGGCTTCTTTGCCATCCCGGCACTGCTGCACCTGATAGCCGACTTGATTCAACAGTTTATTGAGGGTACGGCGGACAGCAACAGAGTCATCAATGACCAAAATCGTCGGTTGGCGCTTGGGTTGTTCAGGGGCAGGGCTAGAAGCTTGGGGTTGCTCTGGGCTGGCCAAGAGTTGATCAAAGGCATCGGGTAAAAGCACCGGAATCACTTCCCCGGAACCTAACACGGTACACCCCGCAACGTAGGGAGGATAGGCCACAGTATTATCTAGAGATTTCAGCACCAGTTCCCGCTCCCCAAGGATTTCATCCACGGCGATCGCCAAAGATTTTTTCCCCTGACGCACGATCAGACCGATGGTGGGCGCTGGTCGCTGTTCCGGGGGCAAGAGGAGATTGCTTTGGGGATAGGGCAGCAGTTGATCGAGGGCATGGAGTTTAAGGGGGGTGCCCTGCCAATCAAGAAATTCTGGATACTCTAAATTGTCTTTGTTAACCAGCGAGAGCACAGCCTGGACAGTCACCGAGGGAAAGGCGATCGCCTGTTGCTGGCAGCGGCAGAGGAGCAACGGCAAAATATTAAAGCTCAGGGGAATGCGGATCGTAAATTGTGTGCCCTGGTGACGCTCACTACTGGCGGTAATGGTGCCTTTGAGTTGGGCCAGTTCGAGGCGGACAATATCCAGGCCTAGACCCCGACCGGAGAGATCGCTGACGGTGTCCCGGGTCGAAAAGCCTGGGGCAAATAAATATTCAAGGATTTCGGCTTCGGTCGGTTGGTGGTTGGGTGCGCAAAGTCCCTTGGCGATCGCCTTTTGTTGCACCCGGTTTAGATCAATGCCCCGGCCATCATCTTGCACCAAAATTTCCACCATATTGCCCCGCAATTGCGCACTGAGGCGAATGGTTCCCGTCTCGGTTTTTTGGGCTTGGCGGCGTTCCTGGGGCGGTTCAATGCCATGGTCAAAGGCATTCCGAATTAAGTGGGTCAGGGGCGTGCGCAATTGTTCCAAAATTGCTTGATCCACCAAAACCTGTTCCCCCTCAATGGCTAGCTGTGCCATCTGGGGATAGCGTTTGCTTAAGGTCTCCAAGGACTGACGGAAACGGCGTGCCAAGTTACCAAAGGGCATCAGGCGGGATTGAGTCAGATCCTGGTTGAGATACTCTAACTGTTGCCGCACCCCTTCTAAAGATTCTTGGAACTCCCACCGCATTAGTTCCAAATCTTCCTGGATCTCCTGCACCTGTACCATCAGTTCCTGGAACTGCTGGAGTTGGGAATGGGCCTGGGTGTATTGGTCAAAGTGGAGGGTGTCAAATTCCGTATGGGTCGCAGTGGCCAATTCTAAGGACGGTTTCTGGCTGCCACCATTTTGGCCAGAACCAGCGGTAGCCACAGCCAATTTATCGTAGAGGGCTGTCACTTCATCGCGGATCGGGTTGAGTTGCTGGGTTCTTTTTTTAAGATTGCGGCTAGCCCGGAGGAGTTGATCTTGGTGCCGGGTGAGTTTTTCATAGCCAATGAACAGTTCCCCGACAGCATTCCCCATGCGGTTGAGTTGCTGGATCGGCATCCGAATTTGCAGGCTAGAGGTTTGTTTGGGAGCAGGTTTTGGCGTGGCATTAACCGGCGTGGCAGGAACTGGATCGGGACTGGGATCAGTCTCTGGGATCTCAAGTTTTGGTGGTTCTGGAACGCTTAGGAGAGCTTGGAATGATTCGCTAATCTTGGCCTCATCAGGGTTGGTTAGGTATGCCTGGGTCAGACGACGAATTTCGGCGATCGCCCCTTGGCTGAGGGTAACGGAATCAATGGCCGCACTATCTAGGGCCGTTTGGATCAGGGTGGCAATGGCCTTCAGCCAGGGAACCCCAAGGGCATCCCCTAGGAGGCGGCATTCTTCTTCGAGGGTTTTGAGTTGGCGGGCGGCACTGCGGGGGGTGGGATCGTGGGTGAGGAGTTTTTCGAGGCGCTGCACACAGGCTTCGAGATCCACCTTGAGGGCGGTGGCGACAAATTTACTGGGGGCATTACCAGCAGGAGCAATGGCTTCGGGTGCAGGGGTCTGGGCCTGACCGAGAAATTCTTGGAGGGCGATCGCCATTTGTGCGGCCCCCGGACTGTCCCCTGGGTGATCGTCGTCCCGGGCTGCCAAGTCGAGGCAATGTTGCACCTCTTCCATGGCGAGGCTGATCAAATCGAGTGCAGTCTGTTCTTCTTTAATCCGGCCGGCGGCGATCGCCTCTAAGAGATCCTCCATCTGGTGGGCTAGGTTGTGCAGGGTCGATAATTCTGCGATGCCAGCGCCTCCTTTGATGGAATGGGCAGCGCGCACCAGATCTTGGTATAGCTTTGCCTGATCGTGGCCTGCGGGTTGTTGGAGTTCTGCTTGCAACAGCCCCATACTTTGGTGGAACAACTCAACAAAATCCGGGGCATCTTCCAGCAAAAAGCAGTGGCGGGCTTCGAGGGCGATCGCCTTTAAACTAGCAGCATCCAACATGGCAAAGATAGTAAAAGAACATTAAAACAGCCGAAAAATACAAACGTTACTCAATCTCAAAGCGGGACGAAGAATCCTTCAGGGCGATCGCCACCTGGGTTAGCGCATCCAACTGACCAGACATCGTTTGGGATTCAGCCGCCGTCTTTTGGGCCACCTCCGCCGCCGATTGCATAATTTTCGTGACCTTCCCAGACACATCCCGCTGGGAGACCATCGCCTTCGAAATCCGCGCCAGCACCTTGTCAATTTCCTCACTAATGCGGGACACACTCTGGAGGGTCGTTTTCGTCTTTTTCACCAATTCTGTTCCCGTGACTACTTGGGAAGTACTTTCCTCCATCATCTGCATCATTTGGGCCGTTTCTTCTTGAATCCCGCCGATCAACTGCTCCACTTCCTGGGCTGCTGTGGTGACCTGTTCTGCCAAGCGACGTACTTCATCAGCGACCACCCGGAAACCTTGGCCATTTTCCCCGGCTCGCGTTGCCTCAATGGAAGCATTAAAGGCCAGGAGGTTCGTCTTTTCGGAAATGTCAGAAATAATGTTAACGATCTTCGAAATTTCCTGGGAAGATTCCGCCAGACGTTTCGCTTTCTTCGAGGTATCTGCCACTGAACCCCGAATCAGATCAATACTTGTCACCGTTTCGTCCATGGTCGCCTGGCCTTCCTGGGCCGCCAAGCGGGATTTTCGGGCAATTTGGGCTGCCCCCTGGGCCGATTTCGCCACCGCTTGAATGGATTGGGCAATACCTTGTACCGAACGTTCCGCCGATTGGATCGCCTGTTCCTGGACTGTGGCTTCAGTGGAGAGGCGCGTGATCAGGTCATTGTTGACGATCGCCAAATCATATACTTCGTCTGCCGAAGATTTCACCTGGGAAACCAAGGCCCGCAGACTCCGGAGGGTGGCATTGAAGGCATCGGCAATGGAACCCACTTCCCCTTCGTCTACCATCGCCTGTACCGTGAGGTTCCCCTGGCGCACCTCTTCAATTTGGAGCAACAACCGAATCACCCCTTCCTGGAGACGTTCCCGCTCCTGGCGTTGGAAGGCCGCCTCTTGATCTTTAGCTTGAGCTTGGGCTTCGACGGCATCGGTAATGGAGCGAATTTGAGCTGCCATATTATTAAACGTGGTGGCTAACTGTCCCACTTCGTCCTTTGCAAAAACTTCGGCCCTCGCATCAAGGTTCCCGGCCCCAAACTCGGTGGTTACCTTTTGAAGGCGCTTGATCGGTCTTGTGATCGTGCGTCCCAGGAGCCACGCTAGACCAGCCGCCACAAAGACCCCAATTAAACCCACCGTTGTCTGAAGCAGTAAGCTGTCCTGGATTAGGGCATTGAGGGTATTTTCATCGGTGCCCCGGACAATGATCGCCACGGGTTCCCCGGCGCTATTGAGAATGGATTCCGCCGCGAGGGTGTAGGAGATGCCATCGATCACCTGGGTATCGACCACGGTTTCCCCCCTAGCGTTGACGGCGGCCGTCAGGAAAGAGAAATCCGGTAGTGTGAGCAGATCAGGGGCATTAAGGGAGGTCTGGATCACCTTACGGGTACTGTCTTCCCCTTCTTCCTGGGCATCCTGTTGGTAGAGGGCACTGGCGAGCTGGAAACCACCATCGGGGTTGACTTGGTAAATCGCACTGTAACCGCCATTGAACGCACTGACAGTATTCGCGGCAATATCCAATTTGGCATTGAAAATCACATCGCCGGAAACCAAGGCTCCAAGCAGATTATCGTTACTGCCGATCACGGGGGTGACGGTGTAGCGGACGAGGGCAAATTCGCCTTTTTTGGTGCCAATGGGGAATCTGGTTACTTCTCGATTCAGGTCATCCCAAGAGAGCAGTTCGCTGGTTTTGAGTTGCTGTCTCGTTTGGAGGGCTTGGGTGACGAGGCCATTGGGGTCAAACACTTCCCCTTGGCGATCGCCGTTGCCGTTGGTGATAATCCGGAGATTCGTACTGACCAGGGTGGCATATTCGATATTACGGGCTTGGATTTCGTTTTGGAGAATGGCCTGCACCTGGGCGAGCTGCTCAGGGGGAACGGTACCTGTACTTTGGTAGGCCGCTGCGGCGGCGATGATTGCGGCATTATCCGATTGGCCCCGGAACCCAAAACCCATCTGGTCAATTTTGACGTTGTAGTTAATGTCGTTGACCGCGAGCTCTGAGGTGGCCTGTTCCCGCAGCTGCGATCGCCCAGAAGTAACAATAATCACCGCCCCTGCTGCCACCACTCCGGCGATCGCAATGGCACTGGAAACAAAAATACCGATAAATTGTTTCTGGGCAATGGAAAGGTTTTGTAGTCGCTTCAGGGGAGGAGAGGTGACATCGACATCGGTATAGTCAACATCGTCGTAAACCAGGGCAACGGGTTTGGGGGTTTGGTCTGGGAGAGCGATCGCCGAGGGGTCATCGGTCTCTGGATCGGACTGGGGCAACTGTGCCTGAAGATCTCCAAGGGCTTTGGTGGCACTGGCGGCAAAAATGCCTTCGGGATCTTGGTCAATGATTTGCTGATAGCTGGCGATCGCCTCTGGAAAAAAGCCTTCACTTTCGAGGGCACTGGCGAGGCTAATTTGGGCCACCATGTCTGTGGGGTCAGCGGCGATCGCTGCTTGCAATGCCACAATCTCTGGGCTGTATTCTTTCGTTTCTGAGACTTCTAGGACAATGGGAGATTCTGGCGGGTGGGCCGTAGCCGTTGTTCCGTTCCCGTTGGTTGATGCCGCTGGGCGATCGCCATTGTTACCATTGCCATTCTTTACCTCTGGGAAATCCATCGCTTCCCCTAGGGCAAGGAGCGCCTGTTGGGCACTGGCGGCAAAGACGCCGTCTTGATCCGAAGCCACAATGTCGCGGTAAACTTCCGCCGCCTCCGGCAAAAAGCCTTCGGTTTCCAGTTGACTCGCCAGACTGATTTTCATCACAATATCTGTCGGATCAAGGGCGATCGCCGCCTGGAGTTCTTTGATTTCCTCAGAAAAAGCCGGAGAAGTTGCCGTGTTCATGGTCTGTTCTGTTGTGCCCATAGGTAGTGATTCTGTGAAATTGACGTTGAAAAAATTCAAAACTTACTGATTGACCGGGGTGCCCTGTAGGTAGTGAGATAAATGGCCCATGGCCAACGTAAATCCCGTCTCTGGCCCCTTGACCAGTTGGCGATCGCAATGGGGATAAAATCTCTGCCAAGCCGTCGCCACCGGAGCCGCCCCCCCCAAGTCAAACGGCGCAATGCCCTCAAGCTGGGTCACCACAAAGCCCACTTGCCCTGCATCTCCCTGGCCCAGGAGCACCACCGTTAGCTTTTCCTGGGGATTGGGCCGCGCTGCGGATGTTCCTAATCCCGAAGGCGATCGCCGATCCACCACCCAAATCAACTGCCCCCGTTGGTTCGTCACCCCCAACACCCCTGGAGCGACCCCTGGTACCGGGCAAATGTCTTGGCGGGGCAGGGTCATCACTTCCAACATATTCTCTAGGGGAATCAACAAGCGTGTTTGGGCAAGGGGATCAGCCCCAGCAGGATACAGTTGAACCCGGAAGAAATCGGTTTGGGTAGAGGGAGCGACCATGGCAAAATCAGACCTTTATCGAAGAAAAAACAGCACTATCTAAGCCAAATACTCTTTGACTGTTTTCATGAATTCCATCGGACTGTAGGGTTTCGTTAAATAAGCATTGCCCCCTTGACGTAACGCCCAAAAACGGTCGAAGTCCTGGCTTTTGTTAGAACAAAAAATAATTGGCACCTCCTCGTAACCCAGACTTTCACGAATTTCTCGGCATAAATCGAGGCCATTGAGCCCAGGCATCACAATATCGAGGAAAATTAGATCCGGTTGGTCATGGTTGCGCAGCCAAGTTAAGGCTTCATCGCCATTGTCCGCCAGGCTGACCTCTAGGCTCATTTTTTCCAGGAGTGCCCGGACAAGGGTTTGTTCCGATTTAGAATCATCAACAACTAAAACTTTTTTCATCTTATTTTCTTGATCAGTGTTAGAACTTGGCGCAATTTATTCTGAAAATTGAGTTTAGAGATTATGAAATACAACCTCTAGGGCGTAGATTGCGCTGATGTTTGCTCCACATAGGACTGCACCATCCGTATCAAATCCTGGGGATTGAACGGTTTAGCGATGTAGTCAGAAGCCCCCACCATCTTGGCACGGAGGCGATCAATAATTCCATCGCGCCCCGTAAGCATCACCACGGGAATATCCCTAAGCATTTCGGATTGGTTAAACAGGCGACAAAGCTCGTAACCATCGATTTCGGGCATGTTGATATCCATCAGAATTAGTTCTGGCCGTTGGCGAGCAAAGGTACTCAGAGATAAAGCAGGTTCAGTGACCCCGATAACCTCAAAGCCACTGGCTTCTAGGGTCATTTTGACGACCCGTTGTATTGATTTGCTGTCATCAATACAGGCAATGCGGGGTTTGGGTTTTTGGGGAACGCCCGCATAGGGAATAACTTCAATCAAGCCTGTTTTGACGAGGGGATGGAAGAGTTGGCTGAGTTCGAGGGTGGAACGGCGGGTGTGGTGACTCAGCTCATAGAGGGTGACTTGTTGGTCGAGGGGCTCCCGGAGGCTTTCCATAAATTGATAGTCCTGGAGGTTTAGCCAGGAGCGGCTCCGGATTTCACGGAAATCTTTGACTTGTAGGCGCTGGAAAGGGGAAGCGATTTCGGGGCGGAGTTGTACCCATTGGCGAACGGTCGGCTGGATTGGGCGCACCATTTCCTTGAGGGACAGGGACAGCAACAGGGGATCTAAATTAAGGGCGCGTTCAAATTTAATGGCAGCGCGGGGCAGGGATAAAAACTGGGCGATCGCCTCTTGGGTCGTAAAAAATAAAACTTGGCGGACTTGCTGGAGGGATAATTTTCCAGCTTTCCAAATTTGACAAATGTAATCATAATCTTGGGAAAAGCTATCTCCCATGGGAAATTTCGCTTTCGGAAACAGTTGCCCCAAAAGATACGTTAAGCGCTCCCGTTTGCCCATACCACTGGTGGCAAAATGCAGCTTCCCGCCCCCAAAATAAAGCTGCCAAAATACCGATTCATCTAAGGGATCGTAAATGGTCATGGTCCCCGACATTTGCCGTTGGATCAGGGATTGGAGGACTTGGCCCGGAATCACAACGTTTTTGGTGATGGCATCTTGCACTTTCATATGAAACACACTAGCGGGAATTGATTTGAAGAGGGTTTAGCGCCTTTGGTCTTTACCCATGGCTGGGAAACATGGATCGGGAGGGTAGTGGGTAAGCGCAGCGACAAAATTATGTCAGGGGCAATTTATTCTAGATCGACTTTATCGCCTGAAAAATATGGATTTCATAGTTTTATCGGGTTGCCTGGTGACTAGGCTCAAACCGCAGTACAAAAAGCTTGAATAAATGGGGCTAGGGCAAGATTGAAAATTCATGGTGCTTGGGGGCAACTCTATTAGTTAATCTGAGCAATACTAATGCTACAGAAAGAGATTATTTTCTTACCATAAAGACTTGGTTAAAAGTAGTATGTTTAGCTACGAAAAGACTTTGACCCCACCGATCTTGACACCCCATTAATATGTTTCAAACCTAGATATAGCAAGGAATTTCAGGATTTTTACCTTGTGCTGTTCCAATGGTGTCTAAATTGAAATTGGGGGAGCCTCTTAACGACGGATTAAGTGATCGAGGCGTTCTTGGATGAGCAGTTGGAGGAGGGCGCGGAGGGTTTGGAGGCCAAAGAAAAATACGGTAAGGGCGATCGCCCCGATGAGGAAGAGAGAGGCCGCCTGACTCCAGACTAAAATACCGACCACACTGCTAAAACCCCAGAGGATGCCATACATCATGGTTTTGATCGCGAGGTAGATTCGGCGCAATTGGCGATCGCCTTCAACGGATTTAACGCGAAATTGCAGTTCCCCTAACTCGATGCGTGATTCGAGGCGTTTAATGGCCATTTCGGTGCGGCTGGGTTTCTGGAATTGGTACAGGACAAATTCTTTAGTCTGTTGAGCGAGGCTCCCCAGGCGATTTTCCCCAGGTTTGTGACTCACGGCCAAGCTACGAATAAATGGTTGGGCCGCCGCCATGAGATTGTATTGGGGGTCGAGGGCGCGGGCAATGCCATCGAGGGTGGTGAGAGCCTTGATGATAAAAGTCATTTGGGGCGGCAGACGAAACGGTTGCTGCTCAAACATCAGGTAGAGCTCGTTACTAATCTGCTCAAATTCCTGGAGATCAATGGGGCGATCGCGAAACCGATCCAAAAGAAACGCGATCATCCGTTTCACCGGGGTCATATCTGCCATCGGCTCGATGAGGCCCATGTAAACCAGAGTTTCGACCACCTCGTCCGTATCCTTGCGCAGCACCGCAAAAAACGTACGCATCATCTGGGTTTTTTCCATGGATTTGACTTCGGTCATCGTGCCGAAATCATAGAAAATCAGCTTCCCTGTGGCATCGACGGCCATATTGCCGGGGTGGGGATCGGACTGAAAAAAGCCATCCTGGAGCAGTTGTTTGAGGTAAGAAGAAATGCCGAGGCTGATCACATGGTCTGGGTCAATATTGCTCGCTTCGAGGGCGGCCCGGTCGTCAATTTTAATGCCCGGTAAATATTCGAGGGTTAAGACCTTGCGGGTGGTGTATTGCCAATAAACCTTGGGCACGAGAATTTGCTGATCGTCGGCGAAATTTTGCCGGAAATGATCGCCATTTTTCCCTTCATGGATGTAGTCAATTTCTTGGTAGAGAAGCTCGAAAAATTCCCGGTAAATCTGATTGAGATTGTATTTTTTGAGGTCTTTTAAAAAATAACTGGCCCAATGCAAAAGTTTTTCGAGGACTTGCATATCCACTTGGAACAGACGACTCAGGCCGGGGCGCTGGACTTTTACGGCTACTTCTTCGCCGCTGTAGAGGGTAGCCCGGTGCACTTGGCCCAGGCTAGCGGAGGCGAGGGGCTCTAGTTCAAAATCCTTAAAGAGGGCGTAGATGGATTTGTTAAATTCTTGCTCGATGACGGCGATCGCCGCTTGACCCTTAAATGGGGGCACCCGGTCTTGGAGTTGGCTCAGTTCCTCGATGTATTCGATGGGAAATAGATCCGGGCGGGTTGACATGGCCTGGCCAATTTTGATGAAGGTCGGCCCCAGATCCAGGAGGTGATTCACGAGCCAGCGGGCTTGGCGATGGCGTTTGCGGGCAGGGTTGCCACCGGGGAGTCGGTCTTTGCCCAGCCGGAAGATAAACTGGGCGGCCACGGTAAAGATTTCCAGTTGCCGTTGCCTGAGACTCAGTTTGCGCCGTTGCCAGCGGGGAGTTTTCACGATTGGTATTGCCCTAGATTTCGACCATCCCTCATCATACAGAAAAGCTTCAACCCAAAAACGCGTTTAGGTAGAGTTCGATCAGGCGATCGCCCCAAAACAGACTAATGATTGCCCCTAAGGCAAGAAACGGCCCAAAGGGTAAATGTTGACCCCGCTGGTGTTTGCCGAGGCCCATGGCCCCACCAATAATCATCGTGCCCAGGGCGCAGGCCAAAATTACCGTTAAGAGGACGTTTTGCCAACCCAGCCAAGCGCCAATCATCGCCAAAAGTTTCGGATCGCCGCCCCCCATGGCCTCTTGACCCAGCACCGCCGAACCAATGACACCAATGCCATCGAGTAGCCAAAGCCCCAATACCGCCGCCCCAATGCCACCCATTAGCCCATAGATCGCGCCAGGGAAGCCATTCGCCTGGAAACCCAGCCCCATCTGGAAGAGGAGACCGAGTACGAGGCCCGATTGGGTTAAGGGGTTGGGCAGGGTAAAAGTGTCGTAATCAATGAGGGCCAGGGCCACTAACCAAAACAATAGGGTAAAGGCGGCGATCGCCTCTAGGGTTAGTCCAAATTGAACCACTGTGGCAACACAGAGCAAGCCCATCAGCGTTTCGACGAGGGGATACCGGGCGGCAATGGGCGTTTTACACCAGTGACATTTGCCCCCCAACAGGAGCCAACCCAACACCGGAATATTTTCCTGCGCCCCTAGTTGGTGGCCACAGTGGGGACAGCGGGAGGGGGGATGTGCCAGGGATAAACCCGCTGGCAGCCGATAAACCACCACGTTGAGGAAACTGCCGAAACAGGCTCCCCAGATGAATAGAAAAATAAAGGCGATCGCCAGTAAACCGGACTGTTGTAAAAGCGCGAGCATGGTGATGTCTCTCAAACCCTAGCCAACCAGCCCCATTATCCCCTTAGGCGATCGCCAAATTTTCAAAAACCCTAAAACAATCTTTTTCCTAGGGATTGACCTGAAGAATCAAGTCATTGGCCAAGGTGAGATCGAGATCCGTATTGGTTTCTACGACCAACAGATCCACTCGATCAAGACCCAAAAATTGGGGGATCAAGGTGGCGAGGATGCCAGCGCCAGCACCAATTAAGAGTTCCTCTGTGGCGATCGCCCGGTCTCCAGTAATGGCGGCGATCGCGGCGGCGGCCCCCGTACCTAAGGCCGCATTTCTCAACAAATTGCCCACATCAGTGCCCCGACGCACACTCTCCGTATCTGTGATCACCTGGGAGGCCGCGTTGATATTGTACATTTGGCCGTTGGGTAACTCTAGGCGTTGGGCGACAAAGCGCGTCCCATTTCCTGACGGTCGGAACTCCCCTTGAATTTCACTGCCCTGGGGAATCAGCACTATCCCCTGGGTATTGACAATATTGGCATCCACCGTGAGGGTCACCGGTAAAATTTCATCTTGGGTTAAGAGAATTTTGTCAGCGGTGTAACTAATCGGAATAATCGTGCCCGCTGTGATGCGATAGTCCACAGCCACCACATCCTGGGTAACGATATAAGGGGAATTTAGTGCCTGTACCTGACCCTGGGAAAAGAGAGCCTGATAAATAAACGCGGCCACCTCAGCCCGTGTGGCATTGCGCTTGGGATTGAGTTGTTGCAAATTGGCATAGTTCACCACCATTTTTTGTTCTGTCGCGGCGGCAATGGGGCTCCGGGCAAAATCAGCAATATTCGCTGCATCCTGGTAATAGCCGAGGGTGGTATTGATGTTGTTACGGGCTGAATAATTTAAACCATTGGCTAGGGCGACTAAAACCTGCTCCCGGGGAATATTTTGTTCGGGGCGGAAAACCTGACCTGGATATCCCGAAAGAAAGCCCATCTCGTAGGCATTATTAATCGCATTAAAAGCCCAATAGCTGCTGGGGACATCCACAAAATTAATCGCATTGCGGTCTTGGCTCTTGGGGAGGGCTTTCTGCACCATGGCCGCAAATTGAGCACGGGTCACAGGCGCATCGGGCCGAAAAGAACCATCAGGAAAACCGGCAATGATCCCCCGGTTCACCAATTCATTAATAAAGCCTGTGGCCCAATAGTTACTCGGAACATCTGGAAATTGGCTTGTTTGGGCCACCACCGCTGCGGGTTGCAGCAACGATCCCTGGAAGGGTAATGTACTTCCTAGTCCGAGGGATAAGGCTAAAAGAAGAGCGGTGGATTGCTGGGTTCGCTTCATAGAAGGCATATTATTTTTCCTTGCGTTTCAGATTAGGGTGACTGCTTATTTTCAGGTTAGCGTTGTTACCGTCACTTCTCACTTAAAAAATGCTTAAATCAAATTATTTAAGCTAAATTTACTAGGGTTTTAGACGACTTGTTCCCGTAAATGTTCCGCTGATTTTTTCGTTTTCAACTGCTTGGAAATGTTCTGAACAATAATGGGGATTGCTAAATTTATGCAGGGATTATTGAAGACTAGCCCTGCTTAAAAAATGTTTCCAGCTAGTCAAAAGCAACATAAAAAGGCGATCGCCTTTGGATCGCCCGATAGTAATTTTGTGAAAATTTTGATTGTTGTGGGGCTATTTCGGCATGTCGTTGAGATCAAAGATAAAGGGGGCACTGGAGCGTTGATCGCCCATGACGAGCACCTTAGGCATTTGTGCGCCTCCTTCTTTCCAGGCTTCGATGGCTTCTTTTTTGAGTACGAGGTCTCCCCCCTGGGCCTTGAGGGTTTCCGCGAGCAAGCGTTGGGCTTCGGCTTTCCCCTTGGCTCGGTTGATATCTGCCTGGGCCTGCTGTTCGGCTTCTTGGGCGACGTAGATAGCCCGCTGCGCCCGCTGTTCGGCGATTTGTTTTTCTTCGACGGCGCGGGAAAATTCTGCGGAGAAGTTTAAATCAACGACGCTGGTGTCGAGGACAAGGATGCCATATTTTTCGAGGCGGGTTTCGAGGGCGGTATCAAAGTCATCCTTAAGTTCGGTGCGTTTGGTGATCGCTTCTTCGACGGTGCGCTTGGCGGCGGCAACCTTAAAGGATTCTTGGGTTTGGGGGGCAATAATTTTCGAGACGATATTTTGTAGGGTGCCCTGGGTACGTCGAATTTCGACGACTTTCACGGGATCGAGGCGGAAGTTAATGGCGAAACGGGCGGTCAAATCTTGCAAATCCTTGGTCGAGCTTTGGGCTGGGACTTCAAATTTTTGGACGGTCACGTCATAGACATCCACGCTGGCAATCAGAGGTGGTTTGAAATGAATTCCTTCTAGGAGAGCGCCGTCCTGGGCTTTCCCAAGAACGCTCAAGACACCGGCTTGGCCAGGATTAATGATGACAAACGCATTGAGCACGATGAAAAATAACAGGGCGATCGCCACCCCAATCAGTGAAAGGGGAAAATTTTGGTTGGGAGTAATGTTACGCACGCGGTTTTGGTCTCCAAATCAGTTCTAGCGGCTCGGTTTTCCATCCCATTGTAGTGAAGACGACCGGGAGGCAAGGGGCAAAACCCAAAGGCGATCGCCCCAAGGAAATGTAACAATTCGTTAAGCTAAAAGCACTGACCCCAATCATTCCGTCTGAAATTTCCTTTTCTAATCTATGGTTGCAACGCCCCTCCCTGAACCCACTGCCGACACGACGCCTGCCTTCGATTGGCATGAGGCTTGGTATCCGATCCATTTCGTGCAGGATCTCGACAAAACCAAACCCACCCGCTTCGTGCTGCTGGGGGAACCCCTCGTGATTTGGTGGCAGCCCAAAACCCAGCAATGGCAAGTCTTTAGCGATGTCTGTCCCCACCGCCTCGCGCCCCTATCCGAAGGTCGCATTGTCGATGGCTGTTTAGAATGCCCTTACCACGGTTGGCAATTTGCGGAGACGGGCGCCTGTACCAAAATTCCTTTCCAAGCCCCAGACGGTGAGGCCCACCACAGTCCCAGAGCCCAGGTAAAAACCTATGCCAGTTGCGTTAAACAAGGGTTGCTGTTTGTCTATGGGGGCGATCGCCACGAGGCAGCCCAAACGCCAATCCCGACGGTGCCCCAGTTAGACCAACATCCAGGGGAATGGGTGATGGCCGATGTGTTTCGCGATATTCCCTACGACGCCACAACCCTCTTAGAAAATGTCCTAGATACGAGTCATGTGGCCTTTACCCACCACCCCCGGGTCGGTAACCGCAAAAATGCCAAGGAATTTATCCTCGATGTTTCTGAAGTAGAAAAAACAGGCTTCACGGGCAATTGGGAAGAAGGCCCCCGGCGTGGCACCCTCGGCTCCCAGAAAACAACCTTTTTTGCGCCGGCTGCCATGTGGCACGACATTCCCGAAAGTCCCTTTGGCCAGGTGATGACCGTTGTCTACGCGACCCCCACCGAAAAAGGACGCTGCCGGGCGATTGTGCGACTCCCCTTCCGTTTTAAAGCAGCCATACCCCGACTCGCGTTTAAATTTACTCCCCGATGGTTTTCCCATCTCAATCAAATGGGCATCCTTGAAGATGATCAAATCTTTTTGCATCTCCAGGAACGGGAATTAGCAAAATCGACCCAAAACTATGCCAAAACCTGTTATTTACCGACCAGTTCAGATTTGTTTGTGTTGGCCTATCGTCAATGGGTAGAACGGTATGGCGAACCTTTCCCAGACGAAGATTTTTCGCCCGCAGAACCACAACAAAGCCAATTGTTAGAGCGTTACCATTCCCACACCAAAAATTGCGCCAGTTGTACCCAGGCTCTTCATCGGATTCAGAAAGGGAAAAAAGGCGTCATTGGTTTGGGATTTCTCCTGTGGTTGGGTTTGCCCTTCGCGATTTTTTCTGGTTTGCCCACTTGGAGCCTTGGGGCGATCGCCACGGTGATCATTGTCTTAGCGGGACTCTGGTGGCAACTCCATCGCCTAGAACGTCGATTTTTTGAAGGAGAATATCCCCCAACGCGAAACTATCAGGATTGATCAATACTTTTTTTAGGGAAAAATTTCTTGTAATCAGCCAGAAAACCTAGGTCACCTCCCCAAGAGCTGCCTATAATTCAGCTAGAGTCGGCTATTCCGAGAAAATCTGCATTAGTTCTTGGCCTCAGCAACTATCTCTATCTAACGGACTTGTTTGCCCAAGACCCAACTGAAATTTATTTCGCGCACTACTTTTCCCTATCTTTTCCCTCTAAAAATCCCCATGAAATCCACCTTACGGCCCCTGCTCTCTTGTTTACCCGTCCTCCTCGGCTTTTGGGTTGAGGGGGCGATCGCCAATCCCCGCCCCACGGTTCCCACCACAACCCCTAGCGCCTACCCTGTGCTAGTGAGTCAAGTTCCAGTGGGACGACAGGTTGCCACCCAAAAAACAACCTACGCCCCCAGCGAACCGATTATGGTGAACTACGCCAATCTACCGGGCAATTCTGGAGATTGGATTACCATCGTTCCGGCCAATGCCCCAGACAATAGCTACGAAGAATGGTTTTATACCGATGGTCAGCGCTCTGGCTCCCGTCAATTCAAAGGTCTTGCTGCTGGCAGCTACGAAGTGCGGGTTTACCACAACTGGCCCAATGGCGGTTATGTCGTCCAGGATCGCTACCGTTTCACTGTCGGGACGCAAACGGTAACACCAATTAACAACCGTCATATCTCGACAAATAAGACTGTCTACCAAGCCAATGAACCGATTATGGTGAACTATGCTAATCTCCCTGGTAATCGCCAGGATTGGATCACCATTGTTGCGGCCAATGCCCCTGATGATAGCTACGGTGAATGGTTTTATACCCAAGGACAACGCTCTGGCTCCCGCCAATTCAGAGGTCTCGCCCCCGGCAACTATGAAGTACGGGTCTATTACAACTGGTCTGCGGGTGGTTATGTCGTCCAAGATCGTTATGCCTTTACAGTGCGCTAACCAGCTATCAATCTAGGCCAAATTTAATTGATTCTTGTCTTCCAATGCTTAAGCTCCCCGATAGAAATATTCACCAAGCTTAAGCAGCGGAAGATTTTTTTAATCCTTGCTTATGAAGACGGCATCGAACAAATAAAATCGGCTTGGGTCTACACTCAGGCTAAACTTGCTTGTCTAGGATGGGCAAATTCGTTTTCCAACACTCAAGTCTGACATATCAACGCAGGATCATCTTCTAAAAGAGTACCGTAGACCTGCTGGATTAAACTGCGGGCGTGGTTATTCTGAGCATCTACAGAGCTATTAAATAGAGCAGAAATAATCACTTGATTACAAGGGAAATACACATAAAATGAACGATAGCCCAGTGTTTCGCCTTGATAAAACCAATAATTGCCCCAACGTTCGTCGTAACCCTGGATAATCCCCAAACCAAAACCATAGGGATCTGTCGCTGTTGTTTGGGCGATCGCCTCTCCTGTCTGTAAAGAAACGATTTGCTGCATTTCTTCTTTTTCTTCAGCGGACAGCAAATTGTCTTCAATGAATAATGTTCGTACCCAGTGGATAATGTCTTCTGTATTTGAAACTAAGGCCCCCGCCGCCCCTGCCCAAGACAGATTGTTACGGCTAACATCTTTTCCCACAAGTTCTGGGTTGGTATAAGGATTGAAATTGTAACCTTCGACGAGACGTTGCTGAACAGCGGCACTAGGATTAGGCACAGGATAAAATGTGTTTTCCAATTCGTAGGGTTGCAAAAGCTGCTCTGTAATCAGATTGGCAAAGGATTTTTCGGTAACTGTTTCCAAAAGTAGGGCACTTAATAAATATCCTGTGTTGTTGTAGTCATACCCGCTTCTGAGGGGCGGTTTAGCAGAAGAATGTTGCGGATAAACAAAGTCAATCAAACTGCGTTTTTCCCAAAATTGCTCTAGGTCTTGCGACAACAAATAATTAACAGTGGGACTATCTGTATAATTTGGCAAGCCAGATGTCATATTCAAAAGCTGCGTGGTTATAATGCCAGACCAGTGGGAATATTCGGGTAAATATTGGGTAAAGTCAGCATTTAGATCAAGGGCTTGGTTACGGTCATTTTGAAGCAGTAAAGCCGCCGTAAAAGATTTCGTAATGCTGCCGATGTGAAAGAGGCTTTCGGCTGTAATGGGCGCACTGTTGGGGTCATGACTTTCCCGACCGATGACGTAGGTTTGGGTTGGGGCTTCGTTAACTTTAACGGATAATTGAATCCCAGAAAAATTTTCTCGTGTTTGGTATTGGGTGTAGTGTTCTGCTAAATATTGATTAATTTTTTGATCTGGTAGCGCTTTAGCAATGATTGGAAAGGTCATGGAAGTAGTAATTCCCAAGAAGGCTAAAGCCAGCATTTTAAGCATGATAAATATTTAATTCTATTTGACACCGCATTCATTATGGAATGAATATTCAGAGGCGAGTCTAGTGGTTTAAAAATATTGATGTGAGGCTTTATTGAGGATTTTGATTTGTTTTTTGGAACGATTTTTTCAAGGTGAGAGAATTCGTCACAACTAATACAGAACTCATGGCCATTAAGCCTGCGGCCACAGCGGGACTGAGGGTGAAGTTAAATTGCGGCAAGAGAATCCCTGCGGCGAGGGGAATTGCGATGAGGTTATAGCCAAAGGCCCAGATCAAATTCTGGTAGATCACTTTGACGGTCGCTTGGCTCAGATGAAGGGTTTGCTCAAAATCCATCAGGCGATCGCCCATGAGGATAATGTCGGCGGTGGCGAGGGCAACATCAGTACTCCCCTGGAGGGAAATGCCAATATCGGCGGTGGCGAGGGCTGGCGCGTCGTTAATGCCATCACCGATCATCGCGACTACTTTTTGTTGAGCCTGGAGGGTGCGGAGTGTGGCGGCTTTTTCGATGGGGGAAAGGGCACCTTGATAATGATCAAGCTGGAGAGTTTGAGCGAGATTTTTGACGACGGGCGCTTGATCGCCACTGAGGAGGATTACTTCTAGATTTCTGGCGCGTAGATTTTCGATCAAGGCGGCGGCATCGGGACGAATTGGATCGGCGATCGCCAATAAACCAGCCACCTGGTGATCGATGGCAATAAAAATGGTGGTTTTGCCCGTGGCTGACCAGGTTTCGAGATGGTGATGGCAGGCTTCCGGGATTGTAATTTGGGCGGTCTCAAGCCAGGCTTGGTTGCCAATATGTACCGACTGGCCATTCACTTGACCGACAATGCCTTTACCCAAAGCGGTTTCAACCTGATCAGGGGCAAAGAGTTCTTGGTTTTGCTGTTGGGCGATCGCCACAAAGGCTTGGCCATAGGGATGGGTGCTGCGCTGTTCCAGGCTCGCGGCCCATTGCAGCAGGGAATCTTGCGACCAAGGGGCAAAGCTAACCCACTCGACAATCTGCGGTTTGCCCTGGGTGAGGGTGCCTGTTTTATCAAAAACAACGGTGGTCAGTTGATTGAGGCGTTCGAGGATATCCCCCCCTTTGATTAAAATGCCCTGCTCAGCCCCAAGACTTGTCCCCACCAGGAGAGCCGTGGGCGTCGCTAACCCCAAGGCACAGGGACAGGCCACCACCAAAACGGCGATCGCCAATTTCAGGCTTAATATTTCTGGGTTCGTCGCCCCTGGATCTAACCAGAGTTGGCTACCGATCAGCTCCCAAAATAAAAAGACCAACACCGCCAAAGCCATCACCCCATAGGCAAAATATCCCGCAATGGTATCTGCCATTTTTTGCACGGGAGCCTTGCGGGTCTGGGCCGCCTCTACGGTGCGAATAATCTGGGCGAGCATCGTATTTTGGGCCGTTTGGGTGGCTTGCACAATGATCACCCCCAGTTGATTGAGGGTGCCGGCCTTCACCGATGCGCCGACCGTTTTTTCCTGGGGCAGCGCTTCCCCCGTCAACATCGATTCATCCACAGTGGTTTCACCGCGAATAATCGCTCCATCCACGGGAATTTTTTCGCCGGGTAAAATGCGCACCCATTCGCCAATCTGTACCTGGGCCACGGGAATTGTAATTTCTTCGGTTTCGCCCTTTTGTTCTCGACCCATCAGGCGCGCCCCCTGGGGTTGCAGAGCGAGGAGGGATTCGAGGGCGGCGATCGCCTTGAGTCTGGCATTACCTTCGAGGGTGCGGCCAAGGAAGATAAAACCCAGTAACATCACCGGTTCATCAAAGAAACATTCCCAACCCAACTGGGGCATCAGCCAAGCCACACAGCTTGTCAGGTAGGCGCTCAATGTTCCGAGACCCACCAGAGTATTCATATTGGCATGGCCTTTAATCAGCCCTGTCCAGCCGTCCCGCAAAATCGGCAACCCCGGAATAAATAAGGCCAAGGTGGCGATCGCCCAATGGACACCCATCAAATGAAGCAGAGGAATTTTCAGGCCCGTCAGATGATGCAAATGGCCCAGGCTCGACGCGAGGAGCAAGACAATCGCCGCCCCCAAACGCCAATATTGTTCCCGCTGGGATTGGGCGCGTTTTTCTTGGTATTGGTTAAAGGTTTCGACTTCTGTGGTTCGGGGTTCGCTAGGAAAGCCCGCTTGGGATAAACGGTTGGCGATCGCCTCTGGTTGAATTTTTTCTGGTTCATAGGTGACCACCGCCACCTCCGTAATCAGATTCACCACCGCCGAAAGCACCCCAGACTGCTGCGTTAACTGGCGTTCTACGGCCTTGACACAACCCGCACAACGCATCCCCTGAACATCAAAGGTCGTCGTGGTTTGTGGCGCAAGGCGCGATTCGGGAGAAAGAGAACGGGAAGTCATACCAAAGGCCCCAACTGCAACAGGCTGTCCCCTGAGTATGCCAAAAATTTTTCGTCCCAGGGCTGATTATTACCGTTGTTTGCAGCATAGGGTCGCCATAATCGCTTGAAACTGTTCAGAATGGGGTTTTTGTTTGTAAAGTCTCAGGTGCGGCATTAATCTTTGTCGCTGATTCGCCGGAAAATCCGGGGCAAAATAGTCTGCTAAAGCACTCCCCCACAGCAGTCCCTGGAGCGCACTGGTTAGGTTTTGGGGGCGGCGGTTCAGGCTAGCACCACTAAAATCTAAGAGCACGGGCTGGCATTGAGCGTTAACAATCACATCCTGGGTCAAACGCCCCATGTCCCCGCGATCTAACCCCACCTGATCGAGGGCAAAGGCTTGGGAGAGGATATTTTGCATCACCGTCCGCCTCAAGGTTTGATGTACTTGACCTTGATGGGCCTGCAACCAAGCCAGGAGCGATCGCCCTGCCACAAATTCCATTAAACAAAAATCTGCTGATCCTTTGAGCAAACGGGGGCCAATGCCGATCTGATTGGCCTTTGCTAAACAGTCAATTTCCGGCAATAGGCTGTCGTGGTTACTATCCAAACGGCGAATTTTCAGGGCACGGGGCTGCCCCCGCCAAAGCACCATGACCACAACCCCCACGTAACCCAACCCCAGAATCGGTAAAGTACCGAGGTTTTTTGGCCCCACTGCAACCATCGCCTCAATGCCCCACTGTTTCAAATGCGATCGCCGCCGCTCGATCTCCGGTGTTGTCGCCTGGGGATAACCCAAAATCTCCGGGGGCAGTGGCAGCAAAGAACCAGTCAAGACCATTCCAAAAAATTTCCTATAGCAGAAGGGAACCAATGTGGGAGAATATAGCCCTATCCCTTGCCCCCAGGAGTCGAGATTATGCAAGAAGCCGTGGGAGTTATTGAAACCCTAGGTTTTCCCGCCGTCCTTGCCGCCGCTGATGCCATGGTCAAAGCGGGCCGTGTCACCATTGTGTTTTTTGACAAAGCCGAACGAGGTAATTTTATCGTTGTCATTCGGGGTCGTACCTCAGAAGTGCGCCCTGCCATGGAAGCCGGTCTACGGGCCGCCGAGGAAACTGTCGGTGGTCAAGTGATGAGCCATTACACCGTGCCCAATCCCCCCGATAATGTCGTCGGGATTTTACCCCTGGAATATACCCAGGCCTCCCTCAAATTTCGCTCCTAGTGCAGCGAAGATCTTGGTGTTTTGCCCAGTTTAGAGAATAATATGTGCTTGGGTGAAGAACCAAATATGAATAAGTTTTACTAATCACAAAGATAAAGGAGACCCCCTATGCCCGCTCAAGCTGCGGTTGGATCACTTGAAACAAAAGGCTTTCCCGGAGTACTTGCCGCTGCCGATGCGATGGTTAAAGCCGGTCGTGTAACCCTGGTGGGTTACATTCGGGTTGGTAGTGCCCGCTTCAATATCAACATTCGTGGCGACGTTTCGGAAGTCAAAACGGCAATGGCTGCGGGTATTGAAGCCGTTGAGAAAGCCCATGGTGGCGTTTTAGAATCCTGGGTGATTATTCCCCGTCCCCATCCCAACGTCTGTGCGGTACTGCCCATCGACTACAGCGAAGATGTAGAACCCTACCGGGCCGCCGTAGAAGGAACCCGCGTTTAAATTAACCTTCTCAAAACCGCAGATTCATCACAGAAAAGCCTATTTCGATGGGCTTTTTTCGTTGTTGGGTCGGGCGACGGGTGATGTTAAATAGAACCATAGGACTGGATAAATTTGGAGGGAATCATGGCAACTCAGCTAATTGACTTGGCGCAACAAACGCGGGCAGCAGCCCAAAAACTAGGCACCTTAAGCCTGGCCCAGCGCAATGATGCTTTGGCAAAAGTGGCCCAGGCCCTCGCGGCCAATCAGGCGAAAATCGTCGCGGCAAACCAGGCAGACTGTGAAGCGGCCCAGCGAGATGGGATTGCGCCAGCCCTCTATGCCCGTCTGAAATTGGGAGAGAGCAAATTACAAGGGGCGATCGCCGGTATCCATGACGTGATTAATCTCCCCGATCCCGTCGGCCATCTCCAGCTACACCGAGAATTAGATCAAGATTTAGTGCTGAAGCGGGTCACTTGTCCCCTGGGGGTTTTAGGGATTATTTTTGAAGCTCGCCCGGAAGCTCTGATCCAAATCACCAGCCTCGCAATTAAATCGGGTAATGGTGTGATTCTCAAAGGGGGCAAAGAAGCGATCCAATCCTGCACTGTGTTGACAGAAATTATCCAAACCGCCCTCCAGGACACGGCTGTTTCCCCCCAGGCTGTCACCCTCCTGACCACCCGCGAAGAAATTAAAACCCTCCTGTCCCTCGATCAGTATGTGGATTTGATCATCCCGCGCGGTTCCAATGCCTTTGTGCAATATGTGCAGCAAAATACGACTATCCCCGTGCTGGGCCACGCCGATGGCGTTTGTCACCTATATGTTGATGTGGCGGCAGATTTAAGCAAAACCATTCCGATTGTCGTCGATGCGAAAACCCAGTATCCGGCGGCTTGTAATGCGGTGGAAACGCTGTTAATTCACGAAAAAATTGCCCCAGAATTTTTACCCCAGATTGCCGCAGCTTTAACGGCGAAACAGGTCACTTTACGCGGCGATGCGGCAACCCAAAAGATTATGCCTGTCCAGCCTGCGACGGCAGAAGATTGGCGCACAGAATATAGCGATTTAGTCCTGGCAATTAAAATTGTGCCCGATGTCGAAGCGGCGATCGCCCACATCAATACCTACGGCTCCAAGCACACCGACGGGATTATCACAGAAGATGCGGCCACGGCCCAGATTTTCCTCAATGAAGTGAAAGCAGCGGGCGTTTACCATAATTGCTCGACCCGGTTTGCCGATGGTTTCCGCTACGGCTTTGGTGCAGAAGTAGGCATCAGCACCCAAACTCTGCCACCCCGTGGCCCCGTGGGTTTAGAAGGACTTGTGACCTACAAATATCATCTCGTTGGCAATGGTCAAATCGCCGCGACCTATAGTGGCCCCGATGCCAAGCCTTTTACCCACCGAGATCTCTAGCGATTATGGCGATCGCCGGATAGATGAAATTCCAATTTGCCCCTAGCTTTGGGGCATTTTTTTTGTGATCAGTGGGATTAATTGACTTTATAAGCAACTTCTTGATTTTTTGTGAAGCATCAGTGGTCATTGTCAATTTAATAGTGATTTAAGAATATAAAATATTTCTTTAGATATAGATCATAGATCGTTTTGTAAAAACAACTTCATCAAAACTGATTGCAATTATTTTTACTCTAAATTTATTTGAATTTGTTTTGTTTTTTGTTGCGGCACTGATCGTATCTTTGAATCCTTTAAATTCATGCTTTAAAATCCATATTAAATATGTGAAATACTTTCGTCGAAAATAAAGAATCGTTTGCTTAAAGCTTTTATAAAGGATTGTTGTCGAGAATTCCAAGTAAATTTTAAAGACGAAATTCGTTGTTGGGATTTGTCAAATTTGAAGCAAACACACACAATTCTTTTATTGCTTAATTTTCAAAAAAAAACGAATTGCAAAAGAAAATTTTAATGTATTAAATCCAAGTAAGCAATGACTTTTTGATTGATTTCAAAATCTGATTCTACGCCATTAAATTTATTGGAGGTCTGTTGAAATACATGAAAAATTATTTAAGGCTGACTTTTCTCAAACTAATAACCTTAGGATTGTGCTGTATTTCTCCTATGCAGTCTAGTCTTGCCCACAGTCCGACTAATTTGCAAAATGACCCGGCCTCTGCCAAAACATCTGGGCTTGAATTTCTCGTCGGCGAGTCAGATCTAATCATTTTCGGCGAAGTTATTGACATTCAATATCGCAACTCCCAACCCACACGGGAACAACCCCAAGGATTACCCCATACTTTTGTAACTTACAAAATTCGTGAAACCTTACGGGGCAGAACGCCAGGGGAAACGATTACCTTGCGAGTGCCCGGTGGCGCCGATGGCAGTGGTGGCATCTACATGGAGACGACTGCACCGATATTTGCTCGCAACCAGGCAGATATTTTATTTCTAACCGGAGACGCCGTAATGGGATGTCCCTTGGTAAATTGCGTTGATGGCCGCTTTAGGGTCGTAGACAATCGTGTGTTTAATGGTTGGGGAATTCCCGTAGTTGAAGCGACAGAAAGACTAAGGATTGGGGGGAAACCCCGTTTTGATCTCAATGTGATCGAATTACCAAGGCCTTCTTTTGAGCTGTTATTGAAACAACCAGAAACCCAAAGAATTATTCAGCAAGAAAGCCAGAGAACGGGTCAAAGCATTGCCGAGCTACAACGACGCTACGAAACAGAAGCACCTGCTGCTTATCGGGTGGGTTATGGTTTTCAGGCGGCAGTGACAGCTGGTGATAATTTCGATTCTCCTGAAGCAGTTCCCATAGAAACCTTTGGACCGCCCCTCAGTTTGTCTGCGTTTTTTGAAGCTGTACGCCAGTGGAACAACCGGGTACAACCCCCCCAGTCTTCAATCCCATCGGCTGATCCGAACAAACCATTCAATGTGGCGGATCCAAGGTTAGAAGAAGTCAGAGCTGTCACAGTTCCGGATCAGATTACCGAAGAAGAAAAGAATGATGTTCAGGCCCAGGAAGGAGAAGGACAAATTCGTGATCTTTCGCCTAATTTGAGAGACCTTTCACCGCAACCCATTTCACCTGAGCTAAGACCCGACTTAAGACGGATAAACCCCTAATTTAACCAGAATCACAACCAATTATTACAGGGACTTTTGCTATGAAGTTCAACTTGTTTAATCCCTATCTACTTGCGGCCTCAGCCATTATCTCTGCTTGTTTTATCCTGCCAAAACCCACCCAGGCAGCTTCCTGGCTAGAGTGTAATGGTGATAGCGGTAAGAAATTACGGTGGAGTGGCAATTCGACAACAGCCCGTATCAATACCATTAGTTTTCCGCCCGGTAGTTTACTGCAATCGGTGGAGCGGGGCATTAACGCGACCAATACCAACCCCTCTCCCTTTGTGATCAACACAACGACGGAAACAGGGGGGGTTGGTAGCGGCAATGGCCAAAATGAGATTTACGCAAATAGTATTTCACCGCCTGGGGTTGCCCAGATGCGGTACCACTGCTACTGGTTATTTGGTTGGCACTATGGTTTAGATGAAGTGGATATTGTCCTTGATTCATCGGGCCGTTCTTGGACGACTTCCCAGAGTAAGAGCTCTAATACGGTCTATACAGGGTCTCGTTTACCGATCGACGCAGTGATTAACCACGAAGCTGGGCATTACCTTGGCTTGATGCACGTCAACTGGGAATACAACGTAATGGGGGACTCTTGGCGACATCACCATACCAATGGTTCTACGGCACGCACTTATTTTGGGGAAGATGCTTCCCATGGTTCCCGTGTACTTTATGGCAGTCAAAATTCTACATTTAATGATGTTTCTGCGTCCCACTGGCGCAGAACGGGTGCGAGTGGTGAGTATTCAAGTCATGGGAGGGTACGGATTCGCAATGCGGCGAATACAGCTACCTTAAGTGGGATTACGATTGCGGGGGAGCCGGGCTATCGCGTCAACCGTGGCAGTACAGTTCGTCCTGAATTTACGATTGAGAATAATGGTAAGCAGACCCATAATAATGTTTCCTATGGGATCTACATTTCAAGCAATGACTATATCAGTTATAGTGATACCCGCATTGGCGGTGGGTTATTTGGGTCGATCCATCCGGCGGACGTTTATACGACGACAATTCCAGTTACGATTCCGAATAATCTGAATCCTGGTCAAAATTACTGGCTTGGGATCATTGTGGATGAGAACAACACCATCTCTGAGGTCAGTGGTTCTAATAACCGAGCTTACATTCCAATTCGCGTGGACTAAACAAGCGTTATTGACCTTCTTCTAGGCGTCGTTCCCAATCTTTGGCGAGGTCATCACGCCCTTGCAGTTGTTGATCCAGGAGGTCTTGGTCGGTGCCATAGGTGATGGTTTCACCGGTGAGAATTTTCTGGGTTGCAAATTGCTGGGCATAGGCTAGTTTTTGTTGCAGTTCAGGTTCGCCAGTGTTGAGTAGGGCCGCTCGTTCTTGCCGCTGGGCGTTGCGATTTTCGATGGTTTGGTTGCGGCGCTGGAGCCAAAAGTAACGGCCTAGGGGAACGGCCAAAAAGGCGATCGCATAGGCGAACAAGAGGGGATAAAGGGCCTGGGCAAGACCCACCAAGCCGCCAAGTTCGGCCACCAGGGCTGAATCTTGCAATAAAACGCCTAGCATCAGGGCCAAGACTAAGTTGACACCCCCAAGGGCGATCGCCAAAAATTTTTGTCCAGTGGGGGCAAGGGTAAATGTCCAACGATGTTCTTCTAAATAGTTGGGGACAGATTTCTGGCGGCGTTCCTGGGCTTTGACCTGTAGTTCCGGGAAATAATAAACTAAATCGCCTGTAGGGGAGACTTCCGGGTAGCCATTGAACCGGGCTAAAACCGGCAACATATAACTTTCCTCATTCTTCTCTGTGGGTGATAGTTCGTCGAAATAGGGCGCAAGTTGTTCGGCGATCACGGCTCCGTCATTGTTTTGGATGACCTGACCAATGGTCTGCCAGCGACGCTCCTCAAGGTTTGGGTTGGGGTCGCCATCACCGAATAGAAACGAAAAAACGGCTTCGAGGAAATTCATTCCCCCCTTCTCGGTGTTGCTCGTCGTGTTTTTTAAGGTTGCTGAAGAACCATAGCGTCGGGGGCCGTAGTAGTTAGGGCTAAAGACACGAAATGGATTAGGCCCCCACCAAACGAGCCAGGGTAGATTAAAAGAAGAACTACGACGACGGGAGGAATTATTATTGTCCTGACTACTAGCGGCTGTCACTAGAGCCAGAATGGCGATCGTCATCAAAAGAATCGAAAGAATCAAGGCGATGCCAAAGGAGATCCGAATTAGGAAAAAGACAACTCGCCAGGTTTTATCGAGCCATTCCTGGAGCCGAATTTTAAAATACTTATTGCGGAGGATCGTCCGGAAATTTTTGGGAAACTCAAAGACAACATCCCCGGTTTCTGCCACCTGGAGGTGTCCGCCGGCATCGGCCGCGAGATTATAAAGACCGTTTTGGGCCACATTGAGTTCTAGGCCAGCCTGGGTCGCCACTTCCCCGACAGTCGCTCGATATTGGAGGGTTTCAACGGCGCGCATTAGTTGGGGCGAGAAGGTCATGGCTCTTTGGATCGTTAGAAATAATCTGGGGGGCTTCTGTTACCAGTATAGAATTGGGTTGAAATTCTGGGGGACAGAGAAATGCTGGGAACGGGATTATTGATCACCTTGGTGGCGATCGCCCTTGGGGTGTTGCTCAACCGAGCGATTCGCGCCGATCAACGCTGGTTTTTCCAATTGCGCCGCCCGGCCTGGCTCACCTTTGAAGGCATTATCCCAGTGGTGTGGACAAGTATTTTTATCTGTGGGATTATTTCCGCCACCTATGTTTGGCATGCAGACCCCCAGGGGTTTCGTACCTGGCTGTTGATGGCGGGCTATGGTCTGTTGGAGTTGGTAATCTTGGCCTATACCCCTGTGATGTGCAAAACCCGCAGCCTAACGGTGGGAACCATTATTGGGGCTGCGGGTTTCGTAGTGGGTTTATTGTTGGCGATCGCCGTTTTTCCCGTCTCGAAAACGAGTTTTTGGCTTCTGTTGCCTTTTTTGCTGTGGAGTCCAGTCGGCACCTACATCACCTGGGAAATGATTTGGCTTAATCCTGGCAAAAGTTAATCCCTAGCGCACGTACCACCAGTAAGTAGCCATGGGAATGATTGTCGCCAAGAGAAGCAACACCACAACCCAAATGGTTGAACTGGTTGTTTTTGTGTCTTCGGCCTTGGTGAAAGTGCTTTCGATGTTAATTTCGGCAATGTCTGGGGGGCCAGGATCTGCTTCCCCGTTCAAAATGGTGCCAATGCGGGCCTCAGCATCCAGGAAGGCTTGGTTATAGGAACTGCTGCGCAGGGGGTAACCGATCGTTTCTCCGGTAATACTCTCGGCTGTCTCCGGTGGAATCAACTCCTGGATATTATTTCCCAAGGCGATCGCCACATTATTCGTCAGCACATCCATCGCCACCACGATTTCATCGGCCCCTGCCTCCGGTGTCGGAAACCACTTGGCAAAGACCTTGTCGGTAAATTCTTCCATGGTTTGACCATAATCAAGGCGACGAATCGCGACAAAATGCAGACCCTTGCCCGTTGTGTCCGCTAACTCGCTGAGCTCTCGATTTAAACGTCCTTCGTTGGCACGACTAATTGCTTCTGCTTGATCCACAATCCAGATCGGTTGATCCCCCGTGGCGTAGGGCACATCATAAACACCAGTGGCCTGGGCTGCCGAAACAAAACTCCCAAAGGTAAACAATACCGTTGCGAGCCACACCCCCAGTTTTTGCCACCATTGCAAGCTTTTGGGTTGAGATATCATCTTAAAAACTAGTCCAAAAATTGTGCGTATCTTTTAGGTTCTAGAATAAACCAAGGGCGATCGCCACCGAAACTAACTGACCTTTGAGCCGTGCCGATTAGCCCAGTCGCGCTTTTCCTTAAGTCTCTTAAATTTTAGGCATTGAATTCTGTCAGACACAAAAAAACCCAGTGAATTTTCACCGGGCTTTACAAACAACAAACTCAATTGACCAGATCTACTAATTTGTAATTTTTAAAGTCATATATTGTGGCGGCCGTCGAATAACCAAATAGAACGTTAGATTACCCTACAGAACACCTTGTATAAAAACTTATCAACCAATCCCTAGATGGTGTACATCATCGGTAAGGCAATACAGAGACCATAGGCAACCAGGGCACCACCACAGCCGCCAATCAAGAAGCCAGCCGCAAACTCGCTCCAGCCTTCTTTGGTTCCTAGATTTTCAGGAGGATTGGGCGTGGTTAGGGTTGCGGTGGGTGTGCTGACGCCGACACTTCCGTAGAGGGAAAGGGCAAGGGTCAACAGGGAAATCAAGCCAACGGTTCCTAATAGGCCAGCAACTCCAGCAAAGTCTGCATTCCGCAGCGGGCCGAGGAGAGCAAAGGGGCCATAGAGGAAATAACCATGGGCCATGCCAACTTCTAGACCACGGCGCTGTGCCGAAAGTCCTTGACGATAACCCGGTAGATTATTAATGAAAGCTTTACTAAATGCAGAAGCATTAATCGGAGTCGCGAGGTTTCCTACTTGAGGATCTCCACCATGTTGAATAATGTCCATTTAATGTTTAAGCTCCTCTCAAAACAAACTTACAATTTAAGTTCAGATAAACACTTGTTACGGATTATAAGAGATATTGCTAGATTTACTGGCTTTCTTAGTATTTGGCAACATTTAGGGCAAGTCCTGGGAATTTCGGCCATTTATGTTAAGAATCGTAATGTCTGTTCCCTCCCAAGACCTCTGGCAGTAATATCCAAGGTATTGTGAAAACCAGTTTGTTAATAGCATTTAGGAAAGATTTAATATGAACGGCGCCTACGCAGCTTCTTTTCTGCCTGTAATCCTTGTCCCCTTGGCGGGTGTTGTTTTCCCGGCTTTAGCGATGGGACTTCTGTTTAACTACATCGAATCTGACGCTTAAGTAAAAAATTCTGGGCGATCGCCTCAGGAATTTACCTCACATCTAAGATTGTTCTCATTTCCCCATGCACCGTAACTAGAGGTTGTGTGGGGAATTGTTTTTGGGGTGTGGCACCCTGGGATCAGGGCAAGCTTGGCCCATTGCTGGCCATTGTCGTTAAGAATAGAAAATGGCTGCTGCGTGTTCCAGCACCATCATCTCCCAGGAGGAAAAGTAATGGAATTATATTTTTTTCGCCATGGCATCGCCGCTGACCGGGCTGACTATGCAGAGGATGGCGATCGCCCTTTGACGACCAAAGGCGAAACCCGAACAAAACTTGTGGCCCAACGATTACAGCAGCTTGGTCTCCACTTTGAGGGGATTTTAACCAGTCCTTTATTACGGGCCAGACAAACCGCAGAAATTTTGGCCGCCGCAGAACTAGGCCCCCATCCCCAGGTTTTCCAAGGTTTAGCACCGAGGGGTTCCCTAGGGGCATTTTTAGCCTGGCTAGAACGTTGGGAAGCGGCTCCGGATGCAAAATTAGTCCTTGTGGGCCATCAACCAGACTTGGGCGAATGGGCTGAGGCGATCGCCTTTGGTCAGACAGGCCACCACCTCAACCTCAAAAAAGCAGGCATCATTGGCCTTCGTTCCGGTGCCGCCCGGATCCAAGCCCACACCGATAATGAGCTATTTTTGTTGACCTCGCCAAAATGGCTACTGCCATAATCCCCGTGATAGGCTAAGTTAGCCACGGGCATCAAGAAATTAGCCTCAATATTATTTTTAGGATCTAATCAAGGTACACAGTATGACGACTGGTTGCGAATTTAAACCCGGCTTAGAAGGAATTCCTGCAGCCCAATCCAGCATTAGCTTCGTCGATGGAAAAAATGGCATCCTCGAATACCGGGGGATCCCGATTCAAGAATTGGCCGAAAAAAGTTCTTTCCTCGAAGTTGCCTACCTCCTGATCTGGGGTGAACTGCCGACCTACCAGGAACTTGAAGATTTTAAAAACGATATTCTCTATCATCGTCGGATTAAATACCGCATCCGAGACATGATGAAATGTTTTCCGGAAACCGGTCACCCGATGGATTCTCTGCAAACGTCGGCGGCGGCCCTGGGGCTATTTTATTCCCGGCGTGCCTTGGATGATCCAGAGTACATTCGCCACGCTGTTGTTCGTCTGTTAGCCAAAATCCCCACCATGGTTGCGGCGGCCAATTCGATGCGCAAAGGAAATGATCCGGTTCAGCCCAACGATAGCCTTGATTATGCGGCGAATTTTCTCTACATGATGACCGAGCGTCGCCCCTACGATCTCCAGGCGAAGATTTTTGATATTTGCTTGATGCTCCACGCCGAACACACGATCAATGCTTCCACTTTTTCGGCGATGGTGACGGCTTCTACCTTGACGGATCCCTACGCGGTGATTGCGTCTGCCGTTGGCACCTTGGCCGGGCCGTTGCATGGAGGGGCGAACGAAGAAGTGCTTTTGATGCTCGAAGAAATTGGCTCCGTCGAAAATGTTCGTGGGTATGTCGAGACCTGTGTCGCGAATAAACAAAAGATCATGGGCTTCGGCCACCGGGTTTATAAGGTTAAAGATCCCCGGGCGGTGATCCTCCAGAGGTTAGCGGAGGAACTGTTCGAACTCGAAGGGGAAGACCCGTACTACAAGATTGCCCTGGAATTAGAAAAAATCGTTGAGGAAAAATACGGCCACAAGGGGATTTTCGCCAACGTTGATTTCTATTCGGGCTTGGTTTACCGCAAGTTAGGGATTCCGAGCGATCTATTTACGCCCTTGTTTGCGATCGCCAGGGTTGCAGGTTGGCTCGCCCACTGGAAAGAACAACTGGGTGTCAACCGGATTTTCCGACCGACCCAGGTCTATACCGGTGTGCATAATCAAATCTATATTCCAGTAGAAAAACGCGGCTAAAGGGACAGTGTTCACGATGCAATTATGCCGATGGCGCAGCTTAGGACTGGGGGTATTGCTGCTCTTTCTGTGGGGCTGTGGGGCAAATCCCCCTGGCCTGGAAACCGAAATCCTGACCCCCAGCAACCAGTGGCAAACCCTCACTACAGAACAGGTGCAATTGGACGTTCCACCGGGGTATGTGGGCGGCAATCCAGGCTTAGATCTCCCCGCCATGGCAGCCACCTTAGAGGCCTGGGATAAAGGCGATCGCCTTGAATGGCTTAATCAAAATGCCGAAACCCTAGAATTGCTTGCTTTCCAAGCAGAGGATGGCCGCCTGAACAGCATCACCATCGTCCAAGAAGAACGCCCGGAAACCCTGACCTTAGAGGATTATCTCCAACAACAGGTGGCTACCTTCCAGGCCACTGGCATTACGGTGGGCCTTACCCAAACGGCGGATCAAGGGCGCTTAGAATTGAACCGAGGCGACCTCACCCAGGTGAGTTATGTCTATCCAGAAACGACCACCTTTTGGGTAATTACCTATAGTAGTGATAGACCTACCGCTGCCTTTACGGCTGGGGTCGAGCAAAGCCAACAAAGTTTTCAGGTGCGCCCCGAGTCATCTTAGAAATGCCGTGAACCTTGATCAAGTAATCATTGCCTATAAAGCGGGTGACCCCTTCGCTAAAAAATGGGCCGAACGCTGTGCCCACGAATTAGAAGCCCAGGGGAGTCGGATTTTGCTCGGCCCCAGCGGCTTTAAGGATAATCCTTACCCTGTGTTTTTGGCCTCGGTCAGTGAACCGATTGATCTCGCCATTGTCCTGGGGGGAGATGGCACCGTTTTAGCAGCAGCCCGTCACCTCTCTAAGGAAAATATTCCGATTTTGGCGGTGAATGTCGGCGGCCACCTGGGCTTTTTGACCGAACCTTTTGAGCAGCTTGAAAATAGTCAGGCCCTGTGGGAGCGACTCCGCAACGACACCTACGCGGTGGAAACCCGGATGATGTTAGAGGCCAAAATCTGTGAAGGCGATCGCCAAGATCCAGAAATTGTCAGCGAAACCTTCTATGCCCTCAATGAAATGTGTGTCAAACCCGCTGCCGTTGACCGGATGCCCACAGCCGTCTTTGAAATGGAAGTCGATTGCACCATTGTGGATCAGTACCACGGGGACGGGTTGTTGGTGGCAACTTCCACTGGGTCAACCTGTTACACTGCTTCTGCGAATGGGCCGATTATGCACCCTGGCCTAGAGGCGATCGTGGTAACGCCCATCTGTCCTTTGAGTCTGTCGAGTCGCCCGATTGTCTTGCCCGCCCGTTCCAATGTCGATATCTGGCCCCTCGGAGACTACGACCTGAACAACAAGCTCTGGATGGATGGGGCCTTGGCGACTTCAGTTTGGCCGGGCCAGTGGGTCAATGTCCAAAAAGCCCATTGCTACTGCAAATTCATTATCCTGCGGGAAACCTATTCGTTTTACCAAACCATTCGCGATAAGCTCCAGTGGGCCGGATCGCGGATCCGCTACCAGAATAATCACCGCAATTGAGCTTAGAGTCCATTTATGAAGCCCCCCAGCCCCGAATTTGGGGGAGATTTAGGGGACAAATTAGGAAATTCATTTACTGTATAAATAGCCTCTTAGGTCGAGACAAAAGAGATGGCGAAAACCTCTCTAGAGATTTTCATTAAAAGAAGAAGCGTAACAGTACGGAGCTAATGGCGCTGAGGATATTGCCAGCAGTATTCCCAGAATCTTGTTTCGGGTTGAGGGCGAGGTCAATTTCGTCGAGTAACCTTTGACTAGCATCCACTCCAACGGTCGATCCTTGGCTGGTGAACAGGGTCTGAGCAAAGGTGGCATCCTGTTGGGCCTGGGCAAAATCTCGTAGTTGGTAGCGGGCGATCGCCCGGGAGAGATAAATGGCCCCATTGTCAGGTTCTCGGTTAGCGGCGGCGTCATAGTAGGCGATCGCCATGCGGTAATTTTTATTTTCCCCTTCCACAAAGCCCCATTGATAAAGCTGCTCCGCCGAAACGGGAGCATCCAACAGTCCTACCGCCCGCGCAATGTAGAACGTCCGCAGGGAAGTATTGGTAAAATTTGCTCCGGCTAAATAGGCTTCCCGGAGATCCGCGCCGTCTAAAATAGCCCCTTCTAGGTCAGCCCCGGCTAAGTTGGCCCCCACCAAAGAAGCTCCCGTTAAATTGGCCCCCCGCAAATCCGCAAGGCTCAGATCTGCCCGACTCAAGTTCGCTTGACGCAAATCCGCCCCCCGCAGGTCAGCCCCATCTAAACGGGCATTGGCAAGGCCGCTCCGGGTCAGTTGACAATTCTGACATTGACGACTTGATAGCAGTTGGCTGAGGTGGGTTAGGTTTTCGGCCCGTACCTGGGGGGCGATCGCCAAAGGCAAAACACAACAGGCGGTAAAGAGTAGCTTTTTCATCGGGAATTGGGGAGGGAGGACTGGAACTGTAGACCATCAATCAGGGCAAAACGTTTCCGGCTACCACCGATTTTTCTGCGTCCATGGTAGCAGTCACTTTCTGACGAGGTAATAGATCTGTAAAATTCTTTGGGGTTGGGGGACGAAACAACGGGGATATGATGGGGATTAGTGTTTGTTGCCGACAGTCTGCCCATGACGCCCCTAAAGCTTACTCTGAAAAATTTCCTCAGTTACCGTGATGCTGTTCTAGATTTCACGGGCTTTCACACGGCCTGTATTTGTGGGCCAAATGGAGCTGGGAAATCATCCTTGTTAGAAGCGGTGACTTGGGTGATCTGGGGCAAAAGTCGCACCAGCAGTGCCGATGACGTGATCCACATGGGTGAAATGGATGTACGGGTTGATTTTGAGCTACTTTGTCACCAACAGGTTTATCGAATCATTCGAATGCGATCGCGGGGGCGAGGGGCGACTTTACAATTCCAAGTGCGATCGCCGACGGGGGACTTTACCGCAATTACGGGTAAGGGGATTCGGGAAACCCAAGAGCTCATCGACCAAGAGATCAAGCTAGACTACGACACGTTTATCAATTCCGCCTATCTACGTCAGGGCCACGCCGATGAATTTATGGTGGCCAAGCCCGCAGACCGCAAAAAGATTTTGAGTGATCTCCTCAAGCTTGACCGTTACGAAAGCCTCGCCCAACTTGCCAAGGACAAAGCAAGATCTTTTAAACTCAAGGCCGATCTTCTCGAAGAAAGCCTCGCGCCTCAAACTGAACAACTCCGGGCAAAACCCCAGCTAGAAGCAGAACTCGCCGCCATCGAACAGACCATTAGCGAAGGCAAGCAACGGGAAAACCAACTCCAGGATCAGCTCCAAAAAATCCAGGCGATCGCCCAACAACGGCAATTCCTAAAAAACCAAGTCGATACGTCCCAGCAACAGTACCAGCGCCGCCACCAAGACCTGACGCGCCTCAGCACCCAGGCCCAACAACTCCAACAGGATTTAGCGCAAAATACAGCGATCCTACACCAGACCGACACCATCGAAGCCGAATACCAACGTTGGCAGACCCTCCAGCAGCAGGAAGAACAGCTCAACCAAAAATCCCAGCAATACCAAGACCTCCAGCAGGAACAACAAACCATTCAGCAAACTATCCAGACCGAAGAAAACGAGGGACAACGGCAGATTCAGCAGCTAGAAGTACAGATCCAGACCCTCACCCAGCAGCAAGCCGCAGTCCAAGAAACCTTGGCGATCGCCCCCGACCTGACCACCGTCCTAGACCAACTAAAGCGCACCCGCAACCAGATCAATCGCCTCGAAGCCGCCCACCACCAAGCCCAACCCCTCCTCCAGCAACGGCAGCAGCTAGAAAACCAAATTAGTCAGGCCGCCGAAAAACTGAAGTTACAATTGGCCGCATCCCGACAGCAACAGCAAAACCTCGCGGAAAAAATTGCCCAAATTCCCCAACAGCGGGCGGAATTGCAACGCCTCGATCAAACCATGGCCGATCTAGACCGCCAGAAAAAACATCTAGACCAGATTCAGCAACAACACCTTGATGTTTCAACCCAACAAGTCCGCTTCCAGGACGCTAAACGCAACTGTCAAACGCAACTCCAGGAGCTCCAACAAAAACTTGCCCTGCTGCAACAACCGGGGGCGACTTGTCCCCTCTGCGAACAAAACCTCGACCATGACCACCACCAAAATGTGATGGCCAAAACCCAGGCCCAGTACAGTGCCACTGAAGCAGAAATTCTCACCTTCCAAAATGAACTTAAACGTTGCGATCAACTGCTGCGCGACTACAACCAGGAACTGACGGCCCTCGACCAAGTCCGGAGCCGCTATGAAAGCTATGACCAGCAGATGATCCGCCTGGAGCAGGCCATTGAAACGAACCAAGCCCTCGAAAAGGAATTGAAACAGGTAGAACAGGAATTACTCAACCTAGAACGCGCCCTCCGCCTGGAGGCCTACGCCGAGGATCTGCGGGCAGAATTGGCGGAAGTGCAGCACCAGTTAGAGACCCTGAAATATGATGAATCCCAATTGGCGATCGCCAGGGAAACTGAAAAAGAATACCGTTGGGCAGAACTCAAAGAGGTGGAATTAAACCAAGCGCGCCAACGCCTGGACACCCTCCAACGGGAACTCCCCCAACAAGAAGCAGCACTTGAAACCCAGCGCCATCAACTCGACCAAAATAGACAAACATCTCCCTGGCAAGTCCACCTCACGCAGCTCCAGGAACAGTTAAACGCTCTCAACTACGACCGTAACGCCCACCAACAACTCCGCCAAGCACTCCAGCAGGGGCAAATTTGGCAACAGCGTTACCTCGAACTGGGCCAAGCCCAACGGCAACAAACCAGCCTCGAAGCGCAACTACAGGATTTAAACCAGCGTCAAACGGTCGCCCAAACGGAGCTGGCGCAACTCGAAGAACAAATTGTGCAATTGCAGGAAAATTTAGACCATCTTCACGCTGATCAAGGGGAGATTAACCACCTAGAGAATCAATTGCAAACCTGTCGCCAAGCCCTAGAAACAGCAATTACCCAACGCGGCCAACGGCAACAATCCTTAGAAAATCTCCAGGCGATCGCCACCGCCCAGAAAAACAGCAAAACAGAACTCAAGGAACTGCGACGTCAATATCGTATTCACCACGAACTCGGTCAAGCCTTCGGTAAAAATGGGATTCAGGCCCTGATGATCGAAAATGCCCTGCCCCAACTAGAGGCCGAAACCAACCAAA
This sequence comes from Picosynechococcus sp. PCC 7002, assembly GCF_963860125.1. Lineage (NCBI taxonomy): Bacteria > Bacillati > Cyanobacteriota > Cyanophyceae > Chroococcales > Geminocystaceae > Picosynechococcus > Picosynechococcus sp. PCC 7002. The sequence goes on from NZ_CAWLFA010000001.1 coordinate 2,757,988, forward strand.
TCCTTGGTCGCCTCACAGAGCACCAATTCCATGTCCAGTTCCTCACCCAAAAAGCCAAGAAAGGCAGCAAAAAAACTGCCGCCCAGATGATCGACACCCTCGATATTGTCATTGCCGACGCCCGGGGCACCCGCGCCTACGAAACCTATTCCGGGGGGGAAGCATTCCGGATCAACTTTTCAATCCGCCTCGCTCTCGCAAAACTCTTAGCCTACCGTTCGGGCACCACCTTGCAAATGCTGGTCATCGATGAAGGCTTTGGCACCCAGGACACCGAAGGCTGTAACCGCTTAATCGGGGCGATCAATGCGATCGCCGCTGACTTTGCCTGTATCCTCGCTGTGACCCACATTCCCCAGTTCAAGGAAGCCTTTCAAAGCCGCATCGAAGTCTACAAAGATCAGCAGGGCTCCCAACTCCAGGTCAACAACTAACCCCCATATTTCCAACAACTGTGCCTAGAATAGAAACCGTAACAAATCGCAACAGTTGCCCCTGGTATGTCCTTTCACCTCTCTGCTTGGTCCATCAAAAATCCAGTGCCGACCCTCGTAGCCTTCATGATTATGACCATCGTGGGGATCTATTCGTTTTTGAATCTTGGCATTGATAATACGCCAAACATCGATATTTCTGCCGTGACCGTGAGCGTTAGCCAGCCAGGGGCCGCCCCAGAAGAGATTGAAACGGAAATTACCAAGAAAATCGAAGATTCCGTTGCGAGCCTCGCCAATATTGATCAAATCACCTCCACCGTGACCGATGGCAATTCCCAGACGGTCGTGAATTTCGAGTTGGGCACCGACACCGACCAGGCGACCAATGATGTGCGCAATGCGATCGCCCAAATTCGCTCGTCTCTACCCCAGGACATCACCGATCCCATTGTCCAAAAACTTGATTTTGCTGGGGGAGCCGTGATGACCTATGCCCTCTCCTCTGGGGAGCGTACCGTCGAAGAACTCAGTGATCTCATCGATCGTCGCATTGGCCGAGAACTCACCAATGTAGAAGGAGTGGCCGAAATTCAACGGCTGGGCGGTGTTGACCGGGAGATTCGCGTCGATCTTGATCCTGATTTGTTACAGAGCTTGGGGATCACCGCAACCCAAGTTAATGACCAGATTGCTCAATTTAATCTCAACCGTCCAGGGGGCCGCCTCGAACTGGGGGGCAATGAGCAAAATGTCCGGACTCTTGGTAGTGCAGAGAGCATTCAAGAATTGCAGCAATACCCGATCACGTTACCCAACGGAGATCTGGTGTCTTTAGAAAACCTTGGCCGCGTGGAAGATAGCTTCCGGGAACCCAGGGTGGCAGCGACCCTCAACAATGAACCAGTGGTGGCATTCTCCGTACTCCGGAGTCCGGGGAGTACCGTTGTCGGCGTTGATCAAGGGATCCGAAAGGCGATCGCCGAGTTGCAAACCACCCTCCCAGAGGATCTCCGTTTCGATTTGATTTTTACCCGCGCCACAGAAATTCAAGCCTCCTACGACGGCACCATTATGGCCCTGTGGGCGGGCTGTATTTTAACGGTGATTACAGTGGGCTTTTTCCTCAAGGACTGGCGGGCCACTTTAATTACCGCCGCCGCCTTGCCCCTCTCCATTGTGCCGACGTTCTTTGTGATGCAGGCCCTCGACTATACCCTGAACGGGATGACCCTCCTCGCCTTGGCCCTGGCGATCGGTAACTTAGTCGATGATGCGATCTGCATGATTGAAAATATCGACCAACACCTGCAAATGGGCAAAAGACCTTTCCAGGCTGCCATCGATGGCGCCAGGGAAATTGGCCTCGCCGTAGTGGCAACCACCGCAACCATTGTGGCTGTATTTCTGCCCGTGGCCTTTATGGGGGGCGTGCCGGGACAATTCTTCCAACCCTTTGGGGTCACCGTCGCCGTCTCAACGATGTTCTCGACCCTGGTGGCCACCACTATGACGCCGATGCTGAGTGCCTACCTATTAAAATCAAAACTGGGGGCTTTTAATGGCCAGAAACAACCGGGTTTTTACCGGAATCTGCTCGGCTGGGCGCTGCGCCACCGTCTTACGACTCTTCTCGTTGCCCTAGCCTTTTTTATCGGTAGCCTCCAGCTGATCCCCTTCATTCCTACAGGACTTTTTAGCAGTAGCGATACGGGCATTAGTACGATCGCCTTTGATCTGCCCCCGGGTGCCACCCTGGCCGATAGCGAGCAAGTGATGACGGAAGTGAGCGATCGCCTCCAGGCCAATCCCGCTGTGAGTAGTGTTTTGGCAACGGCGACCAACGTCAACAGCGGCACCATTTACGTCAATCTTGTGCCCCAAGCGGAACGGGTTTCCCAGGCAGAATTTGAACAAACCCTACGGCGTGATTTCCAAACGATTCCGGGGGCAAGGGTCTCCTTCCAAAGTACGGGCGGGACAGGCAACTCTAAGGATCTCTCCATTGTGCTCAAAAGTGAAAATGCCCCGCTTCTATTAGAAACAGCGACGACCCTAGAGCAACAGATGGGCAGCGTGCCGGGGCTAGTGGACATTTCGTCGAGCGCAAGCTTGGTTAAACCCGAACTGATTATTCAGCCTGATCCCCAACGGGCCGCCGATCTTGGTGTTTCTGTGGCGGCCATTTCCCGCACCGCTTCCCTGGCGTTAATTGGCGACAATGATTTTAATTTGCCTAAGTTCAATTTAAGCGATCGCCAAATCCCGATCCGCGTTCAACTCGATCCCGCCCAACGCAGCAATATTGAAACCCTGAAAAATCTCCAGGTACCGAGTAACACCGGTGAATTAGTCCCCCTAGCTGCTGTGGCTGAATTAAAGCTCGGTAGTGGTTCGGCCCAGATTGACCGCTTTAATCGCTTCCGTCAAGTGGAAGTGGGGGCCAACCTGGAGGGAACATCCCTAGGGGATGCCTTTGCTGCCGTGAATGCCTTGCCCGTGATGAACCCCCTACCTTCTGGCGTGACCATTGAACCCGCGGGCGACGCAGAAATTATGCGCGATATTTTTAGCCGTTTCCTCACGGCGTTGGGGGCGGCTGTCCTGTGCATCTATGCAATTCTGGTGCTGCTTTACAACAACTTCCTCTATCCCTTTGGGATTCTAACCGCTTTGCCTCTCTCCATTGGGGGGGCTTTGTTGGGGCTGATGATTACCCAAAAGGAACTGGGTTTATTTGCCCTGATTGGCATTGTGTTGTTGATGGGTCTGGTGACAAAAAACGCAATCTTACTGGTGGACTTTACCCTCTCCGGCCTACGGGAAGGTAAAACCCTGAAAAAATCCCTCGTCGAAGCTGGGGTCTCCCGGTTACGGCCCATCTGTATGACATCTCTCTCGACCATTGCCGGGATGTTGCCCATTGCCTTAGAGTTGGGAGCCGACGGTGCGACCCGGAGTCCGATGGCGATCGCCGTGATTGGGGGCTTTAGTACCTCCACCGTTTTGACCCTGATCGTCGTGCCTGTGATCTTTACCTACATTTATCGCTTTGTCCGCTGGCTCGTTAAACCCTTCCAAAATGCCCAATCTGCGCCCCTATGATTTCCTGCCACAAAATTACAGATTTTATCGGACTTGCTCGGATCACCGAAATTTTGTGTCACCATAGTACATCCGAGTAATTTTTATCGATATTGCGGGCCTGACCCTTAAACCATTCCAGGCCAATCCGAATTAGCTCCTACAGAAGAAGAACACCCTATGACCACGACGACAACTCCCAAAACTTGGAAAGAGGTCCTTGGCGATCGCATTCCGCCCCAGATGGCCGAAGAAATTGACACCTTTGAAAACCAAATGGCCCTCCGCTGCCAGGACAAACTCGACGAAAAAGTGTTTGCCGAACTGCGTCTTCGTCGGGGCGCCTACGGTCAGCGTTACGATAACGGCTTCCGGAATGATGGGGTCAAAGCCAAAGCAATTCCTTTTCCCAAAACAGAACTCACCAAAGGCCCCGATACCAAATGGCAGGCCCCAGGCATGCAGCGGATCAAAATTCCCTATGGGGGGATGACCGCCGAACAAATGGATGTTCTCGCTGACATTTGCGAAGAATATTCCGACAACATTCTCCACATCACCACCCGTCAGGACATCCAACTTCACTTCATTTCCCTCGATAATGTCCCGGATATGCACCGTCGCTTAGCGGCAGTGGGCATTACGGTACGGGAAGCCTGTGGTAACTCCGTACGCAACGTTACCGCTTGTCCCCTCGCTGGTGTTTGCCATGACGAAGTCTTTGACGTCACAGGCCATGCCCAAGAACTAACGGACTTTTTCCTCGGTCACCGGGATATCCAGGATTTTGGCCGTAAATTAAAGATCGCCTTTTCTGGTTGTGAAGATCATCCCTGTGGTTTGACTTCCATGCATGACCTTGGCTTTATCGCTAAAACCAAAGAAATTGATGGTGAAATTGTCAAAGGGTTTAAAGTTTATGTCGGTGGCGGCTTAGGTTCTGTACCGTTCCTGGCGAAACTCTTTGAAGATTTTGTGCCCCTTGAGGAAATTTTCCCCCTCTCCCAGGCCATCTTCCGCGTCTTTGCCCGCCTTGGGGAAAAGAAAAACCGCAACAAAGCCCGGATTAAGTTCCTCGTCCAAAAGCTCGGTCTCGAAGAATTTAAACGTCTGGTTACCGAAGAACGGGCGCTCCTCGAAGCTGATCCCGGTTGGACAGCCTGGGTTGAGCGTCTCACTGCCTACGAAGAAAAAGGTAAACCCGCTCCTGTTGCTGCGGATCAAACCTTCGATCATGGCGAAGAATTCACCAAGTGGAAAACCACAAACCTCTATCCCCAACGGCAAACAGGCTTCTATACTGTTGCGGTTTCTTTGCCCCTAGGAGATGCCACCTCGCCCCAATTCCGGGGTCTGGCTGATATCGTCCGCAAATATACCAATGACACAGTAAGGACAACCGTTGAGCAGAATATCTTGATCCGTTGGGTACATGAAGCAGATCTTCCCGCCCTCTATGCGGATCTCAAGGCGATTAACCTCCATAGTGGTGGTGCCCATTCGATCATTGACATTACCGCTTGCCCGGGTACAGATACTTGCAAATTGGGGATCGGTAGTTCTCGCGGTTTAGCTGGGGAATTGCGTCGTCGCATGGCCCTCAAGGGGTGGCAGTATGACCAGGCAGTCAAGGATATCCGCGTCAAGATCAGCGGCTGTTTCAACTCCTGCTCCCAACACATGGTGGCAGAAATTGGTTTCTATGGTTCTAGTCGTCAGGTACAACGGCGACGGGTGCCCCACTTTAACCTGGTACTAGGTGGGGAATGGGCAAATAATGCCTCTACCTACGGCAAATCCATGGGGGTTTTGCCCTCGAAGCGCATTCCTGATGTGGTGGAATTTCTCATTGATACGTTCATGCAGGAACGCCTGGAAAATGAGAAATTTACAGAATTTTTCAACCGCATTGGCCGTAAGGAAATGAAGGAGCGACTCCAGCCCTTCACGGAAGTGCCTAGCTATGAAGAAGATCCTTCGTTCTATTCTGACTGGGCGGATACCCGTGAATTTACCCTTGGGGATATTGGTGTCGGTGAATGTGCCGGAGAAGTGGTCACCCTCACGGACTTTAGTATGGCTGACGCAGAAAGCCTCCACTTTGATGCAACGGTGCTGCTTGATAATCCGCAAAATGGCGATGTTCAACTGGCGGCGGATAAGGCGATCGCCGCCATGGTTAGTGCGGCTCAGGCCCTGTTGAAATTCCAGAACATCGATATTAGCGATGATCCAGAAGTGGTGAGTGCCGAGTTCCGCAAGTATTTCTACGATACGGAACTGTTCTTTGATCCCTTTGCGAAGGGGAAATTTGCCCAGTTCTTCTTCTCCGCCCTGAAGCATAAAGATAAAGCTGCCAGCCTTGAACAGTCCCAGCGCTTGGTGGAAGAATCCCGTCTCTTTATTGAAGCGGCCCACGCTTGTAACGGTCGGATGATCGAGGCAGGGATCACCAGCCCAGTGAGCTTTAAGCAATGGCTCCTGAAGCAAGGATTTGGTATCAACTAAGCGGCACAATGCTGCGTTAGGTTCCTCAGAGAAAATAGGGTGGGCAAAGTTGCTCACCCCATTTATGTCCACCTTGATCTGCTTTAATGTTGCTCGAAGCAATTATTGTCTAAGTCGTCACTGAAAAGTAAAAAGCTTGTGTATATTGAACGTTTTTGTGTAAAATTCCCGGCCCAAATGCCCGCTGGTTTTGATGAGGCATCGTTAATTGGCGTTTTTCAGGGATGGATCCGGGATGAAAAAATTGGGGGCACCTTAATTGATGTGGTGGACTACCGCCATGTGCCCGATGGCCCAGGGATTATGCTCGTCACCTACGAAATCAACTACATGATGGAGCACCAAGGGGGCTATGGCCTTTATGCCCAGCGGCGCTGGAGTAGCGTGGAAAATCAACCCCACACCGAGGCGATCGCCGATTTAGTCCAGTCGGCGGCTAAATTTGGGAGCTTGCTTGAACAAGAAACAGAGATTACCCTCAAGGGCAATGAATTTCTCTACATCAGCAATGACCGCCTGAACGGGCCAAATACCGATGAAGGGTTTGCGGCGGTGAAAGCAGATCTCAGCGCTGCCTTAACTCAAATCTATGGTGGGAAAGCCTTCGCCATTGAGCGGGTACAAAACAATCCCAAAGAGCGTCTGACCCTTTCTGTCAAGGTGGATAGTCCGGTGGCGATCGCCGAACTTTGTACGGTTGCATAAGGATAAAAAAATCCTTTAAGATGACTTCTAACAGGATCAAGCCTACCGCGTTGGTGACTACCAATATTGTTTGTTGATCTATGCTTGAGCTAATTGGGAAGCCGATTAAGTTCTCGCGGCAGTAAACCGAGCTTGTACTCGGAAACGAAAGCTGAGAGCTGTTCTTCCCCCCTGGATTTTCCAGGTCAGAAGCTGAGGTAAGACGGCGTGGCGGGTGCAAGTCCTGTATTTTTTTTGCTCAATTTTTGCCGCCCAAGGCTAGGGTGATTCGTGGCGGAGTTTCCAAATCAGGCTTGAGGTGAAGTTTGTCACGATATGGGCAACCACAGGCACAAGTAAATTTCCGGTGGCGATCGCACTGTAACCGAGAATAAACCCAATTACCGTCGCCCAAACGGCATAGGACCATTGCTGGGCGCCGCTGATGTGGAGTACCCCAAAAATCAAGCTCGATAAACAGAGGGCGCCCCATCCCAAACCCAGGCCCGGTAGCATAATTCCCCGAAACAGAAATTCTTCACTTAGCCCCGGCAACAGTCCCAACCAAATGGCATCGGGCACGGCCAGGGGTTTGAGGACAAATTCAAGGTAAGTATCGACACTGCGACGATATTCCGCCCAGACGGCGTAGAGGAGACTGCTGGCGACAATGATCCCCAAGGCGATCGCCACCCCCTGGATAAGAGCCAGTCCCGAAAATTCCCAGGCCAAAAGTTCTACATTGCCGATTAACCGCCAGAGATTTCCCACAATGAACAGCAACAGCGCTGTGATCCCCATAAGAAGGAGCACCTGTTGGCGGGATAACGGTTCTAAGGGCGGTTGGTTGGATTGATTCACAATAAATATTGATCTAGATTGCATTGAGGGGGGGCACAGTGGGTCGCAGACTCGAAAAATCTAATCCAGCACGGTGGGCGACCATGATCCCAATTGCCTCCAAGTATGAGTCTACCCGACGGGCTTTAATCCCAACGGATTCTGGAAAAATGCTTAATGCAGTGTCATTTTCGTTTACAGCAATGATCAATGTTTGGGTCTGGGCAAGGCTCAAAACGGCACTACCGCCACAGGCACTGGCGGGGATCACTAGGCTATCGACCTGATCCGCCCAGATCTCTCCGGCTTGGCGATCGCCTGTGGTGACAAATTGGGGCGCATAGCTCAACCCGGCCAGGATACAGGGCAAAAAAGTGTAGCCTAATTCTTCGGCAGCGGCTTTTGGGGAAAGTTCCGGTTCAATGGGTAAAGGCGATAAAGCTGGGGCATGGGCGCAGGGAATCTGAAATTTTTTCACGAGCAGGTGGGAAATCACTGCCTCAGCACCCGCGAGGGCATCGACCCCAGATCCCTGGCGATATTGGGCGAGCAATTCGCTATCTTCGTCGTCAGGAAAGCGAGCCACAACGGCGATCGCCTCCACCTTGGCCTGGGTAATTAGTTTTTCCGCCGCCCGCAACAAACTGCCCACATTTTCAATCGTCCCCCAACTGACCCCCGTTTCCGAAACTTTGAGGGTGACATTCAAGGGCGCATCCGTCACAACATAATCTGTGATCGGCAAACCTAAGGTCGCGCGGCAAGCTTCGGCTCCCTGGATGTGACGGGTTTTTAATTCTGCTTCAATGCCTTGATCGAGGAGTAATCCCACTTTATTTTGTCGCACGGGTCGTAACCCCCAGTTCCCCGCAGCGAATTGATCGAGGCCATAGCCTTCTACATAGAACGTATTTGCCATTGGCCAAAAGAGTTGCGCCCCGTTTAACACGTTGGGGTGGGTAATCAGGCGATCGCACACCTGGGCCATCAGCCGTGCAATGGGAATCCCATCCCCCGCATAGCCACCAATTTTCGCGCCGATCCCCGTGGGGATGATCAGCATTGAGGTGTAGGGAACAGTGCGGCTTGGGGTCGGTGCGAGGAACATAAAAATTCACTGGAAAAGAACGTTTGAGAAATTTAGCACTAATTCGGTAACCGCTTCAGCCCCCAAGTTTTTGGGTGTAAACAAGAATCTTCTCCGGCACCGATGCCGGAAGTCCCAAACAATACGATATACTCCACACTGAAACGATGTCAGTCAATCGAACACAGCAAAGGCAATGGTAGCGGTAGCAATTTTGGCAGCAGGCAAAGGTACACGGATGAAGTCGGATCTCCCAAAAGTCCTTCATCCCCTCGGCGGGCGATCGCTCGTGGAACGGGTGATTGAAAGTTGTGCTCTCATTAAACCAGAACGAATTTGCACCATTGTCGGTTACCGCGCGGCTGAGGTAAAAATGGCCCTGGCCCATTTGCCTCACCTAGAATTTGTTGAACAAACGGAACAACTCGGCACCGGTCACGCTGTCCAACAGCTCCTCGAACCTCTCAAAGATTTTGTGGGCGATGTCGTGATTCTCAACGGCGATGTGCCTCTCCTGCGCCCTGAAACCATTGCAGATCTCGTGAGTACCCACCAGAAAAATAATAATGACGCAACTCTATTAACGGCCCAACTGCCAAATCCCACGGGTTATGGTCGTGTGTTTTGCGATGGTGACAACCTAGTCACCCAAATCGTCGAACATCGCGACTGCAACGATGCCCAACGTAAGAATAATCGGATCAATGCGGGTGTCTACTGTTTCAAGTGGGGGGTGTTGGCCGAGGCGCTACCCAAATTAACCACCAACAACGATCAACAGGAATATTACCTCACGGACGTTATTCTCCATTGCGATAAAGTGATGGCGATGGATGTGGCGGATTTCCAGGAAATTAGCGGTATTAATGACCGTTTTCAGCTTTCGGCAGCCTACGAAATTTTGCAAGACCGCATCAAGGAAAAATGGATGAAGGCCGGGGTCATGATCCACCAGCCCGATACAGTTACCATTGACGACACCGTGCAGCTCGAACCAGATGTGATGATCGAACCCCAAACCCATCTGCGGGGCAATAGTTTGATCAAGACTGGTTGCCGCCTAGGGCCGGGCAGCTTGATTGAAAATAGCGTCATTGAAGCCAATACAACAATTCTCTACAGCGTGGTGAGTGATAGCCAGGTGGGAGAAAATGCCCAAATTGGCCCCTATACGCACATTCGCGGCCAGGCTAAGGTTGGGGAGCAATGCCGGATCGGGAATTTCGTGGAGGTCAAAAAATCGACCATCGGCAACAATACCAACATGGCCCACCTCTCCTATATCGGCGATGCCACCCTAGGAGCAAAGGTGAATATCGGCGCTGGGACGATCACAGCGAACTATGACGGTGTGAATAAGCATCAAACAGTGATTGGCGATCGCAGTAAAACCGGAGCCAATAGCGTCCTGGTTGCGCCCATCACCATCGGCGAAGATGTGACCATTGCGGCAGGCTCAACAATCACCAAGGATGTGGATAATGATTGCCTCGTTGTCGCCCGGGCTCGCCAGAAGGAGATTAAAGGGTGGCGCTTACAGTCTTGAACGGGGAAGCAGGCGTAATGGGGAATCAAACCTGATTAAAATTGCCGTCGACTGAAAATAAAGATGGCGATCGCCTGGAGCAAAATCACGTAGACAAGGCCATAAATCGCACTGAGTAGTAGAGTTTGGCCATCGGGAACCACCCCATAAACCACCTCATTACGGAAATTGAGACGCGATAAATCCGGCAAAACTTTATAGAGATTTTCGGTGATCCACTGAACTCCGGCATTTTGGCTCAATTCCCCTAATTTCACTAAATCGGTGCTGAAGTGGCCCATCAGGTAAATCCCAAAGGAGAACAAGGTCGCCAACAGAGAACTGGTGAATACCCCAAAGGCGATCGCCACGGCAATGATCAGCATTAGCTCAATAAATAAATAACCGAGGGAAAGGGAGATTGGCCCCAGCGGTACCGTTGACCCTTGCCACAGCAGCGGCATCATACTTTGTGACCAAGCCAAGAGTGCGAAGTAAATAATTCCCATGGCAACTAACATCACCGCCACCACCGCCGACAGCCCCAGATGCTTCCCGACGATCAGTTCGGCGCGGCTAATCGGTTTGGGGATCAGCACCAGGATTGTGCGTTTTTCAATTTCTTTGTTGACCAAGCCCGTGCCCACAAAAACAGCCACCAGCACACTCAAGATACCGATCATCCCCAGGCCAAAATCCACGACGATCTTCGCCCCTGCCGTCGCCGACACATCGGGTAAAATTCGTACCGCCAGGGCAAATACCAGGCCGTAAAATCCCAAAAAATACAAAATGCGATCGCGGATCACTTCTCGAAAACAATTACTGGCGATCGCCCAAATGCGCTTAAGATTCATCGCTTTTCTCAACAGGACAAGCATCAAGGAAACAGCATATCAAGATTTTTTCATCCCGCAGCGAAAATGCCCCGACAAACACCCCAAAATCGTGATTTTTTAACGATTTAATAAAAAAGGCTGCATCCCTTCTCAGCCATGGGTGAGAATGCCAGAGTATCCCTACAGACGAAACTGCCCCTCCCCATGAGCCATCCCCACGCTGCCCAACTCCAAACCCTCATGGCCCAAGCCAATGTGAGCGATGTCATTCAACTGGCGGCCTATTCGCGGGTCGCAGCGCGGCAAATTTACCGACTGCAAGCTGGGCTCATTCATAGCATCCCCGTCGAAGCCGTGGTGAAATTGGCTCAATATTTCGATCAATCGGTGGATGAATTTCTCGCTCTATTTCTGCCCACAGGGATTCAGCCGTTAGAATTTACCCCCAAAACAACCCAAGCAACTGGGATTGACCCCGCCGAACTCGAAGCACTCCAGACAGAAGGCGATCGCCTCCGCGCCCAACTAGAAACCCAGGCCATCAACCACGCCGAGGAAATCGAGCAGCTCCAACACCATCTCCAAGTCCAGCAGCAGGAATATACCGACAAAATCGATCACCTCCAACAACAGTTAACCGACCAAGCCGAAGCCCAGGCCCAGCAGGAAGAAACCCTCAAAGCCGAGTATGCCCGCCTAGAAACCCAACTCGACAGCCAACAAGCGCAAAATGAGCAACGCTGGCAACAGGAAGCCCTGGATATCCTCGAAGCTTGGCTGTTGCAATGGTCTGCCGCTGCCAAGGCCGCCCAAGACAATGCCCAGTTCCCCGCTAGAACTCTGGTGGCCCTCACGCAGCCCTTTGAGCAACTCCTCGCGAGCTGGGATGTGACCCCCATTGGCACCGTCGGCGAAATTGTGGACTATGACCCCCAAGAGCATCAATTAGTAAAAAATCACGGTGATGTCGGCCCAGGGGATGCGGTGGTAATTCAAAATGCGGGCTACCGCCAAGGCGATCGCCTTTTGCATCGGGCGAAAGTGATCCATCAGGAAGAACCCAAAGGGACAGAAAACTAAGGTTTGTCATTGAATCCTAATCTCCAAGCCCTAGTGAGATGACAAATCCACCATGCGCATCCTAATAAGCACTCCCCGCCAACTACATATCGAATTTCCAGAAGAATGTACAGCCCAAGCAACCTTAGAGCCTGTTTATAAAGAAAAAATTAAATCAAGACTGGATAAGGGATTTGGCTTCATTCGTCGCCATGTAGATCAAGCGTCCTACATCGCTTAAGACCATTACTTCGCGGTAGATATAACCGCTTAAGATTTACTTTATAAATCCCCTCTTAGGAATCGTATTTGTAATTACGGCGTTACTTTCCCTAGGATTAGTGCTGATGGCAGGAGGGGGCGAAAGTCTTTTTTTTCTAGTACTGTCAATAGTGGTCGCAGTTTATTGCTTTTTAGAAAAAATTCCCTACGCCTGCTTAATAGACCGCACCGCAGCACAGCTAAACATTCTTCGTCGCAATAGTTTAGGTCAGCAGCAGTCCCTCATCTACTCCATCAACGACATCGACACTGTAACCGTAATCCGAAATGTGCGCCGAGGGCGGCCTTGTAGCACCAATGTCTGCTTGAAGTCAGGTGGGCGATCGCGGCTAATGTCCTACCAATCCTGTGCCGCTCAGCACCAAGTTGCAGATCGAATCACAACTTTCTTGCAAAACCCATAGCTACATCTGGCTGAATTGATGACACACCCCAGGGATCTAGACAGAGGTGGGCGATTGTTCCTGAAGATTTTTAACATAGTCTCGGAAACGGTGGAGATCGGCTTGAATGGTTGATTCCACGACCCGGCCTAAGAAGAGATTATCCATAACCTGTCCCAAAATACCAGGGATATCATAGGCAATGCTGAGGCGAACAATCGTTTTGCCATGGCGGTCATAGAAACGGATCGCCCCCCGATTCGGCAGGCCATCAACGGATTCCCACTGAATAATTTGGTGCTTAACAACCTTTGTGATCCGAGAGAGCCAGGTAAATTCAAAGGAACCACTGGCCAATTTCCAGCGGGACAGATCTGGGTCGTCCTTGAGGATGGCGACAGAATCAATCCATTTCATCCACTGGGGCATTTGTTCGAGATCTGACCAGAGTTCCCAAACGAGATCGATGGGGGCGTCAACTTCTACCTGTACGCTGTGCTCTAGCCAACCTGACATAAAACTTTATAAAACCAAACATCCCCCTCACTGTAACAGAATTCCCGAATGAATTGGTACCGCTTCTGGAGGGGGAAATAGCCCCTAGTCTTTAGGCAGTTCGTACTGGGCGACGATTTTTTTCGCAAACTCTGGCACATGGGCTTCCAGCTTGCCTGGGTAATTGCGGCGGGTATAGAGATAGTTCCGCGTAAAGTGAGAATCAATGGAAAATTTTGCGTACTCTAAACCCTTCGGGCCAATCTTTTCGATCACAATTCCCATCAGTTTCGCGGCCCACATTGGTAGAGTAACGCCCTTATCGTAAGCAGGAATACTATTTTGCACAGCGGCGCGGCGATCGCCTTTAGAACTAACCGGCTGCGTTTCAATTTGATCGGCGACGAGATCAAACATTTCCTGGCCTGTTTCGTTGCGCACGACCATCCACTGCCAACCGAAGGGAGCGCCCATATAACCCACTACGAGATCCGCTAAACCGTTGGTATAGTCAAAGCAACTCATACAAGACGGTGCAAACACATCCTTCAGTTGATTGGTTTTTAAGCCAAAGAAGGGGACTGTTTCCGTCGAACCATCCTCATGCTTAAAATGCACCTTAAAATCCTGCATGAACTCGTAGTAGACCACTGTTTCCGGGGAGCGACTGGTGGTATCGAGGAATTTCTGCAAACCCGCGCGAGTGACATTATCCACACAGGGCAAACCCAAAACATAAAGTTTTTCGAGGCCCAATTTATCCTGTACTGCCCGCAAAGCTTGGATCTGGCAACCCACACCGATCACCAATAGTTTCTTAAATCCCCCCTGTTCAATCTGCTCTAGGATCGTCAAATTGGGCGAGAGGGTTGGCTTGTTGACCCGGGCGGCGAGGATTTCCTCTGGGGTAGTGGCGATGATCGGCATCGGCTGAAAACGATCATCAGGGGAACTCTGCACACAGACCACGCCTTCTACCAGTTTTTCTTCGAGCATTTTGCAGGCGAGGGAACTGACAATCCCCGTCCACTGCGCCCCTTCGATGGGTTCCGTTTTCCGGGCAGCCACCATTTTTTGATGCACGCCAAAATACATTTCCTGCTCTTGGTCTAGATCCCGCTTGCGGCCATGGACTTTGGTTTCGAGCTTGTCAAACTGCTGGTTTAGAAAAGCACAGGCTTCTTTGACATAGTGGATAAAATGGGTGTCACAGAGGCCACAGTCACTACACAGGGCCTTGGCCGGACGAACACTTCCCCGGGGTAAACCTTTCGCTTTCTTGTGGGCGGGAATTTGGGCAGTCATGGGCAGCAGAGTCGATCAAAGAACAGTATTTGTCAGCGTAATGGAAAGGATTACCGAAAAGGGAGCTTTTGTGACGAACTGTAACGCGATCGCCGTCAGGATGATTGAAGACCAAAAATCAAGCGGATGACCATGGAGATTCAAACCAAGTCAATTATTAACAACTTGACCCAGGCGACAGTAACCTGTGAGGGCTTCTGGGAAAAGGCGATCGCCCCTAATCCAGATTTAGCGATTCAACGGGCAATGGAACGATTGTTGGGCCAGCTCAACCAGGCCTTAATCTTAGTGGACTATTTTGAATTGGTGCCTGAAAATCAATTGTCCGTGTTCAAAGAAAGTATTGCTGTTCTTGGGGGCTTAGCCGATCACTACTTTCTCAGTGAAACACCGGGTTTATCTAATTCCCTGGGGTGGGGGCCAAAGGGCATCGAGTTGCGGGGCCAAGTCAAAATTACCCAAACGCAGGTAACGCGAGTGCAACAGTTTGTCGAGACAGCCCGCTACAACATCGCTCTCCATAACTGTGAACATTTTGCGAACTATATCCTCCATGGTTTGCCCCTATCTTCCCAGCAAACGACTTGGCACAAAGGTCTCGGAGCAACGATTATCGCTCAACTCCAGCCAAAACAAACCATCACCGAAAATATTTTGGCAGATATCAATCGGCAGTTTAAACACCGTCTTCAGGTTGAACGGGCAAAACGAGCCAAACAAGAGATTTATCAGTTTTGCCAAGCCCACCAGATTGAACTCGAACCAGAGGCGATCGCCTAAGTTTTTATCAACAAAGAGTCGTTTCTACTTATTCATAAATATTTTGGCGATGACCAACACGAATAATTTCAATGATTAATGCATTTTTTAAGACAGAATAAATAATGCGGTATTTGCCTTTGCGGATACGATAAGTTGAAGACATTCCAGCCATTTTTTTACAACCATTAGGATAAGGATCAGCCGCTAAAGATTCAACGACTTCAATGATTTTTGGAATAATCTGAGGCTGAATTTTTCGGAGTTCTTTTTTTGCTGAAGCTTTCCAGCTAATTTGGTAGGAGTCCATCAGCTTTTAATTCTTCGATAAATACTTGATGTTCTGTGGTTCCTTCCTGTTGCCGCTGAATGACGATAGTGAGATCTTCAAGTTCTTCGAGGAGTGCTTCAAATTCTCGGATGGGTAAAATGACTTCTGTTTGTTTCCCGCTTGAATCTGTGACATATTTCGGATGCAAATCTGCAATATTCATAATCATTACAGGTGTTGGAAACGGATATTCAGCATCGTAACATCAAATCCACTGGGTGCCGCCCATACCCAAGGCTCGTCGGGACTGGACAAAATCCTGAGAAAAATTTAAAAGTGCCCGTTGGCCGACTGCCGTTTCAAAAACAGTAGAGAGTACAAAATCCAGCTTTTTAGTTTGACAGACATCTTGAAGACGGGACGGAAAGCCGGCGATCGCCAATTTGATCACAAAGACACCGCGCCAACCCTGGGCATAACAATGTTCTAAAGAAGCGACCTGGGAAACGGACTCATCGAGGGCAATTTGGGTCTGAAATTCGGCATTTAACTGCAATAAATTCGAAAAATGCGCAGGAGCTAAGGGCTGCTCGATAAATTCTAGTTTTGCTTGAGATTCGCCCCAATCTAACCATTGTTTCACTTGTTCTAGGGTTAAACCGCCATTGGCATCGAGGCGCAACCGACCATCAGCGGGCAAGGTTTCGAGGATCTGCTGACAGAGGGCGATTTCTGTTGCGGGTATATCCAGGGCAATTTTCAGTTTAAAGGTGCGAAATCCTTGTTGTAGTAAAGTTTGTAGATCTTGGAACAGGGTGGGCGATCGCCGGATTAACTGACAGAATTTTGTAGGGGGTAAGGATACTAAATTTTCGGTACTGGCAAGGTTAAGTTGAGCCGTTTCAAAACCGAATTGACAAGCTGGTAAAGCATCAGGAATTGCCGCAATTTGCTCACTGGTAATGTTTCCCCCAAAGGCAGCACAAAAGGCGATCGCCTCCTCTAGGGTTTCTGTCCCAAACCACGGCAAAGGCACAATTTCCCCCTGAGTAATCCGTCCCCTTTCATCTCGCAGGGAAAGAATAATTCCCTCCCGCACCGTCCACAGACCATGGTGAGTTTGCAAAGGCGTTTTAAAGGGGCGCTGATAGGGGGCAAAGCGAAACCGATAATTCACCTACGCGACCCGCTGCACATCAGGAAGATTTTCCAGGAAGGTCAAAGGCCGACTCATATTCGCCGCAAACCCTAAAATATTTTGGTCGCAGTGTTCATATTGCAACGCACCATCGGCATCAAATAAGAATGTCGCTCCTCTTTGGGTCATGTACTGGGCATCGGGCACATAGGTAGACCAATTCCCCAGGACTTCGGCCATATTCCGCAGGCGGAGGGTCGCCAATTCTAAGGGCCGCTGAAAACCCTTCCCGCCAGCCGCCGCAAAAAATTCTCCTTTTAGGGCTGGTAAAGGAGCCGCTTTAACGACTTCATCATCGGCAAACAGTTGGGGCGCTTTTTTATCCCCTGTATAACCCCGCAAAACTTCCTTGAGGGTGCCCGGACTGCCAATGCCAGCACACATCAGCATCAGATTCACCCAGGCATTTTGGCCTGCGTTGAGTCCGGGAATTTTCCAGGTTAAACCGCGATATAGGCCCAGTTCTTGATGAATCGTTGCCTTGGGATCGATGAATAATTTCTCGGCCGGGAAACCCGTGTAGTCACAAAATTTTTGACCGGAACGGCGATCGCCAATGCCCACCGCGACATAATCTACCCGGCGACAGAGATCAGCATCTTTTTGGAGCCACCAAGCATACTCAAGACTGTCAAAATCGCCGAGTTGGGATAGGATCAGCACCATAAGGGGTCGAGTCAAACCAGACGGTACCAACGGTGTCAGTTGACCATCGCTCACCCGCTGCCGTTCTGTGTGTTGAAAAAACTGAAGATAATCCACGGTTATTGGGAAACATTTAGGATAGAGAACAAGGGTTGCTATGGAGCCATAGCCTCACCTTCGTCAGGATAAACAGATTTCTTTTAAAAATGCTACAGTGCCTGTCGCCCTATGGTTGCTACTCATTATAGTGTTGCGGTTTTATCAACGGATATCAGCGTTTACCAACGGCTGCAAACGCTTTTGGTAGGGGAACAGGCTGAAGATTTACAACTGGTTTGGCTTGATTTGACGACGGAGTCTGCCCTGCAAAGTTTGGGCCGCCATAATCTTTATCTCAGCGATGCACCACTGCCTTATCTGATTGACCATGCTGAAGTGCTGCAACGGTGGCCTTGGATTGGGTTGGCGGATGAGGTGGCGCTACAGGATGAAATGTTACGCCTTGGGGTTTTGGATTGTTTTTTGTGGTCTGAACTGACGGGGCCGCTGCTGGTCCATACGCTGCGGGTTGCCCTACGGACGATGTTGGGCCATGGCCAGGGGACACTTTCGCCTGCACCTTTAGGTGATTTCCAAGGCGATCGCCTCCAAACATTGATTCAAAATATTCCGGGCACCGTGTATCGCTGTTTAAACACGGCGGAATGGCACGGGATTTACTTCAGTGAAACCATTGAACAATTGGTGGGTTATCCTGCTGCGGATTTTCTCCCAGGGGGCGATCGCCATTATGCGAGCCTAATCCACCCCAATGACCGGGCCTTTGTGCGCCAAATCGTTGAGCGAAAAGTACAGGAGAAAAAGCCCTTCGCCTTTGAATATCGCCTCAAACATCGTGATGGGACAGTGCGATGGGTCGATGAACGGGGGCAAGGGGTCTTTGATGACCAGGGAAATTTGCTGTGGCTCGATGGGGTGATCATTGATATCTCCGAGAAAAAGGCGATCGCCCTCGAATTAAACCAACAGGCCATCCACTATTACGAAAAAACGCCGGCAATGTTGCATTCGATGGATGCAACGGGGCAAATCCTTGCGGTTAGCGATCGTTGGTTGCAGGTGCTGGGTTATGAACGGCGGCAAGTTATTGGCTGCAATGTAACTGATTTTTTGACACCAGTTTCCCGCCAGAAAGCCCAACAAATCCTCCTGCTCACCTTAACGACCCAAGGCTCCGTAGAAGATGATGCCTATCAGTTCATCAAGAAAAATGGCGACATTCTAGAAGTGGAGTTGGCGGCTGTCTGCGAACAAACAAACCATCACTCTCGGCTATTAGTCGTCTTGACGGATGTGACCGCCCGTAATCACCTAGCCCAACAGGTTAACCGTTATCAAACCCACCTCGAAGATCTCATCGAGCAACGCACCCAAGCCCTTGCCGCGAGTCAAGCCCGCCTTGCCCAAGCCCAGGCGATCGCCCAGATTGGCGTTTGGGAATGGGATGTCCAGGCAAATCAAACCTACTGGTCTCCAGAAACATTTCAAATCTTTGGCTTTGCCCCCGGTGAAATTCAACCCAATGCGGAAACCTTTTTTGAGCGGGTGCACCCCGACGACCGCGATCGCATTCGCACCAATATTGAAAATATCTTTACCGGTCAATCTCTCCCAAGTTCTGAATATCGCATTATTACGCCCGACGGCGAAGTGCGTTATCTCAAGGACTATCATGAGCTAAAGCTGGATAAGCAGGGACAACCCAGTTTTCTATGGGGAGCCGTTCAAGATATTACGAAAATGCAGCAGACCCTCAATGCCCTGCAAAAAAGTGAAACGCGCTTCCGTGAACTGGTTGAGCATATCGACGAAGCGTTCTGGATCAATTCCCCTGACCCCACCGAAGTGATTTATGTTAGTCCGAATTACGAAAAAATTTGGGGCCTTAGCTGTCAAAGTCTCCTTGATGACGGCACATCTTGGCTAGCAGCAGTACACCCAGACCACGAAGGGCAAATCCAACGGGCGATCGCCCAAATGCAGCAGGGCCAAAACTTCGACGAAGAATACCGGATTGTCCGCCCCGATGGGGTTGTGCGTTGGATCTATGCCCGCTCTTTCAAAATCTACGACCCAAACACTCAGCAACTGTTGCGCCATGTGGGGGTCATGACCGATGTTACTGAACGCAAAGAAGCAGAACTCAAACTACAATCCCAGGAAGCGCGCCTACGAACAATCTTCGACCAGGCTGCCCTGGGGATTGTGCAAATCGACCGCACCAATCATTTCTCTCTGGTCAATCAAGCCTTCTGTGAGATCTGCGGCTACAGTGAAGCAGAATTACAGCAGTTCACCTGGCAAGAACTCACCCACCCTGAAGATATTTGTATCTGTCATGAGGCACGGGCAAAGCTCGACCGCCACCAAGCGGCCAGTGCTGTTTTAGAAAAGCGTTACCGTCACCGCCTGGGACATTTTATTTGGGTGAAGGTGATTTGCTCTTATATTTACGATGACCAGGGCCAACCAGAATATCTTTTGACCATTATCGAAGACATTAGTGAATACAAACAGGCGGCAATCGCTCTCGTTGAAAGCCAGCATCGCTATCAAAAAATGGTTGATGGCATCCCCGCGATCATCTACCAATATTCGCCCCAACGGGGTGGTTTGTTTTATTCTTCCCAGGTGGAGCAGATCCTTGGCTATGAAGTGCAACGCTTGCTAGATGAACCGGAACTCTGGCACCGGTCGATCCACCCAGAAGATGTCGTCGATGTCGATCAAGTCCTCCAAACCTTACACACCGGGAAAAACTTTGAGCTGGAATATCGGATCCGGGATGCTACTGGAAATTGGCACTGGTTCTACGACTGCTCCTTTAATATCCATGCGGTCGATGGTGGCGATCTAGTTATTGATGGTTTTGCCCTAGATATTACGGAGCGAAAAAACTTTGATGAGGTGCTCCGCCATCGCCTCAAGCTCGAAACCATGCTGGCTGAGATGTCCCATCTAATGGTCGTTGAAGCTGAGCTGAATTTAGAGAAAGTTTTAGCGTTACTGGGGCGTACTTTCCAGGCAGACCGCGTTTCGGTGATGATCAGCCAAATGGAGGCCAACTCTGTCGAGCGCCTTGTGAGTTGGCATGCTGGCCCTCACCTCGACCTCGACGAAAACTTTAACACCATCGATCTCAGTGCCTATCCTTGGTGGTTAGACCATTGGCAGCAACAAAAAGTCATTCTCTTTGATCGCCAACATCCCCTCCCGGAAACGGCAAAACCGGAACAGACATTGGTCGCTTACTTAGATCTTAAGGCGGTATTGTGGGTGCCGATTCAGGATGCGACCGGGCAACCCTGGGGTTACATTGCTTGCTCTTCGACAGCGGTAGATCATCTGCTGTGGTCAAAGGAAGATGCGGATATTTTGGCGATCGCCGGGAACTTAATCTACAACTATTACCAGCGGCAGCAGGCCAATAAGCAACTCGAACTGGCGAAGGAATTGGCGGAGGCTGCGAACCATGCCAAAAATCAGTTTCTCACAAGCATGAGCCACGAACTAAGAACCCCCCTGAATGCGGTCTTAGGCTTTACCCAAATTATGGAGCGATCGCCAGACCTCTCGACGGATCACCAGGAATACCTCAGCATCATTCATCGGTCGGGGAAGCATCTCCTTGCGTTGCTCAACGATATTCTTAACCTGGCGAAATTTGAAAAGGGCACCCTACAACTAAACCCCAACCTCTTTAATCTCCATGATCTTCTGGATGATCTCGCCCAAATGTACGCCCTCGAAATCCAGCACAAAAATATCCAGCTTGATATCCATTGGGACGAACAGGTGCCCCGCTATATCAACGCCGACCAAGCAAAACTCCACTCCGTGCTGCTCCATCTTTTGAATAACGCCCTCAAATTTACCGACAGTGGCTGCGTTCAACTGACGGTCAAAACCCTAGCGCAAAATCCCCTCCGTCTCCGGTTTAGCGTCACAGATACAGGGATTGGCATTGCTGAAACAGATTTCACCAGACTCTTTGATAATTTTGTGAAATTAGAAGCGGGCGATCGCATGGGTCAAGGCAGTGGTTTGGGCTTGGCTCTCAGCCAAAAATTTGTCAACCTCATGGGCGGTGAAATCGTCGTCAGTAGCCAGCCGGGAGTCGGTTCTTGTTTTTCCTTTGAGCTCACGGGGGCGACCCCGGCCAACCCGATGCACCTGGCCCTCTATCCTCCCCAAGCACGGGATGAACAACTCCCAGCCTTAACACCAGAGGCCTTACAAAAATTTCCCCCTGAATGGTTAACGGCCTTTCACCAAGCCGCCCTCGCGGCCAGGGCCCAACACCTCAAAGCCCTCATTGATCAACTGCCGCCCCAGGCAACGGCGATCGCCCGGGCCCTAGAAATCCTAGTGCAAAAATTCGCCTTTGATACCCTAGCCAAACTCAGCCAACAAAGAACCCCCAATGACTTCTCTTCATCAAAGGGGGAAACTGGAAGTTAGCCTAAAAACGACCGTGATTTAGCCCTCACTATCCTTTGGTTTGGGTCGGGGCACCGGTCTCGCTCTAGCAGTTGCCCCATGGCTATCACTGGCGTGATGATCGGCGATGGGTCTGGGCTTGCTCTTGTCGCGGTTAAAGGGTTTTCCGCCTGGCTTGGGGCCTTTGCGACGACTGCTGATATAGCCAATATCTTCGCAGGTTTGAATCATCAGCATATTATCGAGGAGCTTCGCCTGGAGATCGTAGAAATGGTTAACGGGGCGATCCGGCAGAGCACCGATCAGTTGAATCTTGAAAAACTTGGGCTTGTCCCCTTGCTTCTTCGGGGATTGGCGAATTTTAACGATGACTTTTTTGGATTCGGCATCATAGAAAACCACCTGGCCGCGAATGGAAAAATAGCCGTCTTCGACTTGGTCACTGGTGGGAATAGACTCCGTGAGGGCCTCTGGATCATCAAGGTTTTCGGGCTCCCAAATGCCGAGAATCTGGAGGTGGAGATGGTTATCATCCTGGCGGGTGCGGGGATAGACGACCCAAACGTGCTCTTGGTTGAGGTCAATGTGATTTTTGATCAGGCTAATCACACGACCTAATAAAACGGCTTCGATGGTGCCATCTGCTGTGGCGATCGCCCCCTTACTAATTTGCTCTGGATCTTCGGGGGTATATTTGCCGCGCACAATGCCAATGGCCCGATATTGACGGGGATGGCTCGCGGGGGGAATGGGATGTTGCCGTAGTTTTTGGGAGGTCGTCTGGTCCTCATGGGGATTCGGCGCTGGTGGAGACGATAGATGATGGTTAGATTCAGACACGGGCTTATCCAATGCTTTCTAGGTGGGCTAACAAAAAATACAGATCGTTTTCGATACCAGATAGTCAACTATCAGACATCAACATCATCGGTAGGCGATCGCCATCACGATAAAAATTAGCATTCTGCCTTCGATCATATAGGACGGACGAAGACGTTTAGCGCCTGCCTATTGTACTCAATGGGGTGTCAGAGGTGATAAATCAGTAAAATTTAGATAAAATTTTGCCAACCTTCTGACTTTTTCGGTCTTTTGGGTCTGGTTTTTATCCCTCTAGTTTTCCCCACTATCTATAGCCATGGCGAGTCACATTATCGAAAAATACTATCGTCCCCGCCCCTGGGTCTATGGTCTTTCCGGGCTTTTATTTCTACTGGCAGGGGGACTTTTGGTGATGCCCCGCTTCGACCAGTGGATGTTGGCCCGGCAAACGGCAGCAGCGGCCAAGGTGCAACCCGCAACAACCCCAGATCCGGCGATCGCCCTCCTCGAAAAAGACCAACAAAGTTATGAAATCTGGTTAGAAAAAGAACCCAATAACGAGAAAGCGCTGCGGGGTCTCTTGGATACCAGCCTCAAGCTTAATGATTTAGAAAAAACGGCCACTGCCCTCGATGGTCTGGCACAAATCCACCGTGATAATCCCGATTACCTCGTCCTGCTGGGCCAGGTGGAACAGGAGGCCAAGGATTACGAAGGAGCGGCGGCCACTTACAAAAAAGTGCTGTTGACAGATCCGACCCACATCAACGCTCTCCAGGGCATGGTGGATCTGCTCCTGGTACAAAATCGGCCAGAGGGGGCAATTGAACTGCTCCAAACCACCCTCAAGGACATGGGGCAATTAACAGAAGACGAAACCATTGACATTGATCCAGAAAAAGTGACATCTATCCAACTGATGCTGGGGCAAATTTACGTCGCCCAAAAACGCTTCGGGGAGGCGATCGCCATCTATGACCAAGCCGCCACAGTGAATAAAACAGACTTTCGGCCAGTCCTCGCCAAAGCCATGGTCTTAAAAAATCAAGGGAATGAAGCCGCCGCGAAACCCTTTTTCATGACCGCGATCAACCTCGCCCCCGCCACCTACAAAGACCAAATTAAGGAAATGGCCGTACTCAGTGCCGCAGATCTTAAGGCCCTCGAAGCCGTCCCCACCGAAACCGACCCAGAAGCAGAGGCAACGGAATAATTTCCCTGGGGCGATCGCCTATAATGGCGGCTTGAAAATCTTTCCCCCAAACCCATGTCCGACGCCCCCCCAACCCGCCTGGCCCAACTGCGATCGCAACTGCAAAAAGCGGCCTATGCCTACTATGTCCTCGATGCGCCGTTCATGGAGGATGCTGTCTATGACCAGCTCTATCGGGAACTGGTGGCCCTGGAAACGGCACATCCCCAACTCATCACCCCCGACAGTCCTACCCAACGGATTGGCGACCAGCCCGCCACCCAATTCACCAGCGTCAAACATAATATCCCCCTCTACAGTCTGGAAAATGCCTTTGACTTTGGGGAACTGACCCAGTGGGAACAACGGTGGCAGCGGGCGTTGGCCGGAGAAATCCCCAGCGATTCCGGTTATGTGTGCGAACTTAAAATCGATGGCTCGGCGATCGCCTTAACTTACGAAAACGGGATTTTAGTGCGCGGAGCCACCAGGGGCGACGGTGTGACAGGAGAAGAAATCACCCAAAATCTGCGTACTATTCGTACCATTCCTTTACGTTTAAACCTCGATAATCCGCCTCCTTTAGTGGAGGTGCGGGGGGAAGCTTTTTTACCCCTAGAGACCTTTGAAAAGATTAACCAAGAGCGGGAAAAAGCGGGCGAAAATCTATTTGCTAATCCGCGAAATGCCGCCGCTGGTACCCTACGACAACTTGATTCCCGAATTGTTGCGGCTCGCAAGTTAGACTTTTTTGCCTACACCCTCCACCTCCCAGAATCGCACAATTCCCCTCAGTTAAATAGCCAATGGGAGGCCCTCGAATTTCTGAAAAAAATGGGGTTTCGGGTCAATCCAAACCGTGAGCTTTGCCCTAATTTAACTGCCGTAAAAAATTATTTTGAAAAATGGGATGAAGGCCGCAAAAAACTCCCTTACCTGACCGATGGGGTTGTCGTTAAACTCAATGACTTTTCTCTCCAGGCTGAGTTGGGCTTCACCCAAAAATTTCCCCGCTGGGCGATCGCCTTAAAATATGCCGCCGAGGAAGCCCCAACCACTGTCAAAGACATCATCGTCAACGTGGGCAGAACGGGGGCTGTCACCCCCATGGCCGTCATGGAACCAGTGCAATTGGCCGGAACAACGGTACAACGGGCCACCCTCCACAACGAAGACCGCATTAAAGAATTAGATCTTAGAATCGGTGATACAGTCGTCATTCGCAAAGCAGGGGAAATTATCCCGGAAGTTTTGCGAGTTTTAGTTGATTTACGCCCAGAAGCAACTATTCCTTACGAATTTCCAAGCCATTGTCCCGAATGCAACTCAGCCCTGGTTCGTCCCCCTGGGGAAGCCGTCGCCCGCTGTGTGAATAGTTCTTGTCCGGCGATTTTGCGGGGTTCCCTCGTCCATTGGGCTGGCCGCGACGCCCTCGATATCCAGGGTTTAGGCGAAAAAAATGTGATTCTTTTGATTGAGCATGGTCTGGTGCAATCCATCGCCGACATTTATGACCTAACCAGCGAACAGTTGCAGTCTCTCCCCCGTATGGGACAAAAGTCAGCGGCGAATTTAATCCAGGCGATCGCCCACTCAAAAAATCAAGACTATGCCCGTGTTTTGT
The DNA here is from genome assembly GCF_963860125.1 of Picosynechococcus sp. PCC 7002. NCBI lineage: Bacteria > Bacillati > Cyanobacteriota > Cyanophyceae > Chroococcales > Geminocystaceae > Picosynechococcus > Picosynechococcus sp. PCC 7002. The sequence goes on from NZ_CAWLFA010000001.1 coordinate 2,783,524, forward strand.
ATGGTCTGGGGATTCGCTTTGTGGGGAAAGTCAATGCAGAAATTTTGGCGCAAAACTTCCCAACTTTAGAACAACTCCAAAAAGCCAGCTTCGCTCAATTACAGGGGGTTTATGGCATTGGCGAAGAAATTGCCCAATCCGTCGTCGATTGGTTCCGGGTAGATGCGAATCAACAGTTGATCGAAAAGCTACAACAAGCGGGCTTGACCTTTGCCCAAACCCAGACGGCCCAAACCCAGACGGCCCAAACCCAAGCCAATCATCAGATTTCCGGTAAAACCTTTGTGATCACAGGGACATTACCGACCCTCAAACGCACTGAAGCTGCCGAAAAAATCAAAGCAGCCGGCGGCAAAGTCACGAGTTCTGTCAGCAAAAATACTGACTATCTTGTGGCGGGCGACAATGCCGGATCTAAACTAGACAAAGCCCGACAATTGGGAATTCAAGAACTGAATGAAAACCAGCTTTTAGAGTTGTTGGTATAGAAAAAATCTTTTGAATATGACGCAATCTCAACCGCCAATTGCCGCCCTGGCGCTCCGTTAGAGAATCGATGGCAAGTGACTTGGGGTTCACTTTGAGTATAAAAACATTTGCACTAAAAAAATATCAAGAAATTTAACGAAACCGCGCTTTTAACCCCCGGAAATCCTTGCTATGATTCAGAAAACTCCCCCTAAGGTACTGAAACGATGACTTATCCTAATTTTCCTGACGAAATCCCCTGGACGGAAGAAGCGAAAACCAAATACAAAAATATTCCTTTTTATGCCCGTTCCCAGGCGCGACAAACCATCGAAGAACTTGCCCGTGAAGAAGAAGTCGAAGAAATTACGGCGGAACTGGTGATGCGCGCGCAACAAAAATTTGGGAAATAAGTCTAGAGCTAGATTATGGTGGTGGCGATCGCCAAAAAAATTCCTAGATTTGGGGGGCGACCCGTGCGAATTTTTTACTCTGTCCCGGATATGGTGCGTCCATGATTTTTGATGCGTCAAACTTAGGCTACTGGGTGCTCCTGGGGAGTGGCATCCTGTTGTATTTGTTTGTCATTTTCTCTGGGGGTGGGGACGATGACCTCGATATGGAAGCCGATTTTGATGCAGACATCGACGCCGATATAGACTTAGATGCCGACGTTGATGGTGATCTCGATGGAGATACCGAGGTTGAGGGCGAAGGGTTTGGTCTCTGGTCGGTGCTGTCTTGGTTTGGCTTTGGGCAAGCGCCGTTAATGTTGCTGCTGGCCACAGATCTCAGTCTGTGGGGTCTGTTGGGGTGGATGTTCAACGTGGGCCTGAGGACACCGACGGGATTTTTAGGGATTGTGGTCTTTTTTGGGAGTGGGGCGATCGCCTTTTGGATCGGGAAACTGTTGGCTTACCCCCTAGGGAAAGTATTTGCCGCCTTTGGGGAAGATGTCAGCAGCGATCGCCTGATTGGGTGCCTGGGGGTGGTCTCTTCTAAAACTCTTCCCCACTATGTCGCTGGCAAAATTGGCCAGGCGGATGTGTACGATTCGGCTCGGAACCTGATGACTGTCCCGGTGAGTTTACCCCACTGGGCCGAAGTGATTCCCCGACGGGGCGACAAAATTTTGATCGTTGATCGCACCGAACATAGTTATCTGGCGATCGCCAAAGATAGTTCCGACGAAGACCGCTGGCTCGCTGAAGTGAAACAGCTTCCCCAATAATCTTTTCCCCTTTTGCCCTAGGATAAGGCCAGGCCAAATCGCACCTTGTGGAGAGTGAGCACCGATGCCGATCGAAATTATTGTGATCGTCGCCGCTTTAATTATTTCTTGGTTAGTTTTTACCGCGTTTATCAAAATCGTGAAAACCAGCGTGCAAACCGCTGTGACCATTGCGGCCATTGTGCTGGTGTTGCAACTGGTCTTCGGGATTCAGTCCGGGGCAGGTGATTACACAGATTATTGAACTCCCCCGCATCATCTGGGACTTTTTCAATAACCGCTAAGGCATAAACATTAAAGACCTTTGGCTAACGGTACTGTTCAATTAAATCCGCAGACGGTCGAGTACCTGCTTAATTTGCGCATCGGTTTTATGCTCTAGGCCCATGGCCACCATCAATAGGCCCATTTCCACCGCATCATTGAGGCTCAGGGCTAGATCAACGGCTTCGGTAGCTTCGAGGACATCATGGAATTTTTCTGGGTGATCAACGCTTAGGTCAATGTAGATAGCAGCAGGGTTTTTGCGGGGATCGTCTCGTTTTTCTTCCACGCGAGAGATGCGATTGGCCCGTGCCGTCACGCTGGTCACATTACTGGTGAGGGTGATGTCACCCGTGGTGATTTCTGTGGTGAATAGTTTGTTTGTCATGGTACAAACCCCTCGGCGATCGCCAACGATAATTTAGAACAACATCGGCTACTTTTAGCTTAACTCCCTCCTTTGGGGGCAGGCCGGAAACTGTACATATCTTGAGCTTGATGGCGCTTTATGGTCTAAACCGAACTTTAGGGCAATGCCGACGAGAGGCTTCTGTCCCAAAGGCGATCGCTTCCCCCGTAAACCCCCGTAAAAACATTGCCAAAATTTGAACAACCCCTTGTAAAATAGCTAGGTTGTATTCTGCGGCACATCTCGTGATTGAACGTTATACCCTCCCCGAAATGGGGAATCTCTGGACAAATGAAGCAAAACTCAAGGCCTGGCTGAAAGTCGAAGTTGCCGTCTGTGAAGCGCAAGCAGAGTTAGGGTATATCCCCACAGAAGCCGTAGAAGAAATCAAAGCCAAAGCCCAGTTCGACGAAGCGCGGGTTTTAGAAATTGAGAAAGAAGTGCGCCATGATGTGATCGCTTTTCTCACCAACGTCAATGAATATGTCGGCGATGCGGGGCGTTATATTCACCTCGGCATGACCAGTTCCGATGTTCTGGATACGGCCCTTGCTCTGCAGATGGTGGATAGCCTCGATCTGATCCTGACCTGTGTCGAAGAACTGATCCAAGCGATTCGCTACCAAGCCCAACAACACCGCTACACCGTCATGGTGGGTCGTTCCCACGGCATCCACGCCGAACCGATGACCTTTGGGTTTAAGCTGGCGGGTTGGCTGGCTGAAATGCTCCGGAACCGCGATCGCCTAGTCGCTGTGCGCAAAGAAATTGCCGTGGGACAAATCTCTGGCGCTGTGGGAACCTATGCGAACATTGAACCCCGCGTTGAAGCTTTAGCTTGTCAAAAACTCGGCCTGGATCCCGATACTGCTTCGACCCAGGTGATTTCCCGCGATCGCCACGCCAACTACATGAACCAACTGGCCGTGTTAGCCGCCAGCATCGAACGCTTTGCCGTGGAAATTCGCAACCTCCAACGCACCGATGTATTAGAAGTCGAAGAATATTTCTCCAAGGGTCAAAAAGGCTCTTCGGCGATGCCCCACAAACGCAACCCGATCCGTTCTGAACGCTTAACCGGGATGGCGCGCTTGGTGCGGGGTAATGCGATGGCCGCCCTCGAAAACGTTGCCCTCTGGCATGAGCGGGACATTTCCCACAGTTCCGTCGAGCGGGTCGCCGTGCCCGATAGCTGCATCCTCGTGCATTTTATGCTGCGGGAAACCATTAGCCTCGTGAAGAATCTTTTGGTGTATCCAGAGAACATGAAACGTAACATGAACGTCTATGGCGGCGTGATTTTCAGTCAGCGGGTACTGCTGGCCCTCGTCGAGAAAGGCTTGACCCGTGAGGATGCCTACCGCCTTGTGCAAGGTTGCGCCCACACCGCCTGGAACACTGAAGGCGGGAACTTCCGCGCCAACGTCGAGCAAGATGCGGAAATTACCCAACACCTCTCTGGCGAGGAGATTGCAGCCTGCTTTGATCCGCAATTCCAACTGCGTCACCTCGATCAAGTCTACCAACGCCTCGGTATCTAAACCTTTCGTTTAACCGAGGTCAATTTGGCGATCGCCTTTTTTGAACTAAGATCCAAGAGAGGCGATTTTTTATGGATAAATATTGATCTTCATGGAAACAAACCCTAACCGCTGAATATGTTGATGTTCAATATTGATCATCGCCAGGATAGTTAAGAGACCCTACAAATTAGGTGCACCATGGAATGTAGAGAATGCACGAATCGAAATAAACTCGATTTCGAATTCACAATGGCCTTTCAACCCATTGTCAACCTAGAAACCCAAACAATTTTTGCCCATGAAGCCCTGGTGCGGGGTTTAAATAATGAGTCAGCCCAAGCAATTTTTCAACACATTAACGACAGCAACCGCTACTTATTTGACCAGTCCTGTCGCACCACAGCAATTCGTCTTGCCGCAGAACTGCATATTCCCTGTTTTTTGAGTATTAATTTCTTACCCAATGCCGTTTATGAACCAGAACGCTGCATTCGCACAACCCTAGAAGCGGCGGAAACCTATGGATTTCCCATTGAGCAAATTATTTTTGAGATTACCGAAAGTGAACAAATCACAGATTTAGTCCACCTCCGAAAAATCGTTGAATATTATCGGGCCCGTGGTTTTAAAACAGCCATTGATGATTTTGGGGCAGGCTATGCTGGGTTAAATCTTCTATCAGAAATTCAGACTGATTTGATCAAACTTGACATGGCCTTAATTCGCGGCATTGACCAAGATAAAGTGCGGCAAGCGATCGTCAAAGGTGTGCTGCAAGTTGCCGGGGAACTCTCTAGTCTTGTCATTGCCGAAGGCATTGAAACCCAAGCAGAATTAACCACCCTCCAAGGGCTAGGCATTAACCTTTTCCAAGGCTTTTATTTTGCTAAACCCACATTTCAATCCCTGGCCCAAATTCCGTCAGACAGGTTTGTCAATGTCGCTTAATTTTGGCGATCACCATGGTCAATATCGCCCTTCTCCTCTGACGCATTTTTTCCAAGTTGACCGTGGCCTTCACCTCTGCGCATTCCTAACTTTTCCCGAAGCATCGCCCCGACTCTAGACGCCAAAAATACTGTGTAAGATAAGAAGAAGTTGTTTTCTAATTGAAAGTGAAAAATATTATGCCCACAGTCAGTAGCCAAGCCCCAGGTGCCGATACCTTAGATGCCAGTAAAAGTGGCCTTCCCGTAACGATTATCACCGGATTTCTCGGCAGCGGCAAAACGACACTACTAAACCACATCCTCAGCAACCAAGAGGGACTTAAAACTGCTGTCCTCGTGAACGAATTTGGGGAAATCGGCATTGATAATGAGCTAATTGTCACCACCGAAGACAACATGGTGGAACTCAGCAACGGCTGTGTCTGCTGCACCATCAATGAAGATCTGGTGAATGCGGTGCATAAAATCCTTGATCGGGGTGACAAAATTGATTATCTCGTCGTTGAAACAACGGGGCTGGCAGATCCATTACCTGTGGCCTTGACCTTCCTGGGGACAGAGTTACGAGACCTAACCCGCCTAGATTCCATTGTGACCATGGTGGATTGTGCCAACTTTAGTTTGGATTTATTTAATAGTGAAGCGGCTTACAGCCAAATCGCCTACGGTGACATCATCGTGTTGAATAAAACGGATTTGGTTGAGGAGTCAGACGTTGATGCCCTAGAAGTCAGAATCCGCGACATTAAAGAAGGGGCTAGACTCCTGCGCACCCAAAAGTCTGAAGTACCCTTGCCGTTGCTACTCAGTGTGGGTCTTTTTGAGTCGGATAAGTATTTTGATGCGGCAGATACTCATGTGCATCACCACCACAGCCACGATCACCACGACCACGACCATGGGCATAACCATGACCACCACGATCATGACCATGTTTGCACCCCAGAGTGCGACCATGACCACGACCATGAACACCATCATCACCACTCAAACCATTTAGAAAACGATGGATTTACGTCAATTTCTTTCCAAAGTGACAAACCCTTTGCGATCCGCAAGTTTCAATATTTCCTAGATAATCAGTTACCCGTGAATGTGTTCCGGGCGAAGGGAATTCTGTGGTTTGATGAAAGCCCGCTACGCCATGTGTTTCACCTGAGTGGAAAGCGGTTTACGATCGATGATTCGGAATGGAAACCTGGGGAAACGAAAAAAAATCAGTTAGTCTTGATCGGCCAAGATTTAGATGAGGCAACGTTACGACAACAGATAGAAAACTGTTTCTGCATGCCCTCCAAAAATCGTGGTCAGGGTTTTTCGTAATATCATTTCATGTGCCAACGGCATTAACCGCTGAACGGCCAATCTACACAACGCCTGGGGTAAGGAAAGTCAATTTCTTACCTCTTTTTCATCTCGGTAAGATGATCGAGATTTACCGCTAAGATGGAAGGACTTTGGTTTTTTTAGCGCGCTGTTTTTTGGGTTTAATTTTTTATGCGATCGCCCGCTCCTTCCCGGACTGTAACCTTCCCCTTTTGGCTGACTCTCTGCTTACTCTTAAGTTTAGGTACCGTAGGGGTTTTAGGGACAGTGCCAGCCTTTGGTCAGGGGCGCAAACAAAACGCCGAACAAAAATTACTCCAGCGTAAAGATGCGGATCGTCATTTTGAACTGGCTCGCCAGGCCCACAGCGAAGGCAACTTAGAAACAGCACTGTTTCACTGGCACCGGGCCGAGGCGATTTATCGACAGTTTCGTACTTGGGATCAGCTGAACTTAACCCTCACAGCCTTGGCCGATACTTATTTGACTCAGGATAATCTCCAGGCAGCAGAAACCGTCCTGCGGCAACAACTTCATCTGGCCCGCGATCGCCAGGACGTACAGACCCAAGTTGTGGTGCTCAATCAACTCGGCCATCTTCTTGAGAGCCAGGCCCAACCCCAGGTTGCGGCGGCTATTTTTGCCGATGCCCAGGCGATCGCCCACACCACTCCCAGTCTGAGATAAACTGCACCTTACCCCTAAACAAGAGTGATCAAGTGAGAGTAAGTCGTTATTTTTATGGAGTCTAGTTAGCAAGAATGCTAGCGGGGTGATTCCGCATCAACTGGCGAAAAACCGAGGCAAGCCGCAAACATAAAATAAAAGAAATCAATCATTTTTTTATACCGAGAAAATAAAGTGGTTTTAACGAAATATCTTGCCCAGCCCTCAGGACTCCGCTAAAGCATGGTCTAAACTGAGGGTCGCTAAATAATATTGGGCAAGATCAGGAGCCGTGTGGGGCTGTCTACCTTGGGATTGCTCTGGGGCATGGCTATCTTGGCGGAGCTGCTGGGTAATGTCGGTTGTACCGCAGGAGTGGACAATTTTCATGGGATATTTTAATGAAAATAATTCTTATTTAAACTAGATAAAGTGTATCGATACTTGGGAAGTTCGTCAATAGTATTGATACTTATTTTCAATAAAGTCTTAGGTGAGTTTGTTTACTCACTCCAGAGCCGTAGGAGATTCGCCACACTTTTCGAGAGGAGATCAAATTCTGTGGTTTTACCGCTCTGGGCAAACAGGCTACGGCGACTGACATCGAGATCAAATACAATTTCCCGCTTTTGGGCATCCCGGATCCAACTTTGCACCCAACCCACCGCCACCAAGCGTGTCCCTTTTGTCACCACATTCACCCGGTGCAACGAAGTAGAAGGATAGGCGATCGCCGTTCCAGCAGGCAGTTTATAGCTTTGTTCAGAATCTGCCCCTTCAATGACAAGTTCGCCCCCTTCATAGTCACTAGGTTCATTGAGAAACAGGGTAAATGAAACGTCCGAGCGCATCCCATTCATCAGGGCATTGTCGGTGTGGCGACCATAGGCCATGCCGGGGCCGTAACGGCTAAACAGCAGGGTGTGGACAGTTTTGGGACGGATCGCCGTTTGAAAGAGAGCATTGCTCTGGAGGGCTTGGCGCACTTGCTCTTCTAGAGCTTGGGCCGTGGGGGTTGCCTTGGCCAATTGTTGATTTTCTTTGACCAGTTTGGCATACCAACCTGCCGTAAGTTTGCCATCGACAAATTCGGCTTCGGTCAAGGTTGTGGTTATTTTTTCGAGGGCCTCTGGTGTCAACACCTGGGGAATTTTAAAGAACATTTGCCTTACCAAAAAATCTTAAAAAAGCCCCAGCAAAACCGGGGCCACTGTAATGATATTCACAGAAGCTGGGGATTAGCTGTTGCTGGCGGCTTCAATCTCAACAATACGACTCAATACTTCCTGGGGCGTTTTTACGGGGGTTTGAGGCGGTTCCACCGTGGGCCAAGCGGTTTTGAGATCGGCTAAAGCCGTGGCGATCGCCTCTCTGGTCTCCGGGCTGAGTTGATCCGCAATCTGTTCATAAAGCATCTCGCTATGGAAAACGAAACCACGGGAATCTTGGTATTCCACCGCTTCGACGATCTGATTATTGGCGATCGCCGCCGCGTATTCTTCCCCGGCCACCTGGAGGAGATTATTCATGACACCAAGGACAAACTCAGGGGACTGCAATTCTGCTTCGCCCAAAGCCGCAAGGGCTGTATCGATGGCCTCAATGGAAGCATCGAGTTGGGTTTGTAATTCGGGGGATTCCGGTGCTGTCTTAATCAAATCATGGGCACTATTGAGGACATTTTTAAAATCGGCCACGCCGCGATCGCCCAATTGACTCTCAATGGCACCATACAATTCTTCTACAGGGTGGCCAATATGCGGTTCTGCCTGTTCATATTCCCCCACCGCAATCAGTTCTTCGGCCACCATCAAATGACCCAACATCAACGAGAGGGTCGTGGCATAGTCTTCATCGGGATTGCTGGAACTGGCACCTTCGCCCCCTTCACCACCCTCTCCGCCTTCGCCGCCATGGTTAGCACTATTCTGTTCTACGGCTTCCGTCGTGGCAGCATTTCCCCCCCCCTCCCCACCGTTGTCTGGGACAGAAGTACCGCAAGCCCCAAGGCTAACAGCTAAACTCAGGGTTAAGAACAATTCAACGGGCTTCATAGATTTCATACTAATTAAGAATAATTTTCAAGCTAATATTGCAATACGCTAAGGTTTTTAGTAAGTTTTGTCAATAAAGATCTAGGCTCCGGCTGGGAGCACTTCAAAAAAGCCCATGCAACCATGTTCAGCGATGTAATCTTGGTGGGGATGGAACATATATTTACCAGGGAAAGGATAGGCAAACTCTAGGATGTGGCGTTCGGCGGTGCCCATGGTGACCACATCGCTTGCTTCGTGGGGCGTCATCGCCATGCCAGTGCGATAAAGCTGAAAAAAGTTGGCGTGGATATGAAAGGTAATCGCCGGATCAAATTCGATCATATTCAAGACATAAAGTCGTACCAGTTGATTTTGCACGATGGGGATGGGGCGATCGCGGAACACGTTGGGAATGCCGTTGAAAGCATACAATTCGTTTTTTTCATCATCATTAATGTCGTAGCCCCCTAGCACCAAAACCATTTCGTCAGCGGGCGGTCTTGGTTCGGGGGGATCAATAATAAAGAGTCCAAATAAGCCTTTACCGATGTGGCGCGTCACCGGGGCAATGTGGCAGTGGTAAAGGTGGACACCGTAGGGTGTTGCGTCAAATTCATAGATAGTGGTTTGACCATGGCGCACTGGTTTGACCCCATCCATCGTGTCGGGGTGAGTCCCGTGAAAGTGGAGGGTGTGCGAGTGTCCATCGGCATTATGAAAAATAATTCGGACGTGATCGCCTGCCGTTGCCCGTAGGGTTGGCCCCGGCACCCGTTGATTAATATTCCAACTCACATATTCAAGGGCGGCATTGAGGTAAATAGTGCTGCTGTTGGCTTCTAGGTGAAATTCTCGCACCCGTTGCCCCTTTTCTTCGCTCACTTCCCCGTAGTCAAAATCTCGCAAAATTTGCATCGGGTCAAAGCCATTGCGGGTAATGCTGTCTTGGTCGAAGGTCACCGGAGGAATTTTGACTTCAGCTTGGGCAAGAGAGTTTTTTTTACGCCAGGCATAGGTGGCGATCGCCCCTGTTCCCAAACCGACTAATCCTGTCTGTAAAATTTGCCGCCGACTCCAGCGAGAGAAAATCCCACCACGTCCTAAATTATCCATAAACTAGTTTTCACTGCCCAATTCGTCGCCCGTTATCAGCAGTTGACCACCCTAACTTGAAACGCCATTGATCCTGAACTGGGCTTTTTTAACAATCCAATACCTTAATAAATCCAAAACCTTCTCTAAAACAAAAAGATCTAAACAGAAAGACTTGCAAATAAAATTTTGTCTATCTTAGGCAATGCTCGAAGTACAGGGTTGCTTCACACAGCCTTGTTCATGGTGATCCTGCAATAGCTGGGCGGCATATTCTAGGCAAGTGCCACAATCCATTCCGACGCCCATCACACTCGAAAGCTCTTTCATAGAGCAGCTTTGTTGTTCCGCAGCTTGGCGGATTTGCTTTTCGGTAATGCCACGGCAAAGGCAAACGTACATGGTGACCTCAAGGGGAAAATGCTTGATTTAACTGTCATCCCCTACTATGCCCTATTCTGAAAATTATTGCAATAGATTCTCATTCTTTCTCCTAAAGTTGATCAGAAAATAAAATTTTGTGAGTAAAGCCCCCCAATGTTGGGAACTGCCCTAAGCTAGACATACCGAAGTATTTATGACACCTTTTAGATTAAAGGTGGCCGATTTGGAGTGAAATAAGGCGAAATGCAAGGAAAATCCGGCATTAACACCCAGCTTAATGCAGTTTTAAAGTCCCAGTTGACTGCAATTAACCAGTTCTTTCTCCACGCGAGAATGGCCAAGAATTGGGGCTTGGGGACATTGAATGATCAAGAATATAAGTACTCCATCAAGGCCATGAAGCAGGCCGACAGTCTTATTGAACGGATCTTGTTTTTAGAGGCCTTGCCCAACCTCCAGAGCCTTGGCAAATTGATGATTGGTGAAGATGTGCCAGAAATGTTGGCCAATGAGCTAGCGACCGCCACAACGATCCGCAATGAGTTACTAGCAGTGATTCAATTGTGTGAGACAGAACAAGATTATGTCAGTCGTGATCTTTTGGGCGAAATTCTTGAAGAAACCGAAGAACAGATCGACTGGTTTGAGTCCCAGCAGTGGCTGATCGAAAATTCTGGTTTAGAAAACTATTTACAGTCGATGATGTAGATAGGGCAAGGGTATGGGCCACGCTATGGCCATGTTTTTATTCACTTAGAGTATTGAGACAATTCCGATGAAAGGTAATCAAAACGTTTTAGAACAACTCCACAAACTGCTGCGCAATGAGCTAGCAGCCCGGGATCAGTATTTTACCCATTCCCGGATGTACCTAGACTGGGGCCTGACGAAGCTCTATGAACGCATTAACCACGAGATGCAGGATGAGACGGGCCACGCATCTCGATTGATTGAGCGGATTTTGTTCCTCGAAAGCACTCCTGATCTGTCCCAACAGGATGGGTTGAACATTGGTAAGACTGTGCCTGAGATGCTCCAAAACGATCTCGATTATGAGTACAAAGTCATTGGGGATCTCAAGGGGGCGATCGCCATTTGTGAGACAGAACAAGATTACCAAACCCGTGATATCCTCCGGCAGATGCTGGCCGACACCGAGGAAGACCATGCCCACTGGTTAGAGCAACAGTTGGGACTGATCGAGAAAATTGGCCTGCAAAATTATCTGCAATCCCAGATGTAAAGCGCCATATATCGTCATTGCCATAAAAAAAATGTAGGGGCTTGCCATGGCAGGCCCCTACAACTACTTATTGGTGTTGATTTTTTCTATACGCTTGCGGCGATCGCCCCTTTCCCAGTGGTGAGATATTCATAGGTTTGGCGCATCTTGAGGCCAACGAGCACTTGGAACAGACCTGTGCCATTGTCAGAACCGGGGTAGTCCTTGTGCTTCAGAAGCAGCTCAGTCATTTCACCGTAATACTTGGTGCCCGTTTTGCTGAGGTGGCTTTCGATGTAAATCATTTCTTCGAGATTATCGAATTTCCCGTCTACTTCTAGGACAGAAACCTCATTGCCGAAGTAGTTATCGGGGCCATAGTACATCTTGATGCCGGGATAGTTACAGGTGAGCTTCCGGCCACAGGGACGCCAGTTGATGGTGGAGCCTTCATCAAAGAGATAGGCTGGTTCGAAGCCTGCAACTCCTTCTTTTTGGACGAGGCGTACCCGGAGATATTTTCCTTCTTTGTCATCGACAAGCTCAGTGGGGAGCACCTGGATCACCACATCGGCAAATTCCCGTTGGGGTTCGATATAGGCGCTGAAATCCGGTTTCCGGGCATTAATTGAAGCGAGAACATCCTCGTAGGTGTGGCCCCGTTCTGCCATATCTCGTTGAATCTTCCACTGGATTTTGACTTCATCGCTGATGTCGAGGTACACGCCGAAATCGACTAATTCCCGCACCCGGGCATCGTAGAGGGGATGTAGCCCTTCGATCACAACAACTTTGTTGGGTTCAATGCGTTCGGGCGGGTCAATTTCCCCGGTTTCGTGGTTGTAGATGGGCTTATCAATGGCCTTTCCGTTTTTTAGATCACGGATTTGCTCTGCCATGAGATCAAAATTGTTGGCCTTGGGATTGAGGGCAGTTACCCCAGCTTCTTTGCGGCCTTTGCGGTCAAGGCTATGGTAGTCATCAAGGCAGATTACCGTCATGAACTCTTCGCCGAACAGATCGGTAAGCCGGCGTAAAAAGGTAGATTTTCCGCAGCCGGAGTCCCCGGCAACACCAATAATAACTACACGGTCTGTCTGACTGGTCATAAATTTCCTCTGGATCTGCAAATTTTATGTTTTAAACTCATCCGTTATCTATGGCGGGAACTCGTGACGAATCGGTTTATTCGCGAGGCTCAGGCGTGTAAATAACCTTAGCTTTGCCACACTGTCACCCCGAAGGCGATCGCCCAGATAAACTCGGTACGAAAATAATTGCTTTTATTAATTTCGCCGCTTATTATACAACGGCACTAACATTTAACCATGGTGCTCCCCCAGAAGCGAACAAATATGGAGTTTGTTTGCCGTTCATGGGGAAACACAAATTTTCTTAAATCCCTGTTAAGGCCCCGTTTGCGCCTAATGGGTCACGGAAAAATAAAAAGCCACCCCAGAAGGTGACCTTGGCATATTCTTCTTAAGGATGGGCGTTACTGGATTTGAACCAGTGGCATCCTGCTTGTAAGGCAGGCGCTCTACCGCTGAGCTAAACGCCCTTAAGCCTTAACAACTATAACAGGGGATTTTTTAAAACGCAAGGGGAGAGGCAAAAGTTTTTTTGAACGGCCCCGTTTCAGGAGACTAACGCCGCCAACGGGCCTTGGGAGTGTCTTGATTACGTTTGAAATTTTTACGAGGCTTTCGGGATTGGGATTTAGGGGCCAGACCCAGAGCTTTTTGGTAAATGCGTTCGTTTTCTTGGACAGAGGTTTGCAGATCAACCATCGGTTTCGGGTAGGTTTCCCCCAAAATAATTTGGCGATCGCCCAACTCTTTTACCGATAAACGCCAGGGTTGATGGATCTGCTCTCCGGGAAGGGCTGCCAACTCCGGAAGCCAGTGGCGCACATAGTCCCCCTGGGGATCGTAATCCTTGGCCTGTTTGGGAATGTTGAAATAGCGAAAGCCGCGCGCATCATTCCCTACGCCAGCGGTGTAATTCCAGTTCCCCCAGTTGCTGCACACATCGTAGTCAATGAGTTGTGACTCAAACCAAGCCGCCCCCCACCGCCAGTCAATCCCCAGATTTTTCGTCAGGAAACTACCGACATTTTGCCGGCCCCGGTTGGACATAAAGCCCGTATACAGGAGTTCGCGCATATTGGCATCGACGAAGGGAATCCCCGTTTGGCCCGTCCGCCACAGTTCAAAGGCTTCGTGGTCTTGTTTCCAAGGAATTTTTACCCCCTGTAAACCTTCAGGTTGAAAAATTTGGTTGCCGTGTTTGGCACAGATCCAGCGGAAATAATCCCGCCAGAGCAGCTCAAAAATCAGCCAGTAGGTGGAATTGTTAGCGATCCGTTTTTGTTCGTATTCAGCGACTTGGGCAGCAATGTAGCGGGCCGACAGGCAACCAAGGGCCAGCCAGGGTGAAAATTTTGAGGAGTAATCGGCTCCCAACAAACCATTGCGGGTTTCTTTGTAAACCTTGAGGCGATCGCCTTCCCAAAAATAAGCCTGGAGCCGTTTCATACCAGCCGTTTCACCGCCTTTGAGCGGGAGCACACCACGGGGATCAATGGTTGGTTCCGGCAAACCCAAATCCTGGAGACTGGGAATCTCACCTGGAGCAACGGTTTCGGGGAGGGGAGGCAATTGGGTTGGTGTGGGTACTGGGGAGGCGATCGCCGCATACTTTTCCACATCCTTACGAAATTGCGTAAAAACCTCCGGCACTTCGTTAATCCCAAAAGGCAAATCTCCTGGGTCGTGGAGGGTCGTTCCCCAAAACGTTTCTACTCGAACACCCTGTTCTTGGAGAGCTTGGCGCAGTTTTCGTTCAACGCGGGTTTCCTCTGCCGTTACCTCCCTGTGACAATACACAACATCAATCTGCCATTGCTGACATAAATCAGGGATTAACTTTTCCGGGATATCCTGACGCACAATCAAATCACTGCCCTTGGCGCGGAGATTTTGCCGGAGATCCTGGATGGCTTCCCGGAGAAACTGACCCCGAAAGGCACCTGTTTTCGGGAAATCTAGCCCAATTGAACCAAACCCCCGGGGGTCAAAACAGTAGAAAGGAAAAATCTGGGCCTGTTGTGCTAGGGCTTCCTGGAGTGGCTGGTGGTCATGGAGCCGGAGATCACGGCGATACCACAGGAGAATATTGACAGAAGACATTGTGATCTAGCGAACGATAAAGTAGAGGCTCATAAGGTAACGTTAATTGCCATGGAGATTCAATTGATTCGGGGACGCATGATTTTTATGAGTTTTAAAAATTGTCCTCTCAACTCAAAATAAAACTGTCATAGTTTTTGCTGAAAATCACTTGAAATATCCCAAAAATAAATCGATAAGAGGCAATTCAAATGCTAGTCCCCAAGGTAATTTTTCGGCATTTTGGCGTATCTTACTAATCGTCACAAAATTCTTCCAAGCTAGTCTGCCAAGAGATTTTGGGCGATTTATGCCTTTTATAGAAGTTAAGATTAAACACAAAAAACCGTCAGAAATATGTATGGCTTGTACTATTTATTGCTAAGATTTAATTTGAGTAGCTGATGTCATTCTTTTGCTCATCATTATTGGGGTAAACACTCCGATGAAGTTAATTTTTGGTTAAGCCACACCACAATATACCCCCATCATTTTTTAATGATTGTCCGTGGATTCTATGATTGCTCCTCCAATCCTGACTAACGAAGAACATCGTCTTGCGGCACTACACCGTACTTATTTACTGGATACCCCCCAGGAAGCAGCCTTTGATCTCATCACGCGGTTGGTGGCGCGGCTCTGCGGCACAAAAATTGCGGCAATCTCTCTGGTGGATCGCGATCGCCAGTGGTTTAAGTCACGCTATGGCTTCACCCTCGAAGAAACCTCCAGGGTTATTTCTTTTTGTGCCCACGCGATCGAGGATACTGAGCTTTTTGAAATTCCTGACGCCAGCCAGGATAAGCGTTTTTGGGACAATCCCCTCGTGGTTCAAGCGCCCAAGATTCGTTTCTATGTGGGTGTTCCTCTGTATACAGCCGATGGTTATTGTTTGGGTACCCTTTGTGCGATCGATGATCGCCCCCAAACCCTTTCTGACAGACAGCGCCACCATTTACTGGGTTTGGCAAAACAAGTGGAACGACATATCCATTGGCGCACCGCGTTTTTGGCCCAGTATCCTGACTCCCAAACATTGGTCTCTCCGAAGGAAGCGGCTCATCAAGGCCCCCACTGTAGTCTTTCTGTTGTTTAACGTTGTGGCAAATTTTCCATGGGATGGCGATCGCCTGTTTCTGTGAGTTTAATGGAGAAAATCTTTGAGGGCAGCGATCACCGCCTGGGGATTACTCAATTGGGGGAAATGCCCCTTGGCGTCAATCCAGTGGAGTTGACTACCGCGAATGGCTTGGTGGAGATATTCGCTCACAGCTTTAGCCACAAAAGGATCATTCTCGGCTTGCAAAATTAACGTTGGGAGCTTCAGTTGGCTCACCTCGCGACGATAATCAGATTTGAGGATCAGTGAAAAGGTCAAAAAAGCATAATCAGGCCGTAGACGGAGGAGGGTTTTTGAAAATTCCGCCGAGAGTAATGGTTGCTTCGGGGTGTTCATGATCGATGGCGCATATTTACGCACCCATTGGAAATAGTTCTGGGACATTTCCGCCAAGATTTCATCGGCTGTGGCCTGATCAAAACTCCCCACATAATCTTGGTCATGGATATACCGGGGTGAGGCACTGATGAACACTAAACGGGTAATCAGATTGGGATGCTTGAGAGCCACCAGGGTGGCGGTCATACTACTGACTGAATGGGCAACCAGTTGCACTTCCTCCAGGTCGAGGGCCTCACAAATGTCGAGGATGTCCTGGGCGTAACTTTCGAGGTGTGTGTGATGTAATGTCTCGTTTTCGTCTGCCTGCGATCGCCCACAGCCCGGCAAATCAAAAAGCACCAAACGATAGTCCGCCGCAAAGGCCGGGGCCACTAAACGCCAACTGGTTTGATCACTGCCAAAGCCGTGGGCGAAGAGGAGTACCTTGTCTGAACTGGCATTGCCAAGGATTTGAACATTATGTTTGGTCAGAACATCAGTTGTCATATCTATTATGTCAGCAAAACACTTGTTGAACTTGCTTCCATCATGCCAAGAAATGCTCTAGGCCGCAGCGCCCAGGGTTTAGCAAAACCTACGTCAATTTAGGCATCGGTCACTGCAAATTTTTCGATAATCTCGGCGCTAGAAAGACCTTGTTTGACCCACATTTCCGTCTGTTCAATTTTTGGCCCTAAGCCCACCAAGAAGTTGGCAAATTGTGGCGGATTCGCCATTAACGTTGCCGCATCCTTCGGTAAATCCACTGCACAGGCCCGAATGCCTTTCCCAGCCCAACGGGAAAACCAAGCTGCAATAAAACCCGCTTCCAAATGATAGGACGGTGTTTGTTCTGGTTTCAGGCCAATTTCCGTACCCAACTGCATCATCGAGG
This sequence comes from Picosynechococcus sp. PCC 7002, assembly GCF_963860125.1. NCBI lineage: Bacteria > Bacillati > Cyanobacteriota > Cyanophyceae > Chroococcales > Geminocystaceae > Picosynechococcus > Picosynechococcus sp. PCC 7002. The sequence goes on from NZ_CAWLFA010000001.1 coordinate 2,800,601, forward strand.
CCTCTACCTGTACCTTGATTAGGCCCAAATCACGGTGGGTAAAATCTAAATTTAAATGCCCAAAACCGTGGGTTTCCCAAATTTGCCGCATCATCACCAAAAATTCTAGGGCATTCATCTGGGGGATCGTGCGTTGGTAGTATGCTTCAATTTCTGTTTTCAAGCGGTCGTAAAAAGCACCCCCCCACCAAAAACCAAAGGTATAGAGGGCGAAAGGGGTTGCTTCACCTGTTTCTTCCCGTAGGGCTTTATGGATGCTCCGGAGCAACACTTCTGGGACGGCCAAAAGGCGATTCCCGTGGCGTGTTTTTAAAAGGCCCGTTTCCGGTTGGCATTGAATATAGGTGCGGGGGGTAAAGTAATTCCCAGGGACAGGGGACAAAGTCATGGTTATTCGCTCAGGTATTGGTGGGTGACTTGGAGATAGGGCAGCATCAGTTGGGCGTATGGGGCGGGAAGTTCTGCTTGGATGACCTCTTGGATAATGCGGTAAACTTCGTTGTTGTATTTTTGATTTTTCAAGGCCCGCATAATATTTTGCATCCAGTATAGGAAGCGATCTTTGAGGAGTTCTTCGTCCTGGAGGAGCATCGCTGTGGCGCAGTTGCGGAGGACTGAGATGAGGTCGCCTTTGCATTTTTTGAGAACTGTCTCCGGGGCCGAGCGCAATAGCACTTCGTTTTCGGTTTGGAAGCGCCGGAGGGTCTCGTCGACGATTTTTTCTTCTTTTTCTTGGATCAATTGATAGGTGATCCGGCGATCGCCCCAGGATTGGAGAGTCTGATCGACTTGATCAAGATCTTGGGGTTCAATATAAGCCCCGTCGGAACGTTCAAGGAGGGTTTCTAAGAGGGTGATCATAAAAATTTATCCTGATGAAAAAAGTAGGCAAAATTTACGCTGGAAAAATTCTAGGTTTTTCTCGAAAAGGGACGGTAAATTGTTTTATTTTTTAATAATCCTGTTTTTGCAAGGAGTTTTAGCCACCTAACGCCCTAAATATCGGCGACATCTAACAAATCGTCGAGCAGGTCGTAGTCATCGGGGTCAACTTCTCGGAGAGTTTGACCTTGCTCTTCCCAGGTGAGGAGGGCGACAAGGTCTAAATTTTTGAGGCCATCGACGGTTTCGATATTCTGTAGACCCCGAATGAAAAAGTCGGTATCAGATTCCTCGGTTTCAACAACGGGCGATCGCCTCGGCGAAACCCCTTGGAGAGTGGCAGCGTATTGATCCAATTCGGAAGGCGGCGCACTCCACTGTAGAGCTAACAGCAGATCATCCCGGGAGAGAAAAGCTGCTTCCTCAAACCCCTTGAGAAAAAAAGGGCCATCCGGTCGAGGCGATCGCCGAACGAGGGTAGGGGCAGGGGTTGCCCCACGGGTAGGGGCAGGGGCTGCCGTAGGCGGTTTGAGTTTTTCAAAAAGTCCCACAAAAGTCGGAAACCAGCGCCGGAGTAGAGAATCATCTTGTGCCATGTGATTTGTCCTCGGAGTGTGCCTTTGCTTTATTCGCGCCCAACCGCATCAAGTGCCGCTTCCGTTTTGAGCGCCTGGAAGCGAGCTTCAATATCCGCCGCCGTTGCCCCAGATGTCAGCCAAAATTCCGCCGCTTTCACCCGTTTTTCCGAACCGATTAGGAACCGACAAAAATCATTCCCCATGGAATAACACTGAATTTCGGTGCTACTCAAGGCCCGGTCAAAAAAGCTCGAAAAGAACCCCGCAAATAGCCCTGCATAAAGGAAACACACGGGCTTACCGACATCACCGAGGGTTTTCGCCACCGCCGAGTCAAATAGATCAATAAATAAAAAGCCTTCCTTAATCGAAGACAAATCCACCTGCCATTTTCCCCACCCCTGGGCCGTCAGGGGCCACCACCAGGTTTCGAGGGCAAACCGGAGCGCCGCATCTTTAAAATACAGGCCGAACTCATCCTGGAACCAAACCTTAAATTGGGCCGCATCTTCGACGCCCCACTCCTGGCCGATCAGGTACATTAACCAACCGGAAGCTTCACCGACTTCGTGCTCAAGGCCCTTTTGTAACCCGATAATAAAATCTTCTGTGGTAAGGAGATTCCGTTGGCCATGGCGATCGCTTACGGTGCCTTGGGTGGGATCAAACTGAAAGAAGGTATGACGACTATAGTGGCAGGCTTTTTGCCAGGAACGGTGGTATGGGAGAGTTTGGGAACGGGCAGAAGAAACCATAGGATCAATAAATCGCAATCACAACAGTTAGAAAGACAAGCTTAAAAAAGCGAGAAAAGCCAAAACTAATCAAAGTAGTTGGCAATATTTGACACAGAAGAGGGTTGGAACACATCCAAAAGATTGGTTTCTAAAGCCGCATCAATATTGGCCATTTTTTCGAGGGCCGAGCGCAGAATTAATTTGTTTTCTTCGACGAGAATTTCTCCGGTCAAAGGGTGAATAATATTTTGATTAGCGCGGGTGCCAACGAGGGATTTGAGCTCGCCCATGGAACCGATGTACATCCCCCTGGGTACTTCGATAACGGCCCCATCACCACAGATCTTCGTTTGACAGGCAAGGCGAGAATTGGCTTGGGCGGTGGCAATGAAACTGAGGGTCAGTCGTTCTTGGTCATTCATCGGGCTGAGGGCTTCCCCGCCGGATTTGACGTAAATATGACAAGTGGCACAGCGCCCTTGGGCTCCACAGGCCTGCATGACACTCATGTCTTCCCGGAGCAGCACATCGAGTAAGGTCTCTTGGCCCTGGACGGGAACGGTTTTATCGAGGGGTTGGATTGAGATTTTATTCACGGGGGATTGGGGGGGTAAAAAATCTAAAGGAGAAAGCGACAATCAGCTTCGCTGAGGGCATATTGGCGGAGCAATTGGGCAAAGTCTACAACAATGCGTTCGCACTCTTGGGTAAAGGTCGCTACCCATACTTTGAGGCTCTGTAGTTCGGCCTGACTGAGGTGCGGTTCGGGAGAGGCGATCGCCCCTTGCTCCGGATCAAAACTGCCCCAGTGATCCACCACCCAAAAGTCCAAAAGGGGATGTTCTGACTGGAGCGTTTGCTGGGCTTTTCGCCAATAATTACCGATGGCAAGGTTCCCAAAATACTTTTGACTAAATTCACTAATTTGATTCAAAGCAATGATGGCCCTGGCCCGGGAAATATCCGTACCCTTAGCTGGATTTGTGACCACCGGGATTGGGGTGGGCGGCATGGTGCGCTTGGCCGTGGCGGCAACGGGCTCCAACAGAGGAAACAAAATATCCTGTACCGTGGCCTGTAACTGGGCGAGATGTTGCACATAGCTGCTGAGTACCGCTCGCACCCCCTGTTTCAGCGCCCAATCACGAAAGTAATCATTGACTAGGGGTTGGTGGGCGAGGAGTACCACGGGTAAATCTTGCCAAAAATCTCGACATTGCCGAAATAAATCGAGACTGTTGGTATGGGGGAGCGTGCCCAGTAACAGTAACTGGGGATGACGACGGTCGCATTCTTTGAGTAAAGCCTGCCTCGTCTCAGAGACGCAAACAACGGCTCCAGCGCGGGTGAGCTGCGTGGCAATGGGCTTATACACACGCTCATTCATTTCCGCGATGAGAATGATCTGGTTGTGCAAAGTAGATGTACCAACCATAGGCGGTAGCTTGGAACAAGCAAACGACGATACAAAACTCAACAAATTGTCATTGGCGACAACATTGTCGATGTCTAAATCTAATTTTTTAGGGGGGCACCACTGGAACCAAGCAATTCAAACGTCCAAGTCCGTAATTTGTTTGGTTAGTATGGCTAAAAATCGAGTTAACTCATTACACATTCTCAAAGGGGACTAGAACCCTTTGAAAGTCCTGGATTTTGGACGATATCTAAGAAACCCCTTAAAAAACGAGAGTTATAAGACTAGGACTTTGTTATGGAAACTAAACATAGCATGGAAATCTCAGACCCCCGGCGGAACCCACAATCAATCAACAAAACTTAATTGTCTCTTAATAAAAATTTATACATCACCCAGAAAAGGACTTTAGGCACTTAACAGGCGTTCGAGAATATCCTGAGTCACAATGCCCCCCTGCTTAACAAGCAGTTCTCCGGTGCGGGGGTGGCGGATATCTTTCGGGGCATAGCGATTTTTTAGACGATCGAGAATTTGTTGTAATTTTGTGAGGGTGCGGGATGGTAGGTCACAAACAACGGTTTCTCCGTCACGCACATAGGCTTGGCAACTGAGGCGATAGGTGTCGCTAGATTTTTTCAGATTGTTGAGGATGGTTTGTTCTTGGGCCGTCACCGGACTGAGTTGGGTCGCACCACTAACAACATGAACGACACAGGTACCACAATAGCCTTTGCCGCCACAGATGGCATCGAGGTGAACTTTGGCCCGCAGGAGCGCCTTGAGGAGAGTTTCGGTTTCGAGGGTTTGGAGTTGGATCGCCAGGGGGTCGATGCGGATTTGCGCCATGGTTAAATTCGGCTCAGAATTGGGATTAGGTAAGGGAACAAACAAGAAATCTTTATCAAAATAAGTCACAAGCTTTCCCCTGGCAAACTTTCTCAGGTGAAAACGGCAGGGAAATTTATTTCAATAGTTTTAGGGAGTCAGTAAAGGTGATGCGACAAAGTTTATGGGCTAGACAAAATGGGTTGGGGCGATCGCCTTGGGTTTGGGTTGGGTTAATTTGCCTTGGTGCTTGTAATGGACAGTCTATTAGTTTGGAGGAACAGCCAGGGGACGTAACAGCGCCATCTACCCCGGCCAATTGTCCCAGCACCGATGGAGCAGCCCAACGATTAACGATTCAAGCGGATCTGTCGGTGGCGGATCAGTTCGATTTTACGGCGTGGGACATTCAAGCTGATTCAGATACTGTGACGGTGCAAACTCGGCATCATCAATTGGTTTTTTGTCGGGAAACCCAGAGTTGGGCGATTCTGCCGCCAACCACGGACAACACCTCTAATGCCGTTCAGGATCAGGAGTTGCTTTTAGCAGGGGAAGATCCGGCGTTTCAAACAGTCGAGCTAGCGGGAGAAGCCTATCAATACCGTGTCCTCTTACGGCCAAATCCTTTTCTAGATTTTGAGAATCCCCCCGAAAAGGCAATTTTTGAACTGATTCCCCCAGGGGAAACCGAGGCGATCGCCTTAGATCTTTATACCCTCGAACAGTTGCGGGCCAGTGGCATTGGTGCGGATCTAGGCATTCCCACGGTGACAGCGGCCATTCCTGTCGAAGACACGTTATTTTTTGCGGTTTCCTCAGAGCAAGGGGAAGGTTTTAGCGGTTTGAGTAGCCTGATTCGTTATGAACCAAGCACCGACAGCCTCGAATTACAGCAGCCGGACGAACTGATCGCCACCCAAATTACTGACATCCAGGCCACAATCAACGACGATCAAACAACTCTTTGGTTGGGGACAAAATATGCCGCCGAAGGTTCAAGCCTCATTCCCGCACGGGGCTTGGTGGCCTATGAATTTAATCAAGATTGGCGTGATGGCAAAATCTCGTTTCACACGATTCACAACAGTCCCTTGATCGGGGCGATTCCCACCCAACTCCACGCTGAGGGCGATGTGCTCTGGGTGGCGACGGGGAATGGGATTTGTAACATTCAGTGGCGCAATATTGACCAGTGGGACGCGTGGAATTGTTGGCGCTTTGCCCTAGAAGCCCAGGTGCCAGAGTCAGGCTTACCTATTTATCGCAGTCTGTTGGCAGAAACTCCCAGCACCACCCTAACCGCAGCCACCGCCGAGGTGCTCTGGTGGGCGAGTACCGTCCCCTTTGGCATTGCCCATGAACAGCCGAAGAAGGGACGCTTTGAAGTCGCTTATCCCACGGGTTTTCGGGTGACGGTACCAGAAGGGGCTTTTCAGTGGGACAGTGAACCAGACACAACCGATTTACTCCCCTGGGAAGACCGCCTCTACTGGCCCGGCGAAGAATGGCATTGGGCAGGCGATCGCTTTGGGCGGAGTTTCGATGAAGTGATGGGGCAACAGGTGGGCCTGGGGCCAGTGGGCATTAGTGAGCAGGGCTATAACCCTGAAGGGATCCAGGATCTCAATGCCCTGCGGGGAGACTTAACACTTTTTGCCCTCGACCTAGACAGTACCACCGTGGATTATTTTTCCGGCTGGGTGGACGATGCTCTCCTCGAACCCGACTTTACCCTCGTTCCTTCTGAGAAAAAACCAATCACAACGGAGTCTCCCCTCAAGGCGATCGCCACTGAACTTTTCTAGATAATTTTCTGGGGCGGAAGAAAAAAACTGCATAAGCAAAATTTCTGGTCACTATCACCTGGCAACACACAACAATCAATCAACAGGTAACTGACCCATGACTACTTTCACTTTCTCTCGTCCCCAATCCCTCAAACTTGCTACCGCTGGTGCTTTCCTCGCTCTCGGTGTCCTAAGTATCGCTCAACCTGCTAAAGCCGATAATGTTTCTAGCAGCACAATGATTTCTAATCAAACCAGTGCCGCCGTCGGTGTGGGGAACTCCACTTCTAACACCATGGGCCAATCAAATTTCCAAAATCAGAGCGGCTTCTTTAGTGGTGGTAACAACGGCGCCCAGTCTACAATTGTCGGTTCCCAAACTGCCGTGGCTGATGGCTTTTTCAACAACGTCAACAACAACCTCGGTCAATCCAGCACCCAACTCCAATCCGACGCCTTTGGGTTCGGCAATAATGCCAGTGTCGCCCAGGTGGGTGCCAGCCAAACAGGCGCGGGGATTGGTTTCGGCAACAGCGTCAACAACAGCAGCTTCCAGAACAGCTTCCAAAACCAAAGCTCTATTTTTTCTTTCTAAGACCAACACCAGGGCAGTGGTTTAACCCAACTCTCCGTTCACAACTGCCCTGTTTTCCCCTGTTCCCTTCACCGAGGCCAAATCAATGAAAATTCTCTTTGCTGGTTCCCCCTTCTGGATTATCTTTACCCCTTCCTTACTTGTACCCGTGACTTCTATCGGGATGCCCGTCCAGGCCGCCTGTGTGATGACCGATGTGTCCCTCCAAGTGGCAATCCACGGTTCTCCAACTCCCGCTAACCAAAGTAACCAAGTCTTTATGGGTACGGGCAACCAACCCTGCTGGGGCAATACCACGACCAACACGAGCAGCCAGCTTTATGTCGGCTCTGGTAACGCCACCCAACAACGCACCAGTAGTCACTTTGTTGATGGCAATGGCGCGAGTCCCCTGGCTCCCTACGGCATCCAAAGTCCGACCATTGGCACCCAAATTAGTGTTCCCATTGATATCTATAGTCCCGCCCATGATCCAAATTTCATGGAGTCCCTGGGATTACCCCTCAGCCCTTAAATCGACCACTTACTTTTTACTCGCCCCCGGAGAAACCAACCATGTTTAACACAACTCACAAGCTCGCTGTTTTTGGTTTAACAATGTTACTGCCCCTTAGTTTTGTCCCTGGGGCGATCGCCGACGACTATCAACCCTGGCTAAGCGTAGAAGAGGCCAAAGAATTCTGTAATACCCAGGAAATGGAAGACATGACCCAGGTGAACAGTTTCCACAACGAGGCCACAGTGACCGATAGCACCAGCACCCCGGACAGTACCACAACCCAGCATATCGATGCCCAAAATACTGGTTGGGGCATGCAAACCATCGGTTCCATGAGTGCCAAGGATTGCTCTGCCGTTATCCAAGCAGAAGCCCACCGTTACGCCACCTACCAACAGCTAGAAAACGTGCGCTATGTGAATGACTCTAATTTGCGCCAAGGTCTTTTGGGGAATATGTTGGCTTGGTAACCGGTTGTTAAGAAAAAGCTCAATTAAGATGTATAGCGACAGGATAATGATACTTACAAAAACACCGCTATGCATTTTTGCTTGAATGGGGAACCCAAGGGGAGATCATGAGTTATCCGAAGCAGTACTGGCATCTATACCGCATCAGTCTCCAGCATCGCCAAGGATACCACTGGACACCGCTCCCGACCGCCCAAACTTGGTTAGAGACCACAACTTTTTCGGCTAACACTTTACCAGAGCAGCTCCTCCAGGTCTTTCAAGGCAACCAAGGGGAACCATATTATCAGGCATTAGCAGGGCTATGTTTACGGTGTTACGTCTCCCAACCGATTCTCCAAAGTTGCCAACGCCTCGCGAGTTTATTTAGTGCCCAACAGAATTTTTCTTACCAAGACCTTTTGCCTCTGGTGCTCCACGACGACGGCCAGAGGTTAATTTTGATCGACGAGGCCACGGACAGCAATCAAGTCCAACTCAACGAAGCGGCCCAACTTAGCCCCTGTCAGTTTCAGATTTTTGCGGTGGAAATTCTCCGCTCCTATGGGGCTCAACGGGAAAATAAACTCAGTTTGAAAAATTGGGCTTTTTTGAAAACGAAACAACATCCAGAGATTCGGGCTTTTTTAGCGGAATTTGGGTTTCAGCACCTCACGGATTGGGCCTTGTTAAACCGCGCCCGCAAAAGTCAGTTTGAGCAGTTAGTGCCTGCGGATCAATGTCTGCTGAAGGCTTTCCATGGGGTGTATCGTCGCGATCGCCGCCAACAGACGAAACAACGCACCAAATGCCAGACTCCCACGGAAGCACAACTTTTGGAAATGGATGCCTACTGCGTTGACCAGGGTTATCCGAGCCGCGCCCCGAAGTTACTCCTGGGGGATTTGCATCGCCTCGCGGAACAGTTGCGGCAGTATGATATTTGGCGATCGCGGGAAAGTTTAGAAACCTACGACGCCGACAGTGGTGACTATGCCCCCAGGCGGGATCTTCCCCACGAAAGCCTCGATGAAGGGAACCTCGAACAACGGGAGCTGATCCAATTTTTGCATAACCAATTGGCGATCGCCTTTGACGAGAGCCTCCAGGACAACCTCAAACAAAAACAACAAAAACTCGCCAAGAGCAAACGCTACAAACCTTTTGCTGATCGATACTTGCAAGGTCTTTTTCTCTATTACATCGAGGCCCAATCCCTCGCCGAAATTGCCCCCCAACTGGGCATGAGTAGCTGGGATCAAGCCCGCCGCATCCTCAATCCTGGGGATCTGCTGAATCAAGTGCGCCGCCAAACCACGGAAAAATTGCTCGCAAAACTCCTCGATCTCGCCCACCAAAAAGGACTGACTGGCCCAGAACCCGACCCAAACTACCTAAGTTCCCTTTGCCAGCAACTAGAACAATTTGTAGACCAAGAACTGTTTACGGAGGCCGCCGCTGAAATCCGCAGTGGCAAGAACCGTCGCTTTGACAGTGCCTACGCCCAAAAACTAAAGCATTACTTAACGAATGCCACCCCAAACTAACCCCTAATCTTGCTTGACGCCGAGGAGCCCCAAAATGTTCACCCAATCTGAATTCCGCCTACTGATCCCCGAAGAAATTACCCTCAGCGAGCTTGACTATGCCCTCGTCCAAACCTGGCCTGCTGGAAATTTGCCAGAAGCTGACCAGTGGCAAGCCTATCTAAACGGGCTGGGGTTAGTGGCCTTTGAAAATTGGCTTGGCGATCGCCTCCCAGAAAAACGTCGCCAGCGGGATCTCACTTATCTGTCCCAAGTGGCCTATGTGACCATAGGGGATTTTAAAGTTTGTCTCCTGGCTCAAAGCGATTACCTCGACGAACAGGTACTCTGGCCCCAGGAATATCTTGAACAACCGGAACTCGCCGCCCATTTCTACGGCATTGTCGAAGTAGATGAAGAAGCAGAAACCGTCATTTTACGAGGAATTAGTCGGGGCGATCGCCTCCAAACTGCCCCCAAACGGGATGGCCATTATTGCCTCAGCCTCGATCACTTTGATGCCGAACTGAACCATTTCCTCGCCGACTGCCGTTACCTTTCCCCGGCCGCTATTCCCCTCCCTGTGAATGTCTTCGCGGAACTGAAAGCCCAAGTCACCGAAACCGCTACCAAACTCGGCAACTGGTTTAATAATGTCCTCGACCAAGGTTGGCAGGCCCTCGATCAGTTGATGCTGCCTGAAGCCCAGCTCGCCTTTGCCACCCGTAACCTCAGCGAAGATATCCAAGCCGGAAAGCTTCTCGATCTTGGTTTGAGCCTGGGCAATGAACAGGTGGTTCTCCTCGTCACCCTTGCCCCCACCGACGAAGACGATAAAGTTCGCATCCAGGCGCGACTCCTCCCCTTTGAGGCAGAGTATCTCCCGGCAAATCTCAGTATTTCCCTCAAGTCAAAATCCGGCAAGGTGCTGCAAACGATCACCAGTCGCCAACAGGACAGCTACATTCAACTCAAACCCTTCAAGGGTGTTCCCGGTAAAGTATTTCAAGTGGAGGTAAGCGGCGATGGTTGCACCGTCAACGAAACCTTTGAAATTTAATTGGCTCAGTGATGCTAGCGTCACCATTTCCCTGGCCTTTGGTCGGGGGAGCCTCACCGAAGGGTTTCCGACAATCACAGCCCAGATTTGGGAGATGGATGTTCCTTTACCCCAGCAATTTGTCGGGCAACTGCCACCTTTCCCAGACCTGCTCAATAGTCTGCAGCAGTGGCAAACGGTTTATCTCGCCCTCGCCCAGCGGCTGCAATTGGGACGACAGCGACAGGCCGAGGGAATGCGCAGTTTTGACGATGATGACGATGATTTTGAGATCGAAGAAGACGCCGTTACCCATGTGTCCCAGGTCAGCTTTGAGGACTTGTCCCAGCGGCTCCAACGGCAACTGAATGAATGGCTCCTCAGCCCCGGATTTACGCCCATTGTCCAGGCACTGCGATCGCATCTTTCCCCAGAGATGCCCCTGCGGTTAATTTTGCAGACAGATGACCCACACCTGCACCATTTGCCCTGGCAGGGTTGGCAATTTTTGGTGGATTATCCCCTAGCGGAAGTGGCCCTCAGTCAGCCCCAGTTCTACCGTTTAAAGGAGATTACCCCCCAGAAAAAACGGCAACAGGTGCGCATTTTGGCGATCCTCGGTAGTAGCCAGGGCATCGATCTGACGGCGGAACAACAACAACTCTCTGAAATTCCCGATGCGGAGGTGCAATTTTTAACGCAACCCTCCCGCCAAGAATTTGATACGGCCCTCTGGGATGACCAGGGTTGGGATATTTTATTTTTCGCGGGCCACAGTCAAACAGAACAACAAACGGGCCGCCTCTATCTCCACGACGGGCCAGAACACCGCAGCTTAACCCTGGAGCATTTACAGGAAGGCCTGCGCACAGCTTTGGAACGGGGGTTGCAGTTGGCAATTTTTAACTCCTGTGATGGCTTGGGTTTAGCGAATAGTTTAGGTAATCTCCAGATTCCCGTGACCATTGTGATGCGCGAACCGGTGCCGAATCGAGTCGCCCAGGACTTTTTTCAGCGTTTTCTCGAAGGTTATGCGATCGCCCAACTGCCCCTTTATCAAGCAGTGAAACAGGCTCGACGTCAACTGCAAGGCCTAGAAAATGATTATCCTGGGGCTGCTTGGCTACCAATCATTTGCCAAAATAGCGCTTTATTGCCCCCCACTTGGTTGCAACTCGGTGGTTTGCCCCCCTGTCCCTATCGCGGTTTAAATACCTTCCAGGAACAGGATGCGGCGGTTTATTTCGGACGGGAAAGTCTGCGAGAAAAGTTGGTAGAACGGCTCCAAAGCCAACCGCTGTTACCGTTGGTGGGGGCATCCGGTAGTGGGAAATCATCCCTGGTGTTTGCGGGGATTGTGCCCCAGTTGCGACAGGATGCCCGGTACGATTGGGCGATCCAGGTGATGCGTCCGGAAAATGATCCTGTGGCAAAGTTGGCCCATGCGGTGGCGATGTGGCAGCCCGATATTTCAGAAACAAAATTGTTGCAATCCTTCCGAGGGGATACTCAAAGTTTAGGGACAGCGTTAGGACAAATTCAGCAAACCCAACCAAGGCAAACCCGCCGACTGTTGATCATCGATCAATTCGAGGAACTTTTTACCCTTAATCACCCAGAGGCACAGCGGCAATTTTTAGATCTGTTGGTGGCCGCCATCCAAGAAGCGCCCCAGTTTGTGGTGCTGCTTACTCTGCGGGCCGATTGTGTTGGGCCAGTGCTAGAACATCCCGGCCTGGGGAAACTCTGGCAACGCCATGAACCAGAATTTTTGCTGCCCCTTTCCCGTGCGGATCTCCAGGCGGCGATCGCCCAGCCAGCGGCCTTGATGGGCGTCCGGTTTGAGCCGGGTTTAGTGGAAAAAATAATCACAGAGGTACAAGACCAGGTGGGGAATTTACCCCTCCTCGAATTTGCCCTGACCCAACTGTGGCCCCACCAAGAGAAAGGTTGGCTTACCCATACCGCCTACGAAAATTTGGGGGGAATTACCGCCGCGCTCCGGGACTATGCCGAACAGGTCTATGGGAAACTCTCCGCTGACCAGCGGCCCCAGGTGCAAGCCCTCTTTTTGCAACTGATCCAAGTGCGGGAAGGGGCGGAGGCTACCCGACGGATTCTGCCGCAAACAGAAGTTAAAGCCTGGCCTCTCGCGTTGCAATTAGCTTCAGAACGGCTGTTGACGACGAACCGCGACCCGATCCGCAACACTGAAACTGTCGAAATTGTCCATGAAGCGTTAATTCGTCACTGGCAACGTCTCCAGGGTTGGATTGCCGACAATGCTGATTTCCTACGGTGGCAAACCCGTTTAAATAACGCCATTGAGCAATGGGAAAGCCACAACAACAGCGACGGTTATCTGTTGCGACAAGCGCCCTTGGTGGAGGCAGAGTTTTGGCTGGATAAAAGTCCCGATCGCCTCAGTGATGCCCAACGATTTTTTATCAACTTGGGTCTGGATTTGCGTACCCAAGAGGAAACGGCGATCGCCCTCAGGCAACAGCGAGAATTAGACCAGGAACGGCGGATCCGACGGGGAGCCCAAAAACTGGCGGTACTTTCTTCTGTGGCTTTGGTATTGCTCGGTTTAGCGGGGGGCTGGACTTGGTGGGAACGCCAGCGATCGCTCAGAATTATCGAGACGGTTTCGATTAATAGCTCGGCCACAACTCCGACCCTCCTCCGGGATTTACCCCGGTTTCTGACCATTGCCCAACGGCGACAAAATACGGGGGACTTTGATTTGGCGATCGCCTATTACCAGAAAATTTTGCAGGAGATCACCAAACTCCAGGCACGACCTGATTTAGCGGCGGCCCAGCAGCAGGAATTACAAAGCCTTGCCAGCCAAACAGAACAACAATTGGTTGCGCTGATCCAACAGCAAAAATTGCCCACCCTCGAAACCGCCCTCGCCCAGGGAGAATTTGGCAGTCTCAAGCCCGAAACTAACCTTTTAGATTATGAAGATCAATATACCCCTGGGGCATTACGGGAAACTTATGGCCTCCTTTTACGTCCCCAGGGAACAAACGCTGACCTCAACCAGGACGGGGAAATCAATAACCCGACGGAAGCCCAGCAACTCCCCTGTCAGCTTCTCCAAGACCTTGAAGCCCTCTGGCGTGACCACACCGATCAACAATGTGGTTTCTATGGCGATCGCTCCTTTTATGCCGCCCCGACCTGTGCGCCCCTCCAAGGCAGAACATTGACAGAAACGATTTTTGTGGGGGATTACGAGGCGATCGCCACGCAACTGAAAGCTTGCCAAGTGGCCCCAGAATCCGCCGATCCCTATGAATAATTTGACGCATTATTTAGCCAAACCATTGAGGAAAAATACCGTGAAGCCCCCAAAAATTGCCCTCCTGAGTAGCCTTTGTTGCCTCGGTTTTACGTCCTTGGCCGTGGCGACCTTGCCCCAAGCCAGCCAAATTGTCTCCGTGCGGGGCAATTACTTAATGATCCAACGGGGTAATCAACGGCCCAGCTTTGCCCGGATCGGCGATCGCCTCGAAAATCGTAGTCAAACTCTCCTTGTCCCCGGCAATAACTACTCCCTGGCGCGGTTGTCCTTTGTGGGTGGCGGCCAAAATTACGCTGGTTTAGCGGTGCAAGCTGGCCCCGATCTCCAGCAAACCCATTATCAATTTCCCTGTGTCGTCAGTCGGGGTAAAGTCACCCTCAGTTGGCGTCAGGGGAACAATCGCGGTTGTGAAGAAGGGATTTATCTCAGCCCCAACCGCAGCAATAAAAAAGGCTTGAAACAAACAGAAAAAGAAAAGGCGACGACAAAGGTTATCGAAGGGATCGTCATCCAGCCCAAGGACAGCAATGAAGTGATCCTCCAGGCCCGCACCCTAGGCGATCGCCAGATTGTTGATGCCCTAGTTGGCGAAATCACCCTCACTTCGGCGGCTCACCCCAGGGGATTTACGCTCCAGCCCGGCCAACGCTACAGCTTCGATGGGACGAACCCTAACGCCAGCCCCCAGGTAGAACCGATTAATGCGACGGCCATTCTCAATTCCCCCGAATTGCAAGAATTTCTCGCCCCCAGTAGTTGGCTTCCCCAAGAAGAAACCCTGGCCAATGCTCCGACTACCCCCAACTCCGGCTGGCCGATCCGTCCCCCCGTCCAGCAACCAACGACCGGAAATACCGCTGGGTCAAATAATGGCGGTTTCTGCGAAAACTACTTCACCGCTCTCCAAAGTTTTCTCCAGGAAGCCCAAACAATCGCGCCGGGAGCCTGGGACTTTACCAACAACCCCTATGCTTTTTTGGCGCAACCGGAGGCCAGTTGGCTAAACGATGTTAATGCTCCTGAGGGGCCACAACTGACGCGACTCCAGCAACGGGCCGAGGACTTTATCCGTGAGTTTGAGCGGTGTCAGTTTGCCTTACCGGATTTACCGACTGATCCCGAACCTGAAAACAATCCCAACGATCTCCCCCCCGAAAATCCAAATTCATCCCCGGAAATTTATCCCGATAGTCCTTCGTTCTACTAAAAAACTATGTTTAAGCCCATTACGTTATTGAATGTTGCGCTTCTGGGGCTTCTGGGTTTTACCCCCCTTCTCCAGGCCAGCACCCCCAATGCCAGTCAGATTGCTTCTCTCCAGGGCGATCGCCTCTTACTCCAAAATGGCAACCAACGCCCCAACCCAGCCCGCGTGGGCAATCGTCTGACCAACCAAAGTCAAGCCTTGATTGTCCCCGGCAATAACCGTTCCCTAGCGCGTCTTGCGTTCGTGGGCGGTGGCCAAAGTTACGATGGCCTCCTGTTACAGGCGGGGCCAGACCAACAACAAACGGAGTACCGCTTTCCCTGTGTCATTGTCGGCGGCAAAGTGACCCTCAGTTGGCGTCAGGGTAACAATCGCGGCTGTAAATATGGTGTCCATCTCAGTCCAGGACGGAGTTCAGCAGCCCCTAAACGACAGCAGAAATCCGGTGCTGCCAGCAAACAACTATCCCAGGATTCTTCGGAGATCAAGGAAGCCTCCCTCACCATTCAACCCCTGGGCAATGATCCAATTTTGCTCAGGGCCGTTGTTGACGATAATCTCCAGGCCGTTGAAACGCTCCAAGGGGAAATTTTGATTATTTCGGCCCAATATCCAGAGGGTTTGCGGCTCCGTAGTGGTGAGCGTTATTTCAATTTGGGTGACGGTCAAGATCAAGTGGAGCCTTTTAACCCCACCGAGGCGATCGCCAATTCCCCAGACTTACAGGAATTTTTAAACCCTGAGATCTGGCGCGAGTCCCAGTTACCGGCTCCCGTTTCCCAGGACATCGATAATCACCTGATCGCGTTTCGGGATCTCAATCAAAATACGGCCGCCACCGATACCCCGGACATGACCGACCTGAGTTTAGCCTGTCAAGCTGAGGTGGATTTTTATCTAGCCAACCTCAAAGCCACCATGGGCAATACCTGGCGGCCCCCCTATCCGCCGTCCCCTGGGGTCTGGCGCACTGAAGTTAACTATCTCCTCACGAAAGATGGTCGCGTCCAAAATCTCCAGGTGGCCCAGTCCAGCGGTGCCAACATTATTGATCAGGCGGCCCTAAGCCATGTACGTACCCTCGAACAGCGATTCGAGCCGTTCCCTAGTTGCTATCCCTACGAAACTTTGCCCGTCGATAACAACTTCACCGTTCGTTATCAATAGAGGCATTTGTCCTAAAAAACTGCATCAGTTCCCTAAGCCAGTAACTACTACCCTGCATCGAGCCAAGGTGATGATTCTCCCGCCCCCCTCGAAGCCGCTATTTTTACTGGAAGAACCTGCCATGTTGTTTCAATCCTCTCTCTACCAACGCCTCCTCAAGTCTGCAACGATTCCTTTTCTGTCTCTTTTGGTGATGGGTACCCCGGCCCCCGCTTTTGCCAACCCCCAAGGGGCGATCGCCGAGCCTTCCCTTGAAGTCCAATTGCAACAACTCAAAGCCCGCCTTGCTGGTCTCGAAGCCCGCACTGGCAGCACCGATACCACTACCCAAACCGTTGCCGCAGCACCGATTAACTCTTCCCCGAATCATCAGTCCCCTACGCCGACGACCCTTGCAACGCCTCCCGTCACTCCCGCTGCCCCCACTTCCCTGATGGCAAAACTCAGCCCCGCCAGTGCCATTTTGGTGAACTTTCCCAGTGCTGTCGTTGTCGATGTCGGCCAAAAAGATGACTATCCTTTGACCCTGCCGTTATTCCAAGACCTCCGGAGTGCATCGGGAGAACTGCTTGCCCCAGCAAATACCCCCATTACCCTACGGGTTAAACCCCATAAAGATGGCGCAATCCTCGTTGCTGATTCGATTATTGTCAATGGCCAAGTGGTGAATATCCAGGCCCAAAGTAGCACGATGATTCCTGGCCGCACCGTCACCCAGCGCACTGCCCAAGAAATGGCCAAGCAAAACAGTGCCGTTTGGGGAAATCTCACCACCTCTTTGGCTGGGGCTGCTGGCACAAGTATTGGTACCCAACAACAGTTTGGTTTCCTCGGCGCGGCAGTGGGGATTCTCTCCGGTATGGGTTCCCCTGATGACCTCCGGATCGTCGAAATTCCGGCTGGCTCTGTCCACCTCCTGCAAGTCCAAGCCCAGAATTAACTCTGGTATCACTTCCAGCAAGACAAAATTTAAAGTTTTAACGGGTAAAGGGTTTGGGAATCACCTTTTACCTTTTTCTATGGTCACAAACAAGCTTGATCTAAGACACCATCGCCAGGAGTCGTTCAGCAACGGTTTCAGGAACGGGCATCACAGAAAGACGATTACCCCGCCGCACCACGGCAAATTCTTCGGGGGTAAAGCTGGCCTTAAGTTGATCCAGGGTGATGATCTCGGCAAAGGTTTCTTGGTAGCCCACTGCGACGGTGTACCAGCGGGGTTTTTCTGAGGTCGCCTTGGGGTCAAAATATTTACTTTCCGGGTTAAATTGGCTCGGATCCACGAGGTTTGTTTGGGTGACGCTAGCAAGGCCGACGATACCGGGGGATTTGGTGTTGGAGTGGTAAAAAAAGAGGCGATCGCCTTTTTCCATTTGCTGTAAAAAATTCCGGGCTTGATAGTTCCGCACCCCATCCCACAGTTCTGTTCCATCGGCAGCCAGATCCGCCAAACTATATTCACTCGGTTCTGATTTGATTAACCAATAGCGCATGGATGCAGTGATGACACGAAAAAACAATGGTAAGAATCACATTTACTGTAGCGTGTTTTGGCCAGAGAAAAGGACAATTTCTCGGGGGGAAATTTGGGTTGCATCGACGCTAAAGTGTAATCTGGAAAAATGTCATCCGTTTCTCAGCCACTCGATTCTAGTGCGTTTGCCAGTTGATCTATGAAAAGCCAAGCCGATCTTTCCGCGCTTCTGTTTGCACTCGACAGCCGGGGATATAAGGCCTACAAACAGATAAAAGGGGAGTACAGCTTCCCAGACTTCACACTGATCATTGACTACGTCCAAGGAGATCCCTTTGCGGCTCCGACCCAATGCAGTGTAATTGTCTCCCAGGCGATCGCCCAGTTTCCCCCAGCCCTCTACAACAGCCTCAGTCGCGAAATTGCCCTACGGGATTACCTCACCAGGCAGTTTTATCAAGTGGCCAAAGACTTTAGTGGCTTTCGGGGGACAGGCAAAAGCGGCTTGATCCAAGGGGTAGAACCCGCCCAGGAAGTGTTAGAACGAACCGCTGTATTTATTGATGACCAAGACTTGGAAGTACGTTTTTGGGTGGGCTTACCCGCTAAGGGACGGTCGATTTTAGGTCGCCAAGCAGAGGAAATGCTGTGCTATGACTTACCCCAAATTGTGCAAAAGTCCTTACTTTTTGAGAATCTCAACGCCACTGCCCTGAAAATCCACGTCGAAACCAGCGAAGATGCTGACTGGATCCGCAGTGAACTCCCCAAACGGGGTCTTGTCACCTTCATTGCCAATGGCGCAATCTTACCCAGACAGAGCGGTGTCGATGCCCATCCTTTAACAGAAAATGTAATTCCCTTCCAGAGTCCCCCAGAACTGACAGTAAGCTTTGACTGCCCAAACCATGGCCCGATCACAGGAATGGGGATTAAACAGGGCATCACCCTGATCGTTGGGGGCGGCTACCATGGCAAATCAACGCTGCTCAAAGGAATTGAATTAGGCGTGTATAACCATCTGCCGGGGGACGGGCGAGAATGGGTAATCACTGATGCCAGCGCCGTAAAAATTCGCGCCGAGGACGGACGCAGCATCGCCAGTGTTGATATTTCGCCGTTCATTAACCAGTTGCCCCAGGGCCAATCAACCCAAACCTTTTCGAGTAATAATGCCAGCGGCAGCACCTCCCAGGCCACCAACATTATCGAAGCGTTAGAAGTGGGAGCAACGGCTTTACTGCTAGATGAGGACACATCCGCCACGAATTTTATGATCCGCGATCGCCGCATGCAACAGCTCATTCACAAGGACAAAGAACCGATTACCCCCTTTGTGGATAAGGTGCGCCAACTCTACCAGGATCATGGGGTTTCAACAATTCTCGTGATGGGTGGTAGTGGCGATTATTTTGATGTGGCCGATACGGTGATCGCCATGGATAATTTTCAACCCCAGGATGTCACCGCCACCGCTAAACACATTGCCGCCAGCCACAAAACTGAAAGACTTCTAGAAGGGGGCACACAATTTGGCACCATTACCCCCCGTGTTCCTGCTGCCGAGAGCATTGATGCCAGTCGGGGAAAACGGGCCGTCACCATTAAAGTGCGGGATACCAGTAGCCTTGGGTTTGGTACCGAAGACATTGACCTCAGTGCCGTGGAACAGTTGGTTGAAACGACCCAACTGCGGGCGATCGCCCTTGGTATTCTCTACGGTCGTGATCGGTATGGCCAAGATAATCTCACCCTTACAGAAATGTTGAACCGGGTTTTAGGCGACATCGAAGCAGAAGGACTTGATATTCTCAGTGAATATCCCCAGGCCGATTTGAGCTATTTCCGCAAATTTGAACTGGTGGCGGCCCTCAACCGTCTGCGATCGCTAGCCATTGTCCCCCAGGTGACAACATAAATTTTTCTCTCAAAGCCCTGGGATTTCCCCGATGGAATGACACACTGGAAGGAGAAAGGCACTGCTCTTGTTGTCACTGTCGGAGGACACTGCTATGTTACCGACCCCATCTGCCCAAACCACTACCCCTGGGCCACAGACGACGGCGATTCAAAAAATTCTCGTGGCCCTCGACTATCGCACCGAAGATCCCAGCATCTTTGCCCAGGCCCTCAATTTCGCCGAAAAATTCCAAGCGGCCCTCACCATTTTTCACTGCGTCCAGCCCCAACCTGTGGCGATGCCCGAAATCGGCTCCCTCGCGGCCTACGGAGGCATGATCGATTCAACGGCGATCGCCCTCCAAGAAGAACAATTCCATCAGCACCTCACCAATGTCGATCATTGGCTCCAAAGCCTCGCTCACCAAGCCCGCCACAAAAAAATCCCAACCACCATCCACCAACAAATTGGCGATCCCAGCGAAACCATTTGTGCGATCGCCAAAAACCAACAAGCCGACCTAATTATCCTCGGACGCCGGGGTTTAACGGGCCTAGGGGAAGTCTTTTTAGGGAGTGTCAGCAGCTACGTACTCCACCATGCACCCTGTTCCGTTCTGGTCGTGCAACATCCCCAAACTCCGGAAAAATCCCCTAAACACCGCAAGTAATCGTAAATCCCTTTACATAATTTGCTTGAGAAACGACACATCCGCATCACCAAAATGCACACTGAGGGCAATGTGGAGGTTTTCTAAGGATTTGATCAACCAAGGTACCCCCTCTTGGGATTGGGATTCGTAGTGGCTGAAGAGAATTGAAAAGCGCCTTTCGAGGTGGGGTTTCGCCTTACCGCACATCAAGACCAACTTCAGGAGCAATGCCACCGTCACCGTCGGGCCAAGGTTCGTGATCATATCTACAAAAACGTAATGCTCCGGCCGCTGGGGACTTTCCACAATGAGATAATTGAGCAGTTGACTGGCCGTACGCATCATCAACAACTCATTGGGTTTTTGGTGATCGTAGTTCGGCAACATGGTTTGCAGCTTTTGGTAGAGCCTCTGGTTAAACTGCAACTTGCCATACTTTTGATCGACGCTAGAAATTAAGTAGCTAAATAGCTCATGCTTAAAGTCTTCGTAGGAGAGAATTTCCGTCGTCCGGCGTAAAAAATATTGGGATAAGTCCCGGTAGCTGTGGCCCCGCTCCGGTTTCCCCACAAAATATTTCAGGGCCGTTCCCAACTCTCGCTCCGTGAGTAGGGTAGGATTTTGCACCCCCTGGAGCATTTGTTTAGCATCCTGAATCGAATGCTTACGGCGAGCTAACTGAGCCAAACGCACCTGATACATGACATATTTAGAAAGGTCTAACTCAAAGGCCCGTTGAATTCTCGCTTGCACCTGACGGACGGTCTGCTGGTGTTCAAAGCTGCTATCTTCACTGAGCAGGCAGTGTTCATACAGATAGGGATAGCGTTGAATTAATTGGCCTACCGAAACGCTTTGGTCATTCCAGGTAAATTTCTTTTTACTGTCGTCGTCTTCTACCACCCGCGCCAAACGTTGCAGGGTGAGATATTGTTCGGAGGTACTAAAGTCCGCCACTAATTGGCGATGTAATTTCGTCAGGCGGGGCGTCGAAAGGCTCGGCGGCGGGATAGAGTCAAACAGTTTAACCAACCGAGGGATCGATTTTTGAAGCTGGGGGTGGATTTGCCAGCGGTTGATAATGATGTGGCAGCAGCGGTTCAGAATGAATTTAAAATCTTCTTCGACACCGGGGGTTTTGAGGATAGTGATTAGGGCCTGGTGTAGTTCGGGGGTCGGCGCTTGGCGTCCTTCAAGGAGAAATTGCTTGAATTCTTGGAGCAGCTCATCGGGGGTATGGCTCTGGACGGCGTGCATCAAATAGTCATATAGCTCTTGTTCGGCGGAATTGGTTTGCCGGAGATAAGAGGCGATGGGAGTTACTTTCGTCACGCTAATCGAGGAACTGGGTAAGGGATAGGCTGATTACAAGGCGAGGGACGACAGAGGAGAGCTATTAGATTTAGGGGAGACTGATTTTTTTCTATCTTAAGTGGCAACTGAGGGGAAGAGGCGCGGCTTTTTGTGTTTTCTTAGTAAAGATCAAGGCTACGGTTGTAAAAACGGGTCTTGGGAGGGTTGAGCTTTGCTGCGGCTATTTTCTCTGATTTTACTAGGCTTCTGGGGTTTGGTTGCTAATTTTGTCACAGGGCATCTCTTTATAATGTAGGCGATCGCCGCCCCGACGCTGGTGACAAATATCACTAGGGGCGACCCAAAATCCCGTAAGATTGCCTAGGAAAGTTTGTTGTGGGGTTACTCAAGTCATGGGGATTGTGTTGATGTTGTCTCAGTTGACGGCAATCTTGGGGGAAAATTTACGGCGATCGCCCCAACAGATTTCCCCTGAACCTGCCACCGGCGTTTCGACGGACACTAGAGACTTACAGCCGGGCAATGTGTTTGTGGCCCTCGTGGGCGAGAAATTCGATGGCCATGATTATGTTGACCAAGCACACCAGGCCGGGGCGATCGCCCTCATTACCAGTCGGCCCCTAGAGACGGATTTACCCCAGTGGATCGTCAACGATACCCTCCGAGCCTACCAAGATTTAGGGGCGTGGTGGCGGCAACAGGTCAATATTCCGGTAATTGGGATTACGGGTTCCGTGGGGAAAACCAGCACCAAGGAACTGATTGCGGGGATTTTGGGCACCCAGGGCAAAGTTCTCAAAACCGAGGCCAATTTTAACAACGAAATCGGCGTACCCAAGACCTTATTAAACCTGACCCCAGACCATGATTTTGCTGTGATTGAAATGGCGATGCGGGGGCCAGGAGAAATTGCCCGACTCGCAGAAATTGCTCAACCAACGATCGGCATTATTACCAACGTCGGGACAGCCCATATCGGTCGCCTCGGATCACGGGAGGCGATCGCCAAGGCCAAATGCGAACTGCTCGAATTTATGCCCAAGGACAGCGTGGCGATGCTCAACGCCGATAATGAGTTACTGATGGCGACGGCGGCGACGGTTTGGTCTGGGGAAACCCTCAGCTATGGCTTTAGCCAGGGGGATCTAACCGGGGAATACATCGCGCCGGATCAAGTCAAAGTGGCCGATCAAGTATTTCCGGTGCCCCTGGCGGGTCAGCACAATGCCCTTAATTACCTGGCGGCCCTGGGCGTGATGCAAGTGCTGGGTTTTGGTTGGCAGGGTTTAACGACGGAAATTTCCCTGGCCATGCCCAAGGGGCGATCGCAGCGCATTGTGCTCCCCAATGACATTGTGCTGTTAGATGAAACCTACAATGCGGGGCTAGAGTCGATGTTGGCGGCCCTCGATCTGCTAAAACAAACCCCCGGCGATCGCCACATTGCCGTGCTGGGGACGATGAAGGAACTGGGAGAATTTTCCGAGGCGCTCCATACCCAAGTGGGCGAAAAGGCCCAGACCCTCGGTCTCGATCAGCTCTATGTGTTGGTGGATGACCCCGAAGCCCAGGCGATCGCCGATGGTGCCCTAGGGGTGCCGAGTCTTTGTTTCCCCGACCACAGGAGCTTAATTGAGCATTTACGGGCAAATATGCAACCCGGCGATCGCCTTTTGTTTAAAGCTTCCAATTCCGTGGGCCTCAGTCGCGTGGTAGAAGCCTTACAACAGACATATTCTGCCTAAATAAACACAGGGGGGCGGTTTTGCAGACCTCTGCCTGCTTATTTCCTCGTTGGGGAAGGCTAAAAAGCCTCAAATTGCTGTTGCATCGACTGAATCACATCGGCCCCCAACAGCGCCACAAATACCCCAAAGCTCAACAGACTTAACAGCAAAATTTGCACCCGCAACAACGTAAAACGGCGGGACAGTTCCCGTTGGTAATATTGGCGAATTTGACTAAAACTGAGGGGCAAGGTGCCGGCTATTTCCCCGGAGCGAATGATTTGGCGCACCATCGGCGAAAAATAGGGGACGATCGCCGTCGTTAAATCTGTGCCCCGGCGCACCTGGGGTTCAATGCGTCGGCAAATGGTTTGGAGGTCTGGATCTGGAAATCCCTCAGCTAACCAGGCGATCGCTGCCGTTAGGGGCAAACCACAATCCAGGGGCAACTGGAGATAACCCAGATGAATCAGCATCTGCAACCGAGTAATGTTTCGCAGCGGTGGCACCCGCCGTAAACCGAGGCGCAGCGGTTCCCAGGTGATCGCCCCATACAGAAAAACCATTAAGGCGATCGCCGTGGTCAAGGCCGTCGCCCCGAAGTCTCCCGCCAGGAGTGAGCCCCCCAGCAGCAGATAAATAACCATCACCCAAGACCAGACCATGACCAGCCCCCGCAGGAGTATCCCTCGGATTAAGCGCCGCCGTTCTGCCATCTCCACCAAGGTATCTGACACATCCCGGCAAACGCTCACCAAGGCCCCACTGGTTTCGGCAATCTCCAGGAGGGCGATCGCCCAGGCCGAAAACTGCGATCGCACCGGTAGCCAGCTTTCCCGGAGACCATGGCCCCGCTCTAATTGCAAAATTACCCCCTGCCAAGGCTCCCGTGCCCGCCGGGGAATTTCCCCCATGGCTAAGGCCACCGCCTGACCCAAGCCCATACCGGCCTTGAGGGTCGCTCCCAACTGCCGAAAAAATAACGCCTGTTGCTGTTCTTTCATCGCAAATTATCTCTCTGCTGCACCATCGCAATCTAACCTCCCAGTACCGATAAGTATTTCTTCTTAGGTTTTCTGGCGATCGCCCTACCCATGCCCGTAGGCTAATGCGATAATTCACCATAGTGACGCCAGCCAAGTTCATAACCCTTTAAGTAAAACAAAAATTCCATGATGCAAGCCCGGCACCTTTCCCCCAAGCACATTCTTCTTAGCCTCCTCGTTATTCTCATAACAACGCTATCCCTATGTGTCACCCCCGCCTGGGCGAGCCTCAACGATGATCGCTACGATGGCAATGTTTTTGTTCTTTACGCAGGCAATGGTTCCCTCGTACCGCCCCGCCTCTCCCTCCAAGAAACTAGGGAACGGGAACTTCCCGCCATGTTGGTTTTTTATGCCGACGACAGTAGCGACAGTAAGCGTTTTGCCCCCATTGTCTCCGAAATCCAGTCCTACTACGAAAAAGTGATCAGCATTATCCCCGTGGCGATCGACTCCATTCCCCAGAAAAAACGCTACAGCAAAGACGAAGTCGGTTATTACTACGGCGGAAAAATTCCCCAAACCGTCATCCTCGATGCCAAGGGCAAAGTCATTTTTAATGAAGTCGGCCAGAGCGATTTTAACGATATCGACAATACCTTCCGGAAACTCTTTGACTTACCACTACGGGAAGGCGAGAACCTCAAAAAACCGATCCAATCCTTTAACGAATACAACTCCGGTTTCGCCCAATAACCACTACTTTTTCCCATAATCCAGTTCCTAGAGAATGAGCCAAGCGCTGATTCTCTTTTTTTATGTCCTGGTTTCACCTCCCCAGCCCAGGTAACTTTTCCACAACAGAAGCCCATCAAGACAAACGACCTGCGCTAGCCTGAAAACAAATCCTGCTTATATTTACTCAACAACCATTGAGGCAGATTCCAATGAACCCTTTAGTATTTATCATTTTGGCCCTGGGTGGTTCCGCTGTTTTTGGTTCCGTCAAGATTGTCAACGAAAAAAATCAATATTTAGTTGAAAGCCTCGGTAGCTATAAAAAAACCCTTGAACCGGGCTTGAATTTCGTCACCCCTTTTATCGACAAAATCGTTTATCGCGAGACCATCCGGGAAAAAGTTTTAGATGTCCCCCCCCAATCTTGCATCACCCGTGACAACGTTTCCATTAGCGTGGATGCGGTGGTTTACTGGCGCATTGTCGATATGTACAAAGCCTATTACAAGGTAGAAAATCTCCAATCGGCCATGGTGAACTTGGTTCTCACCCAAATCCGCTCGGAAATGGGCAAGCTAGAACTTGATGAAACCTTCACCGCCCGCACCGAAATTAACGAGCTCTTGCTGCGGGAATTGGATATTTCCACCGACCCTTGGGGCGTAAAAGTCACCCGGGTCGAACTGCGCGACATTGTACCCTCTAAGGCGGTGCTGGACTCCATGGAGCTGCAAATGGCCGCTGAGCGGAAAAAACGGGCCGCAATCCTCACCTCTGAAGGGGAACGAGAATCGGCGGTCAACTCTGCCCAGGGTCGTGCTGAGTCCCAGGTATTGGAGGCCGAATCTCAGAAAAAAGCAGCTATTCTCCAGGCAGAAGCGGAAAAAGAAGCAATTATTATGCGGGCGGAGGCGAAACGCCAGGAAGAAGTGATGCGCGCCCAGGCTTCTGCCCAAGCGATGCAAATTGTCGCCCAACAGCTCAAAACCAATCCTGCCGCCGGTGAAGCGTTGCAGTTTATCTTGGCCCAGCAATACCTCGAAATGGGGCAAACCATTGGTAGTAGCGGCAGCAGTAAGGTGATGTTCCTCGACCCCCGCAATATGATGTCTACCCTAGAGGGCATGAAATCGGTGATTGGTAATAATGCGGATATTGCCGCTTTAGACTTGGATTTAGACCAACTGGATCGCCACCAGGCCGGTTAGATGCATTGCGGTTTGAGATAAAAAATAAAAACCTAAAAATCATGCTGAAAATCCCCCTGCATCCACAAGGGGATTTTGTGTTTCATAAGAGATCTTAAGCGAGGTTCCCTTAGGCGGCGATCGCCATTTCTGTTTCTTTTTCCTTAGCAGCCATACTCAGGAGCAAATCTAAAACGCGATTGGCATAGCCCCATTCGTTGTCATACCAGGCCACTACCTTAAAAAAATGCTCATTCAGCGCCATCCCAGCCCCGGCATCGAAAATGCTGGAATGGGGATCGCTGGTGAAGTCTGTAGAAACCACATCATCTTCGGTGTAGGCCAAAACGCCTTTTAGCTCACCATTGGCCGCCTCACGCATCGCGGCACAAATTTCCCCATAGGAAGTAGGTTTTTCGGTGCGGAAGGTCAGATCAACCACGGAAACATCAGGGGTCGGCACCCGCATCGCCATCCCGGTTAAACGTCCGGCCAACTCTGGTAAGACCAAGGTCACTGCCTTCGCCGCGCCAGTGGAAGCCGGAATAATATTTTGACCTGCGCCGCGACCACTCCGATTGTCTTTTTTATTGGCTCCATCCACAGTGGGCTGGGTCGCTGTCATCGCGTGGATCGTCGTCATCAACCCCTCTGCTAGGCCAAAGTTATCGTGGATTACCTTGGCAATAGGGGCGAGACAATTGGTCGTACAACTAGCGTTGGACACAATGCGGTCATAGGCCGGGGAATAATCATGGTGATTTACCCCAACCACAAAGGTAGGAATGCGCTGGGGTTCGCTGGTGGGCGCAGAAACAATTACCCGCTTGGCCCCAGCTTCTAGGTGCTTGGAGACGCCGACAAAATCCCGGAAACATCCAGTAGATTCAATCACATAGTCAACGTTCAGTTCTTCCCAGGGCAACATACTGGGGTCTTTGACCATCGTGCAGCGGATAAACTGGCCATTTACGTAAATACCATCGGCGGTGGCTTCGATGGTCCCCGGAAAACGACCATGGGTAGAGTCATATCTGAGGAGATAGGCAATCTTTTCCGGGGAAATCAGATCATTGATGCAAACAAAATTGAGATTGGGGTTGTGGAGGGCAGCACGGAAAACGAGGCGGCCAATGCGGCCAAAACCATTGATTGCGAGATTGAGAGAAGCCATATATTTGTGCGTCAGTCCAACTGGATAGAACTGGGTAGGTTGGTTACGGCCCCATTCTAGGCAGTGAATTTAGGTCGGCTGAGACAGCTCAAAGAAGTATAAAGTTACGAAAAATTTTCTTCTTTTACGAAGGGTATGGGCAGATGAACTTTAGTAACGCTAGTGGGAGGATTGCCGTGGCGATCGCCTTTTTTGCTGCGATATGTTTCGGGGATCGCTCCAGAAAAAACGAATGCCGCCCTGAGATCCGATGTTGTCATCGCCAGTTCATGACATCCAGAAGTTGCGAAACGTAAAGGCTGCCCGAAAATCTCGACAAAGGGGGCGATCGCTTAAAATTCTGTAAAGCTTCTTCGAGAAATCATGTCTGGCCCCTGAACCAAGGGGTTACACTAGAGGGCAATCTTGCTGGACTGCTTACTGAGCTTTGGTGGTGCTAGTCCTCGGTTTTAAAAATTTTTTTATATTAATATTTCCGCCGTTAAAAAACTATTTTGTCTCCCCCGACGCTAATATGCCAGCCCCCTTGCCCATTGCCATTGAGCCCTTTACTTGGTCTAATCTCGACTTGCAGCAGACCTTTCAGCTGATTGATCGCTATTTGCCCCTGAATCTTTGCCGTAATCACGAAATTCTACCCCTCACCCTCCAAGATCGCTGTCTCACCCTGGGCATTGTCGATCCCCAACGCTCAAGCGTCGCGGCCATCGTCAATAAACTGCTCAGTCGCGGCGGACTGCAACTCAAAGCCCAAAAGCTTGATCTCAAAACCTACCAGCTAATTCTGTCTTCTTACCTGAATTACCATCAAAGCAAGCAAAAATCTCCGCCCCAACCCAAAACGTCCCCAGTCCCTGGCCGAAAAAACGCCCCCCTGCCAATCTCAGAACGGGCGACCTTAGTTATGGAGGATGGGCCACCACCCATGCCGTCATCTGTTTCTAATGATGCGGATCAAGACACTGCCGTGTTTTCTGGGGAGACAACGACTCTACAGATGCCGGTGAATAATGAACTGTCCGAATTTTTTAGACATGTGCCGGCGGTGGTGATTCCCAAGGGGCCAGTACAACTGCAAGCGTCACCGTCTGCTACGGCGAATGATGCAGGGGAATTGCAAATTTCACCGCAATATCTCAACACTCCCCTCGAAGAACTCAACCACTTATCCGCGTCGCAACTATACCAAGAACTGTTGGGCCGCATTTTAACGGAGGGTATTGGCCGCCTCTATTTTGAAAACCACGCCCGGGCAGGCCGCATTTTTCTCAGTGAAAGTGGTTTGATGAAAGGGTCATTGTCCGGTATTCCCCAGGAAACATTCCACGGCATCCTCGATGAATTTAAGCGTCTGGCCCACCTGCCCCCAGGGCCCATCGACCGACCGAAAAAAGTGGAAATGGAGCAGTACTATCAAGGCGAGCGAATTTTGCTGCGGCTGCGGGTCATGCCGGGACAGTACGGTGAAGAGGGTACCTTGCAAGTCTTACGGGGTCAAGCACTGGCGTTTTATCAACAGCAGCAGATGGATGAACTTGGACAAGAGGCCATTGAAGCGGCCCAACGCCTAGAACGGAAATTGCGCCATATTTATCTGCGGAGCCAAATTAATCCGGCTCCCCTTAATGCTTTGGATGAATTGTATGGTTTTTGCGATCGCCTCCGAGAACAGCTTGATAATCTGAACAAGCCCCAATAACAATCTTTGATTACGAATCACGGATTTGTTGACGATACCAGTGACGGAGAATCTCTGGATCAATGCCGAGATGATAACCGAGAAGCATTTTTTGGTTAATCCAAGTGGTGCGCCACAGACCCAGTCGCTGCCATCTGCGAGCCGAAGTTTGTACAGGTTGGCTTGTCAGACGAATCTTGCCCCGTTTTCTCAGCCGTTGCATTAGCTCATAGTCTTCCATAATGGGAATTTCGGCATAACCCCCCAGGGCTTCAAAATCCTGACGCCGCAAAAAAATGGCCTGGTCACCGTAGGGCAAAGCCAAAAGTTGCGATCGCCATTGCACCAACTTTTCTAAGGCACGAAATCGCCACCGGGAATCGGCAATTCCTAAAGGAAAGGCTCCAGCCACCACTTGGGAATCCGCCAAGGTCTCTGTCACAAGGGCAGCAAAGTCCTGGGGTAATTGGGTATCGCCATGGAGAAACAGAAAAATGTCTCCTTGGGCGATCGCTGCCCCTCGATTCATTTGTTTGCCGCGCCCCCCACTGGTTTGACAAAGGGTCACCGGAAACTGACGTACTAGATCACAAGTCGGATCCTGACTGCCCCCATCCACAACAATAATTTCTAAAGGATTGGGAACTTGGAGCAAAGATTGTAAACAAGAGACAATACCAGCTGCCTCATTTAAAACAGGCATAATCACTGAAATCATGATTTCTAAAAACTTGAGGCCCCAATATTAGGACGCACCCGTAACCGCACAAGCACCGCCGTAATGTTGTCATGACCATTGCGTTCATTAGCCAGGGCAATTAAGCGATGCACCCCTTCATCTAAATTGGCCCGGGCACTCAGGAGGGGGAGGAGCATTTCTTCCCAGGTCGTTTCAATTAAGTCATTGTCCGATAAGCCATCGGAACAGAGCAAAAACAGACTATCTTCGTTCACCTGGAAAAAATTAATATCCGGCTCCACAAAGCTATTTTCCCGGGGGCCAATGGCCTGGGTCAGTTGGTAGGCATCGGGCCTCCCATAGGCAATCTCTGGGGTGACGCCCCGATGTAATTCTCGCTGACCCACCTCATGGTCAACGGTGAGTTGTTCGAGATTTCCTTTGCGGCTCACACGATAGATGCGACTGTCTCCCACATGGGCGATCGCCACCTGATTGTCTTGAACCAACATCAAAACTAAGGTGGTGCCCATGCGCCCGCTCCCAGAACGGGAATTTTTCAGGTTGATATTGTAAACCGCCTCATTGGTCTCCCAAATGGCCTGGCGCATCACGGCCTCATCCGGTAACTCGTCCTGCCAATGCTCTTGGAAAAAAGCTTGAATCGTTTCCACAGAAAGGGCACTGGCCACTTCCCCCGCCGCATGGCCGCCCATACCATCACAGACCACATAAAAGCCGCGCCCTTGAATTTGTCTACCCAGGAGATTTTCCTGCTTTTCGATGCGGGTACGCATACCAAAATAATCCTCGTTGTGATCCCGCTCTTGACCAATATCCGTGCAGCCCGCATCGTCTAAACTCACCAAATTCATCGGTAAGACCACCGTTGAGGCTTCCTCTTCTTCTGGGAAATCCAAGGGTTCAAAGTCCCCCGAGGCGATGCTCCCTCCAGAATGTTCAATCTGGGGTGAGTCTTCTGTTTCTGATCCAGAATTGGCCGTTGCTGTCTCTCCGTCCGGGGTTTCTGCGAGATCTTCTGGGCCTAAATCAGCCGACAACAACACATCATCCAGGGTGGTTAAATCCTCTGGCTGTAATTCGATGGCTTCTAACTCTCCCTCCACTTCCCCATAAAAATCATCGGTATTTTCTGGGGCGAGGGCACGGAGGGCTTTTTTTAGGCGGGAGACGGTATCTAAACCACCAATTTGGGCCGTTTCAGTCAGCTCATAGAGGGGTTGCCACTCTGGTTGTGCAGATAGGTGAAACAAATCTTGCCATAGTTGAGGCAGTCGCTGCAGTGCCGGGAGATGGTCTGGATCATCCTGGAGGAGTTGTCGCACCACGAGGCTTTGGTCTTCGTCGAGGTATAAATTTATTGGTTCAAGGATAGTTTGGCAACATTGGAGGGGCACCAATTCTCGCCATAGCTGCACCATCTGAAAACACCATTGCAGCAGTTGTTCGTAGAGGGGGGTTTGTGCTTGGCAGTAGGTTTTTAAGGGCGTGAGGGGCTGTGGGCGTTGCTCAAACAGCAGCACTTGATATTCTGGTTGACGCCAAGCTTCCTGGAGTTTTGGCACCGCAGAAAAATTATCTTGCAGGCTGAGATACTGACGGGCGATCGCCGGAATTTCTTTATCTTGCCAGAGGTCGGGATCAGCGAGCTGGGTGGGATCGGTTATTTCTAGCTCTTGGAGGGCAGTTTCTAAAATTGTTGGGGTTTCTGGGGCTGTATCGATCACCGTGAGCCAAGGAAATGTTTCGGCCCGTACCGTTGGGCGATCGCCCAGGCGATAACGACCCGCTTCATCAAGGGTTTCTCGTGCTTGGCAAGATGCCGCTTCAGCGTCCAGGATCAAGGCTGTGAGAGGCCGACTGACCCACCCTTGGCAAGATTCACATTGCTCTTGCTGTAACCGTACGGGCGTTTCACAGTGGGGACAGGGCCTCGTCAGAGAGCTTCCACAATACTGACAGAAACGATTTTCTGGTGGGTTTTCTTGGGTACATTGGGGACAAACAACCATGGTCACAGGGGCCTTCTGGATGGGGGTGACCCGCGAAGCTTAACCTAAGCTTGTGGGGGAGAAACCTGAATTTAAAAACAGTTTGGGTGTTTTAGGAACTTTTGAGCGGCGACGGGCCATGATGGGCTTCAACGTTATAGAAACAACATTGGGGAGTAGCTTTTGCCCGCAAGCACAACTGACTCCCCAGCGATAAATAGCTACATTTTCATGTTGGCCGCCTCAATCGCGCCTAGGTAGATTTTTTCGGGGCGAGGATCATCATCATGTTACGCCCTTCTCGTTTGGGTCGCTGTTGAATTTCACCGACTTCTTCGAGGTCTTTGGCCATGCGATCTAGCAGTTTTTGGGCAAGGTTGGAGTGCTGGATCTCCCGGCCCCGGAAGGTGATCGTTGCTTTGACTTTGTCGCCTGATTTGAGGAAGCGCTGGGCACTGTTTACCCGGACTTGGTAGTCATGTTCCTCAATTTTGTAACGCATTTTGACCTCTTTGAGATCCGCATTGTGCTGTTTCTTTTTGGCTTCTCGGGCGCGTTTTTCCTGCTCGAATTTGTACTTCCCGTAGTCCATAATCCGGCATACTGGCGGCTTGGCGGTTTCGCTGACGAGGACAAGATCGAGGTCTTCTTCTTCGGCGATCGCCAGGGCCTCGGCGGGGGTCATGATGCCAAGTTGTTCCCCGTCTCCACTGATGACTCTGATATTTGGAAAACGAATTCTTTCGTTAATTTTCGGGAGGTCACGTTTTACGCGTCTTTTATCTTTCACAGGCTATGCGTTGAATGTTGTTACGATTTGGTAGGTAGGTTTATTACAGTCAATAAAAAATTGAGAACTATGCCCATTTTACTCATTGGCGGACTTTTCGTTACGTCCTGGGGCAGATTTTAGGGACAATTTGTGATGATTTTTCAAGCGAGGATGCTCAATTTAAGTTATGGTGATCGCCCAACACCCTAGGGGAATAAATGCTGCAATGGCGCTTCAACCTTGGTCACAACGGATCGGGTCACAACGGTGCTGGATTTGGCGGGGCTGGCAGATTCGTTACAGTTTTTGGCGCACGGTTCCAGAAAACAGAGGGCGATCGCCCCTTGTCCTCCTCCATGGATTTGGGGCGGCCCTGGAGCATTGGCGTCATTTAATGCCCTTGCTGGCCCAGGATCGCGATGTGTATGCCCTGGATTTATTAGGGTTTGGGGGTTCGCGGAAAGGCCGTGCAGAGTTTGGCGTCCCCCTCTGGACAGCCCAATTGAGCGACTTTTTAAACCTTGTGGTGCGGCGTCCGGTAATTTTGTTGGGCAATTCCCTTGGTTCTTTGGTCTGTGCCAACCTGGGCCAAGATCCGAAAAATCGGGTCGAGGCGATCGCCCTGATGAGTGTGCCGGATGTTGCCCAACGCCAAGCGATGCTCCCCAAACCTCTGCGCCCGATTGTCAATGGTTTGGAGCGCAGTGCCATGCAACCCTGGCTCCTGAAACTCATCTTTCGGGTGGCGCGTCGTCCCTTTGTCCTGAAAAATTGGCTGAAATTAGCCTATCCTTCCTGGCCAGACATTGATGCCGAACTGTTAGCAATTGTGCAGGCCCCGACCCTGGATCAAGATGCTGCTCAAGCATTTGTTGCCCTGAGTCGCCGCGTCGGTCAGCCAGGCTTTGCGCCGCCCATGGCCACGGTTTTTGCGAAAATGCCTTGCCCAATGTTGCTGCTCTGGGGCGAACAGGATCGCTTTGTCCCCGTGGCGATCGCCCCCCAACTTGCCGCCGTTAATCCCCGGATCACCCTCAAGATTTTGCCCGGCCTTGGCCACTGCCCCCACGACGAAGCCCCGGCCCTCATCTATGAATTATTTTCCCAATGGCTAGAAGGTGCCAGCGAGCTATAGTAATATATCCCCTTGGTTTTAGTACGTAGCGCCGCCCCAATTCCCCAGACCATGATGAAACACACCCTCTCAGTTCTTGTTGAAGACGAAGCCGGAGTCCTCACCCGCATTGCCGGACTCTTTGCCCGTCGTGGTTTTAACATCGAAAGCCTCGCCGTTGGCCCCGCCGAAAAAGAGGGTATTTCCCGGATTACCATGGTTGTTCCCTGCGACGAAAAAGAAATTGAACAGGTTTCTGCCCAACTCGACAAGCTCATCCACGTGCGGGAAGTGGACGATGTCACCGCCAAACCCTGTGTGGAACGGGAACTGATGTTGGTCAAGGTCAATGCCGATGCGAGCCAACGCTCTGAAGTGATGCAATTGGTCCAGGTTTTCCGGGCGCGGATCGTCGATATTTCTGACAGAACCGTGACGGTGCAGGTGGTGGGTGACCCCGGCAAAATGGTCGCTATCCTTCAAATGCTCGAAAAATTCGGCATCATTGAAGTGGCGCGGACTGGAAAATTAGCCCTCGTCCGGGAATCTGGCGTAAACACAGAATATCTAAAATCTGCGGGTAGAAAAGCCTAATTTCCCCTATGAATTTTGGGGACAGACAGTGCATTGCATTATTGATGAAACTGTCCTAAATCTTCTGAATTCCACAAAATTTTTCTTGATTTTCCTGGGACTGACTTGATGTTTCTTAACATCTAAGCCCGCCTTTGTGTGGCTAAGATCATGGGGTGACACATTTTGATCAGGGATAGTCTAGCTATGAATCAGTACCCCAACCCAAATCCTCAGCCTGAGGATGATGGCTCTGTGAATGAAGTCGCGAAACTGCGCCAAGAACAGCAAAAAGTGGATGCGATTCGGAAGAGGGTTTTGTTTAGGCGCATCGAAAATAGCATTTACATTCTCGTGGGTTTACTGGAAGTGCTGTTAGTCTTGCGGTTTTTCCTGCGGCTATCCGGCGCCAACCCAGAAAATACCTTTGCAAAATTTATCTATGCTCTTTCGGGGCCTTTTGTCTCGCCTTTTTCAACGCTGTTTATCAGCCCGGTAGAACGCACCGATGCAACCCTGGGCACGAATATTTTTGATGTCAATCTTCTCATTGCAATTGTGATCTATGCGCTGTTAGGCTTCCTCGCCAGTTGGATTGTTCGTTACATCTATCGGCAAGTGGCCCCGACGGATTTCTAGGGAGCGGTGAGCCTAAAAAAATTTTCATTGGGAGCCGGGCGAGAACCTTGTAAAATAGGGCGAATGTGCCTGCTGTCTTGCCCTTGGTTTAAAACAGTAGCGACAAAAATTTGTATTGAATTTATTCCTAGGCGATCGCCCCTGTATGACTTCTCCCGTTCGTTTTGCCCTGACAACTCCCCTCTATTACGTCAATGACGTGCCCCACATTGGCAGTGCCTACACAACGATGGTGGCCGATGCGATCGCCCGTTTCCATCGCCTCAAAGGGGATGACGTGCTCTTTATCACAGGCACCGACGAACATGGCCAAAAAATCCAGCGCACTGCCCAAGAAAAAGGCGTTGATCCCCAGGTACACTGCGACGAAATCATCGGCAGCTTCAAGGATCTTTGGCAACACTACAACATTCAATACGACCGCTTTAGCCGCACCACCGCCCCTAACCACGCAAAAATTGTTGCTGAATTTTTCCAGCGGGTCTGGGACAACGGCGACATTTACCTCGCCCAACAGCAAGGTTGGTATTGCGTTGCCTGCGAAGAATTTAAAGAAGAAAAAGACCTGATCAAAGACCATCACTGCGCGATCCACACCAACAAACAGGCCGAGTGGCGGGACGAAGAAAACTACTTTTTCCGTCTGTCTAAATATCAGGCCCAACTCGAAGCCCTCTACAGCGACAATCCCGATTTCATCCAGCCCGCCAGCCGTCGCAACGAAGTGATCAACTTTGTAAAGCAGGGACTGCAGGATTTTTCAATTTCCCGCGTTAATCTCGACTGGGGCTTTCCGGTGCCCACCGACGAGAACCACACGATCTATGTTTGGTTTGATGCGCTGTTGGGTTATGTCACGGCTCTGTTAGAAGACGGGGAAGCAGCCACCCTCGAAAATGCCCTGAAAAAATGGTGGCCGATCAACCTCCATTTAATTGGTAAAGATATTCTGCGCTTCCATGCAGTTTACTGGCCAGCGATGCTCATGTCAGCAAACCTGCCCCTGCCCGATAAAGTATTTGGCCACGGCTTTCTCACCAAAAATGGTCTCAAGATGGGTAAAAGCCTCGGCAATACCATCGACCCGATTGCCCTAGTGAATCAATATGGTGCCGATGCCCTGCGCTACTACTTCCTCAAGGAAGTGGAATTAGGCAAAGACGGTGATTTTAACGAAACTCGCTTCGTGAATGTGGTCAATGCTGACCTGGCCAATGACCTGGGGAATTTGCTGAACCGCACCCTAGGTATGCTGAAAAAATACTGCAAAAGCGAAATTCCGAACTTAGATCTCGGCACTATTCCCGTCGACCACCCCCTCAAGGCCCTTGGGGAAACCCTTGGCGATCGCACCTGTGCCGCCTACGACAACCTCAACTTTACCGCCGCCTGTCAGCAGGTATTAGCACTCATCCAAGCCAGCAACAAATACATCGATGACCGCGCCCCCTGGGCCTTATTTAAAGCGGGAGAACAAGCCCAAGTCGAGGAAATTCTCTTGACGATCCTAGAATCCGTACGTCTGGCGGCCTATTTACTCTCCCCGGTGATCCCCAATCTCAGCAATCAAATTTATCGTCAATTAGGTTTCCCTGGGGACTTCAATCGCCCTGAAGACCTTGTCAATCTGGCTCCCTTTGCCAGCCATAGCCGCTGGGGTCTGCCTTGGTCTGAACGAACCCTAACGAAAGCCCAGCCTATCTTTGCCCGCCTTGAAGTCCCTGAAGCCTCCGCCTAAGCGCAGCCCCAAAACCGAGGGAATGATAAAAGTTTTGACGAAGTTCCAGCTTTCTCAGTAAGCTTAGTTATTGGGTTTCCCTTTTTTACAATGGGGCATCTATTTTTTTATAAAAACTGTTTCATAAATATTTTCGTTTTAATAAAATCTCAAGAGGCATAATCACAATGCTGGATCACTTTGGTAGCGATCCGGTTTTCTCGCCTGAACAGGTACTTGAAAATCGAGGTCGTGTTGCGATCTTTATCGATGGTTCTAATCTATTCTATGCAGCGCTGCAATTAGGCATCGAAATCGACTACAGCAAACTTCTTTATCGTTTAACGGGCGGGTCACGGCTACTGCGGTCTTTTTTCTACACAGGGGTTGACCGGGCTAACGAAAAACAGCAAGGCTTTTTGTTGTGGATGCGCCGCAATGGTTATCGGGTCATCGCCAAGGATTTAGTGCAACTGCCGGATGGTTCGAAAAAAGCCAATTTGGACGTGGAAATTGCAGTGGATATGATGGCCCTCGTGGGCTCCTATGATACGGCGGTGCTCGTCAGTGGTGATGGGGATCTGGCCTATGCGGTGGATGCGGTCAGCTATCGGGGGGCACGGGTTGAGGTGGTTAGCCTGCGATCGATGACTAGCGATAGTTTGATTAATGTGGCAGACCGTTACATTGACCTAGAGCAAATCCAGACGGATATCCAAAAGCTCCATCGGGGCCAGTTTTCGGAACCAAGGCTAATGGAAGATCGTGGTGGTGGCACAATTGAGTTACCCAGTCATGAGTAAGTAAAGGTGATGGTGCGTTTGTGTCGATGGAAATGGGGGCGATCGCCAAAAATATTCGCCTTAGCACTACTCCTGATGGGGAATCTTGGGGGAATAACGGCCTGTCGCAATAGCCCGCCAGCGACGGAAACAGAACCCCAAAGCCAAAATTCCGAAAATCGCCTCATCGTCGAAGATGCCCTCCTCGAACAATCCGATGCCGAGGGAAATATTCTCTGGAAAATCCAGGCCGAAGAAGCCATCTATAGCCAAGACCGCAAAGCCGCCACCCTCACCAAGCTCGTGGGGAATCTCTACCAAGATGGGGAAGTGATCCTCAGTCTCCAGGCGAACAAGGGCCAGGTGATTAACGATGGCGATCGCATTATCCTCGAATCAGGGGTTTTGGTTACGGATAATCGTCAGGGGGCCGTCTTTGAAACCGAGAAAGCCGAGTGGGAACCCGCCAATTTCATCCTCCAGATCACCACGGGTCTCCAAGCCAAATATCCCAACGGCACACTCAGCGCCAAACAGGGTAAATATTTCATCGATCGCCAGGATTTAGAACTCGCCGATACCGTCGAGGTGGTCATTGTGGAGCCCCCCCTCCAACTCCAAGGCAGCAAGCTCAATTGGCTCGTGGCTGAAGATAAAATTACCGCCGCCGAGGGCCTCACTGTCCAGCGTTACACCGCAGAAACAATCACCGATCGCCTCCGGGCAGATCAAGGTGAAGCCCAACTCAAAGCCCAGAAAATTATTGTCAGTGGCAATGTTTTGTTAAATAGCCTTGACCCAGAGATTCAGTTTGCCAGCGGAGCCGCCACCTGGGATATCCAAGCGGGTATCATTACAGGTCAAGATTCTGTACAACTCACCCAAACCGCCGAACGAGTCCAATTTCGAGGCAACCAAGGACGCTACAATCTCAAGACTCAACAGGCGCAATTAAGCGGTGCGGTCAGGGGAACGGGCGAAGATCCCCCCACCTCCCTCAAGGCCAACCAAGTGGATTGGAATCTCACCGCCGAGGAAGTGGTGGCCGTGGGCAATGTGGTTTATGAACAGACTAACCCACGGGTCAAACTCAATGGCGATCGCGCCGTGGGCAAATTCAAACAAAATCAATTGGTGGTGACAGGGTCGGCCCAAAAACAAGTCACCACAGAAGTCATCCCCTAAGTGATCAACAAGTTCAGCACATCCTTAGGGAGCGACACAGCCCAGCAGCGAGGGGATACCAGTACAATGGTAAATCGCTAGGCACATCAGGCAGTGCATTTATCTAGTTGTAGGCAATTCACCAAAAAAGATATTGAGATCAGATAAGGCCATGGGTAAAGTTGCAGTTGGGTTATCAGGGGGCGTAGACAGTTCCGTCACCGCAGGGATTCTCCATCGCCAGGGCTATACTGTCGAAGGGGTCACCCTCTGGCTGATGAAAGGTAAAGGTCAATGTTGCTCGGAGGGGATGGTGGATGCGGCAGATATTTGTGAGCAATTGGGCATTCCCCACCACATCGTGGATAGCCGTGATTTGTTTCAGAAATACATTGTTGATTATGTTGTGTCTGGGTATGAAGTGGGGGTGACACCTTTACCCTGTTCCCAATGCAATCGGATGGTGAAATTTGGGCCAATGTTGCAATGGGCCAAGGCAGAGCTGGGCATTGATCAGATTGCGACGGGCCACTATGCCAGAATTCGTTACAACGACCAAACCGGACGCTATGAACTGTTGCGGGCGGTGGATCGCCATAAAGATCAATCCTATTTTCTCTATGATCTCACCCAGGAAATGCTGGCGGGGACGCTGTTTCCTTTGGGGGAAATGACCAAGGGCGAAACCCGGCAAATTGCGGCGGAAATGCAGCTTTCGACGGCAAAAAAACCAGAAAGCCAAGACCTCTGCCTCATTGAAGCCCACGGCTCGATGAAAACTTTTTTGGATAAATATATCGAACAGCGGGAAGGGGAGATCGTCGATCTTGATGGGAAAGTACTGGGACACCATACGGGTATCCATCATTACACCATTGGCCAACGAAAGGGCTTGGGCATTGCCGCCCCGGAACC
The DNA here is from genome assembly GCF_963860125.1 of Picosynechococcus sp. PCC 7002. Classification (NCBI taxonomy): domain Bacteria; kingdom Bacillati; phylum Cyanobacteriota; class Cyanophyceae; order Chroococcales; family Geminocystaceae; genus Picosynechococcus; species Picosynechococcus sp. PCC 7002. The sequence continues at coordinate 2,839,825 of NZ_CAWLFA010000001.1, forward strand.
CCTCTATGTGGTGAAGCTAGATAATGTGATGAATCGGGTAGTGGTGAGTACCCGCGATCGCGCTGGTCAGTCTGAATGTACGGTACAGCGCATGAATTGGTTGGCGCTCCCAGGCATTACAAGCCCCATCCGCGCAGAGGTGCAGGTGCGTTATCGCAGTGGTGCGGTGCCTGTGACGGTGATTCCGCTAGAAGGCGATCGCCTCAAACTGGTTTTTGAAGAACCCCAATTCGGGATTACCCCTGGTCAGGCGGCCGTACTTTATGACGGTGATCGGGTGCTGGGGGGCGGCATTATCGAACATCCCGAAGCGGCTTAGTTCTATTGGCCGGACATTTAGGGGCGAGGGGAAACCAGCCGTTGCCGTTGGGCCTGTTCAATGGCTTCAAACAATGCTTGAAAATTCCCTTCGCCAAACCCCTGGGCCTGTTGTTTGCGTTCAATAAATTCCCAGAAAAATGTCGGCTCTTTAAAAATGGGCTGGGTGAAAATTTGTAGGAGCATTTCCTTAGGCGATCGCACCACATCCACGAGGATTTTTTCCTGTTGAATTTGGGGCCAATGGGGTAATGTTTCTAGGTGGGGATAGCGATCATAGAGATTCTTGTAATAGGTGGCCGGAACGTCGAGAAATGCCATATTTGTCCGGCGAAAGTGCCCGATTTGCTCCGGTAAGTTTTTGTATTTTAGGGCGATATGTTGAATCCCAGCACCACGATTAAACTCGATAAATTCTTGGATTTGGGAACGCTGTGCCGTTTCCGGATTTTCACAGCAGTCTCCCGGTTGATTAATGGGTAGTTGAATTCCGCTGGGATGGGAAAGAACCTGGGAAGCGAGGCCGGAATAGTTGGTTTTGATCGTAAAAGTTTGCTGACGGTTAAACCCAAATTTATCTTCGTACCATTGCACCGTTTCTTGAAGTTTTCCTACTGGTACATTGAGCACTAAATGATCGATTTGGGTATTCGTTCTAGGAACTGTATCTCGATAAATAAGGGTGTGTTGAAACCCAACATTATTGCGTAATACGGTAACAGATTGATCAGTATTTTTTGGTTGAAAAAAAGCTTTTTGGTCAATATAAAAGGCGACATCCGCAACACCACAGGGATGATGGGTTAAATACTGGGCGACCGGATCGGCAGGGGATTGGGGTGCCGAGAGCATCAGGGTTAACTCTGGGCTACTGAGTTGAATGGTGTTCTCAGGTAAAAACGGAAATGTTGCTTGGGGAGCGGTGATGTTGAGTTGAAATTTTGTTTGAAACCAGGTTTGCCAATAATCCAGATCGTCTACATAGAAATGGACATAGGCGATCGCCAAATTCGGGGGGCTCTGGTTTGCCATGTGTCGGGAAAGATAAACAACAGCTCCTATTCAACTTAGCGTACTTTCTCAGGATTGACCGATGGCTTGGGTTATTGCTGGGAGCGTTCGAGAAAGTCTTGATTGAGCTGGGCTGCTTTTTTACCGCAGAGGTAACTGGCGATCGCCAAGGGAAGCCAAATTACCGTCAGAATCCGACCGAAGCGCTCCCCGGTGCGGCGAATGTCTGCTTCGGTGCCGAGGACAATTTTTAAACGGTCTCCCAGGGGATCGACCAATTGTTGATCCCGCAGGGCCGCCACCACCGTGATCGTTTGGCCGTGGGGCAGGACGCGACGATCTAAATCCGTCGTAATGTAATCAAGCCTGTCCCAGTCTGCGGCAGTGAGGGGAAAGGTTTGATCGGCGTAGGTAATGGCTTTGGGTTTACTTAAGCGAGCAGATTCTCCGGTGCGTTCAATCTTGGGGCGCTGGTCAGGCTCCGGTTGCGCCGCCGGGAAGGGCAATTGCTCCAGGGCGATCGCCAAGGGAATGCGAGTCTCCCCATCACTCAAAAAAACCTGCTCAACGGCGGCTTCCCAAGTAAACAGCACCTTTTGGATCGTATCTTCGGCAGCACTAGGGCCATTGCGGGCTGTGAGCGCAATTTTGCCCTGAATGACCTGTAGGGCGGGATCATCGGGCAGCGTCGGCGGATTGTCCGCCACAAGGTAGCCTTCGAGCTTAATGAGATCGCGATTCGTCGTTGCTTCACTGGCGGCCTGTACCGAAAGCGACTCCACCTGGGCAAGTTCCTGAGATGTTTTGAGAGCTTGGCCCGTTAGCCCCATCACCAAAGAGATCACCGCTAAACCACCACTGGCGATCGCCCCCAGCACGAGGAATTCAAATTTGGCATATTCATTTTCACTGACATTGCGCGGTGCGTCTTTCCACCAACTCCAGCGCATCCGTCGTTTTGGGCTCATGGCTTTTCGGGGTGGGTTACAACGAAAAATTTGTCACGAAAAATTCGGGGCGATCGCCTTTGAAATACATTTTAAAAACTAAGCTTTAGGGCATTAACGGGCACATCATCCCAAGAATCAACGGTGCGGATTTTTGCTTCCCAGCCGATGGTGGTTTTATCCGTGGCAAGTTTTTGTTTCCATTGCTCATGGCAATCCTTCGCGGCTTCTTCATTTTGACAAGCGATACAAGCTTGAAGAATGCCCGTTGGATCAATTTGTTCATTTACCCAAATGGTCATCGCAGCTACCTTAAAATGATTTCACCGCTCATTTTAGCAACCTCTTTTAAGGGCTCGATCAACTTGGTGATGGAGTGTTGCAAGATCCAAAGAATTATCAAGCACCACATCAGCGCGCTGGATTTTTTCGGCGAGGGGCATCTGGCTGGCGATCCGCGCTTGGGCCTGGGCAATGCTTAACTGGTTACGTTGCTGGAGCCTCGCCAACTGCTGCTCAGGCGTACAGGCAACCACCCAAATTTCCGTGACAAAATCCGTTAACTGCGCCTCAAACAGCAGTGGGATCGCGCAAATTACCGTGGCTTGTGTCTCCTGAATGGTTGCTAAGGCTTCACGGAAACGCTGGCGCACGTAGGGATGAATCTGGGTTTCAAGCCACAGTTTTTCGTCGGGATCGTTAAAAACAATGTCCCCTAAAGCTTGGCGATTGAGGGAACCATCGGCGTTTTGAATCCCTGCACCGTAGCGGGTAAAAATTTGCGTCAATATTGCGGAGGGAGGGGCGATCGCCTCACGGGCATAAACATCTGCATCAAGAATGGGGAGCTGGTAGCGTTGGGCTAAATAAGTCGTTACTGTAGTTTTTCCCGTCGCGATGCCCCCCGTCAGACCAATGATTCTTGGTTTTGTCACTTTATGGTGCGACATGACGTTTCACCAACAGTGGAATTCCGCAGTCATGCCAAAATTCAGGGCTTATCCCGCCACTAGACAGGCCGCCATGCATAAATCTTTCGACGATGAAATGTTCTCTATGATTTATGGAGTGACCTGTCGCTACTTCGTATTCCTTCTCGATGATGCTTTTGAGTTGTTCAGGTGTGTCTGGCATATCAATTTTATCTAGTCTTTCTTTCAACTCACACCAAAGATATGGATCACTTCGGAATCCCCATTGCGTAGGTTCGTCTGCGAATATTTCAGATATTTTCATTTTCTGTCAGCACCATAACGCTTCACATCACCGGCCATAAAAAGTAGAGCGAGGAACGAGTAGCGCATTTTGCGGTTCAAGTGCATGTAATTGTTAGGTTCTTCATAGGTTTTCAAAGTAACAGATCCCCTTACCGGCAAGATTTTTGACTTCGACGAGCTTTGGGTGAAGTATATTATTTGAGTTGTGAGCAATTAGCTCAGGTAACGGCAGACTGATACCTTTGCCAAGGGGCTTAAATAACAGCACGCACAACCCATGCTTCAAATCCTCCCCAATACATTCTTTGACATCTTCGATTTCAGCAATCCCTATAACCCAATTCATTTTTCTTGAAATATTAAGATTAAGAACGACATATTTTGAAGAAGGCAAGATTGTTAGCGTTACCCCATGCGTGAACCCGCACTCTTTTTTTAGGAATTCATTGTCCTGACCCAGGTTGTTCCGACCCACTATGCCTGGCTCTGGATCGCCCTCTTTATACCAAAGAGCTTTATGTAGCTCTTTGGTATAGTTTGAATTATCGAATTTCTCTCCAAATAAGACATGACCAAGACCAATTGCCAGCTTAGCCATAAACCGAACATCATAACGAAGGTACATTGACAATCGGTTTTTTCGCTCCTGACCGTTACTGCACTTTTTGTTGAAATACGCAATCCGTTTTAAATCCAACTCGTCCGGCTCAGAAAAGCCAATGTCCGCTAAACTAGCCCCTGCAACTTCAGTGCATGACACCTTTCTAACTTTTCTACCATTAAACGCATCTTCGAAAGATAGCCAAGTAATTATTGGATTCTTTTGAGATCGCTCTGACCATATAAAGTAGGCTCTGGTCCTTACTTTTTTTACTGTTCTTGGGTTGCCCCCGGAGTACCAATACATCCGTTCGTCCGAAGGACGAATCCAATATATTTGTTCACCTAAAGGCCCAATCCAGCACTCACATATTTCTTCTTCTTTCATATTTGGAGGGATAAGATCAGATATCCCCATATTTTTTAAAGGAAGTGGAGTTGGACTATCAGGATCGAAAAAGGAATATGCCGCTTCGTTTAATGTATTAAAAACCAAAAAGTCTTTTTCAAAGGATGCATCTACAAACAACCCCAGATTACTATTACACGTAGCACATACATTTCTTGTTTTCAGGTAGTCAGGTGCCTGCGCGCCACCTAAAAACTGTGAGATCACATGTTCTAATGTAAACTCATCATCATTTTTATCGGTCTTACAGTAGATGCAGGTTTTCACTTCGAAAATTCCTTTATCTCAATAAACTCCAACGAGCATTCTTGAACCTAACTAGGAGTCATACCGCACCTGCAGCATAACAACCCAAATCTACCAGAATATTACCGTAGACTTTGACTACAGAATAGCGGTCAATACTATGATCACAGATGCTTGAAGAGCATTTAACTCAAGTCGCAGTTGCTTACCAATGATCGCCGCTGCCTTTTCCAGCAATTCATCCAAGAAAAAAACTGATATGCTGATTGTTTTTCATTTTGGCGATTTTTGGCGATCGCCGCACGGCCATAAATATCGGCATCAAAAATGGGGAGCTGGTAGCGTTGGGTCAAGTAAGTCTTGCTGTACTTTTTCCCGTCGCAATGCCCCCCGTCAAACCGATGATTCTTGGCTGCGTCACCGTGCGCGCATCATCCTATAGTTTTGCGTGGCTGCCATCACAAAACGGTGGATCTTGAGTGTGCTTACAAAGACACAAGGTCACTTTTTTCTTTTCTTCTAGGGTGAACTTTTGGGGCTTGAATTCCGTGCCTTTGTGGCTGCCATCACAAAAGGGTTGATCTGCAGATTGACCGCAGGCACACCAGAAATAATCGCCGGCCTCAAGTTCCAGCGTCATGGGCTTTTTGGCTGCAATCGTTGGTTTAGCCATATTCATTTTTCCTCTATAAACTGTGAGCAACAAACTCGGCTGACCTAGGGCAAATCAAACAATAAAAATTCCGTCTCGGCCCCTTGACCTGCAAAAATCAGTTCTGTTTCACCACTAATGCCAGCGCCATCGCCCGCTTCCATCCTAACGCCATTAACCGTGAGGCTTCCTTTGACAATTTGTAGCCAAGCACGACGGCCCGCCGCTAATGGATGGGTAACCGTGGCTCCGGTAGAGAGCAGTGCCGCGTAAATCGAAGCATTCTGGTGAATTTTTACAGAGCGATCGCGGCCATCGGGGGAAGCAACAATCCGTAACTGATTTTCTTTTTCTTCCGGGGCGAAATAGGTCTGCTCGTAGCTTGGTTCTACACCCAGTTGATCGGGGGTAATCCAAATCTGCAATAAATGCACAGGCTGTTCTGACGAGGGATTAAATTCGCTGTGCAAAATGCCAGTACCTGCGCTCATGCGTTGCACATCCCCAGGGCGAATAATCGAACCATTGCCAATGTTGTCTTTGTGGGCCAATTCCCCTTCGAGGACATAGGTGACAATCTCCATATCGCGGTGGCCATGGGTGGCGAATCCTTTGCCTGGGGCAATGTAATCTTCATTGATCACCCGCAGGTTAGAAAAATTCATGTGGGCCGGATCGTAGTACTGGGAAAACGAAAAACTAAAGTAGCTCTCTAGCCAATCTAGTTTGCCACGACCCCTTTCAGCAGAGGGACGGAGTTGAATCATAAAAACCTCCGAGGCGTTTTTTAGCGGGTTTAGGTGATTGCTTCTATTTTAGATTGCCGCCAAATAAAAGACAATAAGCTATTTTATATGCAAAATGTATCTCAAAAAGAAACAATAAGCCATGGATAAATTAGCCAGTCTGTATGCTTTTACCCAGGTGGTGGAAGCGGGAGGATTCGCGGCGGCGGCGCGGCAGATGAATGTTGGGCGATCGGCGGTGAATAAACTGGTGATTGCCCTCGAAAATCAACTCCAAGTGCAACTCCTCCACCGCAGTACCCGCAAGGTAACACCGACTCCTACGGGCTTGGCCTTCTATGAAAAATGTGTCCAGATTTTGGCGGATCTAGAGGAGGCAGAGTTAGCTGCATCACAACTCCACGGGGAACCCAAAGGCTTGTTACGGATAAATGCGCCGATGACCTTTGGCCAGATGCAGGTGGCGCCCCTCGTGGCAAAATTCATGGCCCAATATCCCCAGGTGCAGATCCAACTCACCCTAGAGGATCGGTTTGTGGATGCGATCGCCGAAGGCTATGACCTCGTGATTCGGATCGCTGAACCCGTCGAATCGGCCAGTCTCATTAGTCATCCCCTCTGTGAGACAAAATTAATCCTCTGTGCGGCCCCCAGCTACCTAGAACGCCATGGTATCCCCCAAAGTCCTGGGGATCTGGCTCACCACAACTGTTTGCGCTACGGCCCCACAGGCAATACCTGGCATTTGGTCGGCCCCCAAGGGGAAGTTTCTGTTAACGTGTCCGGCTCTTTTTGTGCGAACAACGGTGAAGCATTGGCGATCGCCGCGGCAGCGGGCCTAGGCATTGCCCAGTTACCCCAATTTATCCTCGATGCAGCCCCCTGGACAGAACAACTCACGGTGGTCTTGCCTGAATACAATCACCGCACCCTCAGTACCTATGCCCTCTATCCCATCAATCGCCATCTTTCCACCAAGGTAAAACTCCTGTGCGAATTTCTCCAGCAACACCTTGCTGCTGCTGATCCTTCAGGCTAACTTGAAACACAAAAAAACCTTCCCTTGAGGTTTGGGAAGGCTTTCTGTTTTTTATGGTATGCGGATGGCGAGACTCGAACTCGCAAGGATCGCTCCACACGCCCCTCAAGCGTGCGTGTCTACCAATTCCACCACATCCGCTCGTTTTGACTTGAACGAATATAGCATACTCATTTGGCGATCGCCAAGAGTTTTTGAGAAAAAAATTATCCAATCTCTGAAAATGGTTCTTATCTTTGCCGAAAGTCTCCAGCCGATTTCTGTCTGGTTAATTTCTGGACTGACCTTGGTCTGGGTTTTGGGACTTGGAGCGTAACGAGATTTGTCGTTGCTGGTTATAAATGGGGCGCTGTTGCTCAATGCGATTAGCCACCTGAATCTGTTGTTGCAGTTGATCCGTCGAGGAAACCAACTGACTGAGACCATTCACCAAATCAATGAGATTTTTCCGAAACTGCGGATCTCCGGTTAGCTCATCCAGGTCTGAGGTGATTTTTTGAGTATTTTCAAAGGTGACCCGGGCTGCATCAAGGGTTTTTTGCAACATCAACACATTGGTTGGATCGTTCAGAGCCGTTGAGACATCCTTGAGATTTTCCGAAGCCGTTGCCGCGTTGGCCGTTAGCACCGTGAGATTATCCAAAATTTCCTCGGTATTTGCTGCACTGAGATTTTGATTGACCGTATCGAGGGTTGTATCAAAGGAAGCCAAAGTACGCTGCATTTGATCACTGGTGCGCCCAATGCTATTGAGGGTACCCACCAGGGCCTGGCGATTTTCGACCACAAGGCTATTAAAATTCCCTGTTAGCGTATTCACCTGTTCGAGGGTGCGGTTGAGTTGATTGGAACTGGTCACTGCCGCATCACTAATGGCTTGGGCATTCTCGGCAAAATTATCCACTTCCCCCCGCACTTCCTGAGATAACAGCGCTAATTCTTCGGTAAGGATCGCCACCTGGGCCGCCGCATCACTGGAATTGTCTGCCAAGGTACGCACAATTTCAAAGAACTCTGGATCACCATACAGTTCACTAAATTTAGTGGTGTTGCGGAGCACCTGCTCGAAGCTCACCCCGATCACCCCCTCTAGGGTTGTACCATCACAGAGAATTGCTCCTTTTTCCGGGCAGTCCGCTGCGAAGGGACTCTGGGCCATTTCTGCTTGGGTTAATTCTGTTTGGGGAATAATTTCGAGGGAGGTTTCTCCGATAAGTCCCCCTTGGTTGGCCTCGACCACGACCTCTCGCGGCATGATCAGATCGGGGGTTTGGATTTGAATTTGGATCTCAACGCCATTGCTAGAAGGTTGTACGTCAATGATGCGCCCCACCTCCAGGCCCCGGTAGCGGACGATCGCCCCCTCTTGCATCGCATTGGCATTGTCAAAGCGGACATTAATCGAATAAGTGCGTTTCCCCAGGGTTGCCCCTGTCAGCCAGATGAGCACGACGCCGAGCAGGGAGAGTCCAGCGAAAATAAATAAACCGAGGGAGCCTTCTTTGAGGGTACGCGATCGCATTGGATTCGTCAGTAGGGGGGATAAATTTACGTTTTATTGTATGGGGGAGGATGAATTTTAGCCGATAACTTTAATGGGGCCTTCCACCGCCGCGTCAAAAAACTGGCGCACGAGGGGATTATCGGTCTGGTCAATTTCTGCCACTGTCCCCGTCCATTGGATCTTACCGCCATAGAGAAAAATAACCCGATCAGCGGTGCGACGAATCGTGCTGTCCTGGTGGCTGACCATCACGTAGGTGCCACAAACCCCTTGCATTTGCTGGAGATGGCGCACGAGATCTTCAATTACCGTTGAGGCAATGGGATCAAGGCCAGCGGTGGGTTCATCGTACAAAATAATTTCGGGATTGTCCTTGGGATTATCGGGGTTGGCCATGATTGCCCGGGCAAAGCTAACCCGTTTGCGCATCCCCCCAGAGAGTTGGGATGGGTAGCGATCGCCGACCCCTGACAACCCCACCATATCCAACCGTTCTTCTACCAATTCGCGAATGGTTCTCGCAGACAGGTTTGAATGTTGATAGAGCAAAAAACCGACATTTTCCGCCACGGTGAGGGAGTCGAAGAGGGCCGCCTGCTGGAAGACCATGCTGATCCCAATGGGATCGTTACCATCCTCGATCAGTCCCCGGCGCTTGATGCCATTGATATAAATGTCCCCTGCATCTGCTGCCAGTAGTCCCGCAATAATTCGCAGGATGGTGGATTTCCCCGTACCAGAGGGGCCAATAATCACGAGGGCTTCTCCCCGATAAATGCTCAAGTCAACATCATCGAGAATGACATTTGACCCGAAGGCCTTGGAAATTCCCCGCAATTCAATCAAGGGTTCGGCTTGGGTGGCAACCATAGGACGCAAAAGATAAGGGCAATTGATTTAACAATAGCGATAGATCAGCAACTACACTGGCAAACGGCGATATTTTAGGTAATAACCCAGGAATAACAATGCGATTAAGCCCCCGGAGCCAAGGCCCACCCAACTGGGCACCCAAAAGGCCACTTCCAGATGATTGAGCTGCCCCGGTTGTAATGTCCAAATTAGGCGATCGCCTTCCTTGCGGGTGACGGGCGCCGCCGTTGTGTTGCGATTAATCACCCGTGCTCCCAAAGGCGTTTTTAGGCTGACGTCTAAATCCAGGAGGGAACCGGGACTGAGGATCAAACTGCCCCGCTGGGACAAAACGCCCAAGGCCCGCAAATCTACGTCCAAAGTGGCTCGGTTACGTTCAAACAAAAGCCAGTTCTTTTGTTCAAGGGCGATCGCCGATTTGAGTTGTACCAAATCTAAATCTGTCGCCTGGAGATTTTGTCCTTCCGGGTTAAAAAAGTCATTGAACTTTTCTACTAAATCTGCCCCATTGTGGAAGGGAATTCGTACATCCAACTCCTGGGTCGAGAGCCGCTGGGTAGAACCATGGAGCCCCCTGGCGCGTTTTTCCACACTTTTGAGCCAGTGCTTTGCTTCTTGCTGATTAAAGTTCGTAAACTCATCCCCCAACTGGAGATGCTGGTGAATTTCGCCATGGTGCTGGTGGTCGAAGGCGATCTCCACATCATAGTCCACACAACCCGCCAGGCAGAGGACACACACACAACAGAGACTCAGCAATCGGATCACAGATTTCACAGGCATCATCGCTCACAATGCAGGGGCAAGTATGGCAATTTTAAACCGCCCTGGACGCAACCCCCAACTTGCCGAACAGAATCGCTGGCATATAAGCACTACCACCAACCCATTCGCAGGTGTCACTAAAATCAACTAAATCTGCAAAGGCCTCGAAGATGCTGCCCGCCACCATGGTATTTTTCAGACGACCGACAATTTCGCCGTTTTCGACTTTGTAACCGAGGTCGAGGTTCACGGAAAATTCTCCAGCTAGCTGATTAGACTGACCCGCTCCTAACACTTGATCAACGATCACGCCTTCCTTCATGCCCTTGATCAGCTCCGTTAACGGGGTTTTCCCGGCCCCCATGCAGAAATTCACCATGTCGGGACTGGGACGAGAAAGACCGCCCCGGAAACCGTTCCCCTGGGCCTCGGCGTTGCCCCGGGCGGCCCACTGGCGATCCCAATAGAATTGCTGGACAATACCATTTTCGATAAAGGTTTTTTTCTGGGTGGGGGTACCTTCGTCATCAAAGGGACAGGCGGAAACACCGATGGTCGGATCTTCGTAAATGCTTAGGCGATCGCCAAAGAGTTGTTCGCCATTTTTCCGGCGAGGGGCGAGGCTTTTTGCACCACCACTTGACCGGAGAGAATCGTATCAAACAGGCCGCCAATGGCGCTGAGGGCCGCCCTGGGGGTAAACAGCACCGGGTATTGACCGCTGGTGATTTGGGCTGCTTTTTCGGCGTTGGTATATTTTTCGATGAGGGTGGCGAGGATTTTGTCGTAATCCGGTTCCCCATCCTTGGCGACATCGTAACCGTAGGCATTGAGAAAATCTTCCCCCTGGACAAGATTTCCGCCCAGGCTGGCACTAACAATTTTGCTGTTGCGTTCGCCATAGACGCCGCTGGTAGTGGCCAGTTTGGTCTGACCAGAGCGGATATGAAATCCCGCACTGACGAGAATATCGTCGTTGTAAGCCCGTACTTTTTCGATGAGGGTTTCGCCAATTTTTACCAGTTTCGCGGTTTCTGGCAGCACATAATCGCTTTCGGGGACAACCCCTTGAAAATCCTTGGCAAACTCAAAATCCACCGGATCACCGATTTCTGCCGTGGCGATCGCCGCATCGACGACATCTTCGAGGCGCGTTAAATCCGTGGCACTGGCAAAGCCCAATTTTCCATCGACGACCACCCGCAGGGCGACCCCCTGGCTCGCTTTAGTTTCGAGGGACTTGAGGCGATTATTCTCAAAGTCGATGGGAGTATCACGGCTACTGCGGTAGTACACCTCCGCTTCGATACCCTTCTGTTTGGCGAGATCCAGGATTTGCTCAACTACCATAAAACTTTCTAAACACAATTTGAGAATAACGGCCGCTCCCCATTGTAGAAGATTCTTTTGGATCACCGGGGGCGATCGCCTTTGGTTGAAAATTGCCTAAAAAAAAGAGGGACAAATGATCTTTCCCTCCCCAAAATCAATTGATTGTTCTAGCCAAGCCAAAATTTACCGAAACATACTGCTCACAGAACTTTCTTCGTGGATGCGCCAAATGGTTTCACCGAGGAGATTGGCCACCGTCAGCACCGTCAGTTCTTCAAATTGCTTATCGGCAGGCACCGGAATCGTATTGGTTACGATAACTTCCTCAAACAGGCCACTAGAGAGCCGTTCCACCGCAGGCCCAGAGAAGACTGGATGGGTCGCACAAGCATACACTTCCTTGGCCCCTTCCTTCTTCAATAGTCTGGCCCCTTCCTGGAGCGTCCCAGCGGTGTCGATCATGTCATCAACAAGGATCGCGGTTTTTCCTTTAACTTCCCCGATGACGTTCATCACTTCGGCGACATTGTGGGCCTGGCGACGTTTATCAATAATGGCCAGGGGCGCATCGTCTAACTTTTTAGCAAAGGCCCGCGCCCGCGCCACCCCCCCCACATCGGGAGAGACCACCACAATATCCTCTAAATTTTTGCTTTTGAGATAGTCAATGATCACCGGGGAACCGTAGACATGGTCACAGGGAATATCAAAATACCCTTGGATTTGCGCCGAATGGAGATCCATCGCCAGCACCCGACCGGCCCCTGCCTGGGTAATCAAGTTAGCCACCAGTTTCGCTGTAATGGATTCGCGACCAGCGGTTTTGCGGTCAGCGCGAGCATAGCCGTAGTAGGGGATCACCGCTGTGATTTGGCGTGCCGAAGCCCGACGACAGGCATCGATCATGATCAACAGTTCCATCAGGTGATCGTTGACCGGACGGCAGGAGGGTTGAATGAGGTAAACATCGCAACCCCGGATCGACTCTTGCACCTGGATGTACATTTCACCGTCGGCAAACTGCTTCCGGATCATGGGGCCAAGATCCATGCCCAGATAACGGGCCACTTCGTTGGCTAGGGGCAAATTCGCCGATCCCGAAAAAATCCGGAGACGGTTGCTATCGGTGGGGGTTTGCAGAACAGATTGTAAGGCGAGGGTGGCGGAGTGGCTCACAGCAGAATAAACCTCTCTTTCGGTTTGATAAAGGACATCCAAGGGATCAGTGCAGACACCATAATCCTCCTTTTGGTCGTTTCGATGATATGTGTTACCAAAGTACAATTACTTAGCCCCATTTTTTAGACTGGATAGGTACGGTAAAACCATTGGGGGCAATCATCGCCACTGAAAAAGATTAGGGTTAATAGAAAATAAAAAAATTGTTAAGGAAGGTGCTGATCTTCAGGGTCTATTGTACTCAATAAACCTTTAAATTCAATTTGAAATTTTTCTATGCTGCAAAATTGCTTGTTAATCGCGGGAACAGACACGGAAGTGGGGAAAACAGTGGTCAGCTCGGCCCTGATTGCCTATTGGCGTCATTTTCTTCCTTTTTCTCGGCTAGGGGTAATCAAACTACTCCAGACAGGGATCGGCGATCGCCAATGGTACGAAAAATTCTGTGATGGGGGAACAGTTCTCAAGGTGCCTTTGGAGTATGAAACCCCGGTTGCGCCCCCGGTGGCCGCTCGCCTAGAGGGAAAAGCCATTGATCTGGGAATCGTCTGGCAGGAGCTCCAGGATTTGAGGAATGCTCAAGATTTTGTCATTGCTGAGTCCCTGGGGAGCTTAGGATCGCCTGTAACTGACGAGTTGACGGTGGCAGATTTGGCAGGGCAATGGAAGTTGCCGACGCTGTTGGTGGTGCCAGTGAAATTGGGTTCTATTGGCCAGGCGATCGCCCAGGTGAGTTTGGCGCGGGAACGGAAGGTCAATCTCAAGGGAATCATCCTCAGTTGCGGTACCCCCGAAGCCATGGGACAAATTGAAGCTTTGACGCCACCGACCATGGTGCAACAGTTCACCCAAATCCCGGTGCTTGGGGTGATGCCCTACGCTGAAAACCTGTTGGATGCCCAAGCCCTTGCCAAAGTTGCCGCCAATTGGCACTTAGAACAGTTGGTTTCTAAGGAACATTTGCGGCCCCAGGCTCCTTTGTCACAGTAACTTGACCCCGATCAATGTGCCAACAACGGTCGGCGATCGCCTCTAACTCGTGGGGATCGTGGGTGACGATGAGCAACGTCCAATGTTGTTTGAGTTTCGCCAGTAATTTTGCCAACTGCGATCGCATTGACCAATCCAAGCCCGCCGTCGGTTCATCCAACATCAACAGGTTTGGCTGGCGGATCAATTGCACCGCGAGGGATAAACGCCGTTGCTGGCCGCCACTCAGGGCATGGGGTGAAGCCTTGAGATCCAAATTTTCGAGACCCACCTCCGCCAAAGCATCTTGGATTTGTTCTAGGCGTAATTCTGGATGGCCAAACCTGACTTCCTCTAAAATCGTTGAGGCGCAAAAGTGACGCTCCGGAAATTGAAACACGAGGCCCGCCAACTGTTGCAAGTGGAGATTTGTTAAGGTTTGTTCTTGCCAGCGGATCTGCCCCTGGGTCTGCTGGGCCAAGCCCGCCAAAATTTCGAGTAACGTCGTTTTCCCAGAGCCACTCGGCCCCACAATCATTCCCATTTCCTGGGGGGCTAACTTGAGGTTCACCTGCTGCAAAATCGGCTCAGGCGTTGCCGCAGGATGGTACACCAAATCTTGGATGTAGAGCATTGACAGGCCCAAAGAAAAATCTTTTCCCAAGCTACCATAGCCGTTTGTGTAAGGGGGCGATCGCCTGGAAAATCGACCGGGTAAACTTGAGGCCAAGTATTTACTTTTCTTCACAGAAAAAATTGTTCTTACTCAGTGAAGAATAAACTTTCATTGAAAGTAATTGTTTTGGTCAAGAAACCCTGTTAAATTAAGAATTGAAGTTAGGTAGAACTTAACTTCCCTGGCAGATAAAACAGCCACTGTCTGAGTAAAGTAAAGTTAGTTAAGGAGATAAACCAAGCTGTTTCTTTGCATATCTGTCTCGTCGAACGAAGCAAAACCACTCAAGCGCGAAATCCATACTTCCAACCACCTGTAGCAACAGGGAGCAACCTAACTGAATAAACTGTCAAGTCGGGCAGCAAGATGATTCAGTTAATGTCTCCAGAGAGTCTTAGTTAAAGGGTTCCGGAAGTTCTGAGGAAAGTAGGTTCTGGGTGGTTTTGTTCTATTAAGATTTAATTTGTATGGGAAACTCTTCACTCGAAAATCCCTAAACCTCCGCAAGGGCGATCGCCAATTTCTCAGCAAGAGCTGCGACCCAATTTTCATCTTGTTTTGTATAGCTGCGGGGAATATTTGTCCCCAAAACTAAGAGGCCTGTTTCACCGAGGGGCTGACAAATAATGCCCTGGGTATTTTCTGGTAAATAATCAAATTCGACCCGCCCCGGATACATTTTTAAGGTCACCAGATACACTGCCTTTTGGGTTTCGAGGACTCTTTTGGCGATCGCCCCAATATTAAATTCTTTTTTCGCCCCAAAAATGCCCCGCCGCAGAATTGTCTCGCCATCACGGTAAACTACCACCGATTTCGTCACCGTATTGGTCAACAGTAGGTGGGATGCCCAAGCCAGTTCTGTTTTGACAGCGTCCGGCAGATCTTCGGCCAGCTCAAACTGCTCTTCTCCTTCTAGAATCACCGCTTCTGGAGCCTTGGGCTGGATCTGTTCCCACAGCAAGGTGGTCAAAATCAAAACAGCACTGAGAATCACCCCCACCACGTCGGAACGGGCCTGGGAATCACTAAGGGCGGGAGTCAGTAAACGGTTCACCATCAACATAGTTCCCCCGATCATCCCGACGGTAAGCGGTAGATATTGCAACGGATTGCGCCCAGAATCAGCCATGGTAAACCCCAAGATATTTTGTTTCAGCTTCCCTGAATTGATCGTTGAAAGTCAATAAAACCCCAAACAAAAACCACCTCGCCAGGGTCGCTCAGGTGGTCAATGGGCAGTGATTCAGCCTTTGAAATTTAATGGAAATACCTAGGGGCAGTATAGGGTTGCTGCGGTGTCACGGCCTGTGGTGGGATTGGTGCCGCTGGCCAGTTCGCAAAGCTTGTCATTTTCCCGCGCCAAGATCAGGGCATCGGTGAAATCGGCCCCTTCAATGACTGTGGATGGCGTAATTTTGACGCTGGCGAGGAAAGCCCCCTCTAGGTTGGCATTTTTAAAGTTCGCGTGGCCAATGCGGGCAGAATCTAAGACGGCTCCCCGGAGATCAGCCCCTTCAAAGTTGACGAATTCGAGATTAGCCGAGAAAAAACGCACCCCCCGCAGGTCTGAGTAACTAAAATCGCAGCCCCGGAGACTAGAGAGATCGTAACTATTGTCCCGCAAGTCCTGGTGGGAAAAATCTTCTTGAATAAAGGTGCGCTTGTTGTAGTCTACAGCCCAGGCCTTTGGTGGGTCAAAATTGCCCCAGGCGAAACTTACAATCCCCACAACCAAGGCGATCGCCATTAGCCGTTTGCACATTGCTAGCATACCAGTCAGCTCCCAAGCTCTTTTCGTAAAGTTCACTCAAGCCTATTTTATCGGGAATCGACCCCAACAAAATACGTCCGCAGGATTGGCCTGGATCAAAAAAAGTGTCTTTTCTCCAAAAAAATAATTCGCTTTTTAGAAATCCTTGAGGACAGTCGTTGAAAAATAGATTCACCTTTAAATGTCGATCAATTTCCCATAGAAAAGAGTTGATTTGTTCAAAAAACTATTGATTTAAAAACTAAATTTTTGACAAAGAGCATCACTAAATCGGCATGAATAAAGCTAACATCTGGCCATTAAAAACCATAAAGTTTCTGCTTCTTTTTAGCGGATGATTATTATAATTTGACAGAAGACAAAGCCAATCTATACTTAGACAGCTACGCGCAGTCAGTCTTGAGGATAATGGAAAAATTAACCCTAGAGTGGTCGTTACAAAATCATCTACACCACTACACATTCCACCAAGCTGCAACCACAAAAGTTGCCCAGAAGTTGCGGATTGGTCGAGATCCAGCCCGATGTGACATTGTCTTTACTGACCGCAGTGTTTCTTCTCTCCATGTCGAATTATTTTTTAGTGCGGCTTTAGATGCTGCACTCATTCAAAATCTTCGCCCCTCCAACCCCCCCCTCATTGATGGCTACCAGCTCACCCAAGGGACGGCTAATCTAGCCCAGGGCAGCGAGATTCAACTCGGTCGCATTCAATTGCAGGTCTCCCAGTTGGTGTTGCCAGGCCAGGCTCAGGCGGCAGCCCCGCCCCAACCCCAAGTGCCCAATACGGCCTCAGCCTACGGTCTAAAATGTCCGAATCCATCCTGTGGTAGAGTTTCTCGGTATGATGAGCAGGTGCTCAAACAGGGATGCCCTTGGTGTGGATTTTCTCTAGCCGCAGCAAATACGGTGGTGATAGCTCGGCCACAATCCTAAGGTTTCGCTTGTTTCTCCTCAGAATTCATTGACATGACGACATTGCAGCAGGTCTGGTTAAGCTGGAAAGATCCCCTCACGAACGACGTGCAAACCTTAGCCCTGGGGTTGCCCATTGCCATTGGTCGTGATTCCAACAGTATGCCGACGGCGATCGCCAATGGACAACCTGTCGCCAAATTAACCCTCAATAGCTCCCAAGTTTCTCGGTACCATGCCCTCATTGCTCTCCAGGCCGATCAACTGTGGATTGGGGATCAAAATAGTAGCAATGGCGTGTTTGTGAATGGCCAGCGCCAAACCCAAAGGAGCTTGAAATCTGGGGATGTGGTGCGGATTGGCCCCTATGAAATTTCGATTACCACCACGGCCCCAAATCAATCGGCGACCCAGCGCCGCTCCAGCGATTCTTTTATTCAGGTGCCAGACCAACAACTGCCGGATCCCACCACCAGCAGTTCCCCATTAGAAACCTTTCCCCCCGCAGAATTTCAAGCGCAGTATGTCAGTCCTCAACAGTTATATGCCACCGGATTACCCGTCGAAGAGATAGACTATGTGGCCATTGGGGCCGGGCTTGGCAGTTATATTTGGGTTGATTTTTTACGGGTTTACGGGGTGCAGGCCCAGCAAATTCGTGCTTTGGGCCTAGAAGGAAAACCCTATGGCCGCTACCAACGGCTCTGCTTAAACTCGCAAATTCCGGCCCACGAGCGGCTGCGGTCGAACTCGGATTCTTGTCCGGATAATCTCTGGGGTTGGCCGAGCTATGCGCTACGGGAAGCCTACGGCGATTTTTTGCGGGGACATTTCCAGGCAGCTTTACGGCATCTCTGGCAGGTCTTTACGGAACCGATTTTGACGGAAACCTATACGCCTCGTTCTGGCAATGTCTTCAAATCTATCGACCGGGAGGCGGCACGGATTGGGTGGCACCATATGTATCGCTTTGGGCGGGTACGGGCAATCCGGAAAACCGATGATGGTCGTTATGCGATCGCCTATTCTGCGGGACGGGGGCGCCATGCCTTTGTCATTGGCCGTTATGTTCATCTGTGTACCGGATATCCGGTGATCCAATTTTTGCCAGATCTCCAGGACTACCGCGAAAAAACAGGGGATTTTAAAACGGTCGTCAATGCCTACGAAGAACATGACCACGTCTATAGCACCCTCGAACGCCAGGGGGGGACAGTCTTGATTCGGGGTCGAGGGATTGTCGCCTCTAGGGTGATCCAGCGCATTTACGAAGCCCGCCGCCGTAACCCCAACATTTCGATTTTGCACCTAATGCGATCGCCAAAACCCGTGGGAAATAAATTTGGCCTGGCCCAGCGACCCGTGAGCAACCATTTTGAACTGCAACCGTTTAATTGGCCTAAGGCCTGTTGGGGCGGCACCCTGCGCGAACAATTAGAAAACGCTGCCCCCAGGGAACGCACTAACCTCCTGGCCGATTGGGGCGGCACCACCACCGCCGATCGCCACGACTGGCGCGATATTATCCAAACGGGTTTAGATAAAGGCTGGTATCGAATCGTTTTTGGGGATGTCGTAGCCGTCGAACCCGATGCCCAAGGACGTCCGGTGACGCGGATTCGCGAAAAAGGCATCACAGGGGAACTCACCCTCACCGCCAACTACATCATTGACGCCACGGGTCTCGATGGTAAAGTCAAATCCACCCCCCTGCTCAATGACCTCGTGACCCACTACCAACTGTCCCTGAATGCCCTTGGCCGCTTCCAGGTGAACAATGATTTTGAAATGCCGGAAATGCGTAACCGCTCAGGACGAATGTACGCCGCCGGCGCCATTACCTTTGGTGGCCCCCATGCCGCCGTCGATAGCTTTTTGGGGTTGCAATACTGTGCCCTAAAATCAGTAGAAGCCTTGGCTCAGGAAAATGCTTCCCAGGTGCGCCCTTTGCATCCCCTGGCTTCCCTATCCCAATGGTTTAAATGGATTAACAATCAAGCCCCATGACCCCAACACTCCTTGGCCGCTGGCAAACTCGACTTCTTTTGATGGGTACGGTGGGTGCCCTCCTCACAGTCTGCTTTGCAGAGGGACTCTGGGGTAATCCCGTTGGTGCTGTCTATTGGGCGGTTTGGGGTTACATCACCGTTTTTGGCCTTGGCTGGGACTGTCTTTACATCTATTTACAAAATTACCGTTGGGATCAAGATTGGCCGGCGATTCTACAATGGCTGGCGGCCCTCTGGGAAGGGATATTCTTTTTGTTTTTGTGGGCTGGCTTACCGAATTTTGCGGGCGTCGCCTTACCCCTAACGGCAGATCTGTCTTTAACCTGGTTTGTGATTCACTACAGCTCGGTTTGGCTGGGGATCTTTGTGGTGTCCCAGAGTTTGATGCGCATCTTATTTCCCCTGTGGCGTTTCCATGGTGGACGTTGGTTTTAGAAACGAAATTTTCCCAGGGGCGGCCTTGATATTTGACGGTAAGTAGAGGGCGATCGCCTTTTTGAAGTGGGAATTTCTCGCCTCTAACCAGACTTTTGAGATTCTCCGTTTATGATGAAAGCATCAAAGGCCCCAAGTACTCCTTTGACATCGCGAAATATAACCTGAAGCCATGACGAAACAGACAATCGGTTCTGGTCGATATCAAATTCTCCGTGAGTTGGGTAGTGGAGGATTTGGCGTCACATACCTCGTAAAAGACAGCTACATGCCCTCCCAGCCCATCCGGGTCGCAAAACAGCTTCGGCCCATTGAAGACCAATCCGAAATCTATCGTCTGGTGCAGGAACGTTTCCAACGGGAAGCCGTATTACTAGAAGAACTCGGCAGCAATCCCCAAATTCCAAGCCTCTATGCCTATTTCGAAGAAGATGGCAAATTTTACCTCGTCCAGGAGTACATCGAAGGTCAAACCCTAGAGGCACTTTTAAAAAATGAAGGGCCCCAGTCCGCCGCCACCGTCCGGCAAATCTTGGTGGATACCCTCGATATTTTGGAATTTATTGAAACCAAGCAAATTATCCACCGGGACATTAAGCCAGAAAATATCATTCTGCGCGAAGCGGACAAAAAACCGGTACTAATTGACTTTGGCGCAGTCCGGGAAATTATGGGCACCCAAATGATGAGCAGTGGTGCCACCCCAAAAAGCTCCATCGTGATCGGTACCCCTGGATTTATGCCCCCGGAACAGGCATCCGGTCGGCCCGTTTTTTCGAGTGACTTGTATGCCCTCGCCCTGACGATGGTCTATCTCCTCACCGGAATGATGCCCCAAGATTTTCAACATGATCCCATCACCGGCGAATTAACCTGGCCCAGTCAAAATATCGCGGATCAACATTTAGTGGCGGTGCTGAATTTTGCCATTAAGCCCAATCCGAAAGAGCGGTTTATGACGGCTAAGGCAATGCGGGCGGCCCTTACAGCGGCGATGCCTAACAATCAAGCCACGGAGGTCATGCCAGAAATTTTACCGACCATCGTTGCCTCTACCATTGCCACAGCACCAGTTGGCACGGGTTCCAATGCTAATGCTGCGGCTGGTACGCCGGTCACACCGCCAACAGAGATTACCGGAGGAGGCCAAGCCCCGCCGACCTATCATGTGGCCGAAGAGCTTTCTTTTTCGGCGGCAGATCTACAACAGAACAGTTCCAAAAAACGCGGCGCTCCCTGGGGATTACTCCTGGGTTTAGGGCTACTGGGACTGGGTGGCTACCAACTTTATCAAGTGGTGCAACAACGTCAAATTGCCGGGGAAGTCCAACCAGGGGTAACGCCCAGCAATCCAAATCCGGGAACAACGCCACCGGGAAATGGAGAAAACCCAAATCCTAACCCCACTAATCCGACCACGCCAGCAACCCCGACAACCCCCACACCAACAACACCCGATCCGGTTATTACCGCCCCAACTGATGGCGTCTTTTTTGGGGCGATCGCCTTTTCGGAGGCCACCGGGGAATATGGCTATGTGATTGATGTACCCACCCAAGCAGAGGCCGAGCAAGCTGCTGTGGAAGATTGTGAATTTTTTGCTGCGTCCGGGGATTGCCAAGCCCTGGTCTGGTTCCGCAATGCCTGTGGGGCGATCGCCATGGGGCCAGAGGCCTATGGCAGCGGCTGGGGGGCTGATATTGAGAGCGCCGAGGCAGCAGCCCTCGATGTGTGTAGTGATTTTGGCTCCGGTTGTGAGGTGGTCGATTCCATTTGTACGAGCCAATAGCCATTGTGGGCCTGGCTTCCCAAAAGGTAGAGTAATAATCAGTTTGAATAGTTTGAATTTTCTTGGGTTTTTTCTACCATGGCCACTCCGCAAACCGCCCCCTACGGCACTTGGCGATCGCCGATTACCTCCGATCTGATTGTTTCGAGCAGCATTGGTTTGGGGGCAGTGGCCTGGGCTGGCACAGATCTTTACTGGCTTGAGGGCAGACCCCAGGAAAAAGGGCGTAATGTGCTGGTAAAACGCAATGGCGACGGAACGACAGTTGATATTACGCCGCCGGATTTTAATGTGCGTAGTCGTGTCCATGAGTATGGTGGTGGCGCTTTTTTAATTACGGAAACTGGCACCGTTTATTTTTCCAACGATGGCGATCGCCACGTCTACGTCCAAAAGCCAAACCAGGAACCTCAAGCCCTCATCCCAGAAAATCAACGCCGCTATGCCGATTTCATTCTTGATGCAGCCCGCAACCGTTTAATTTGTGTCAGCGAAGACCACAGCGTCCCAGGCCATGAACCCAAAAACGATTTGGTGGCGATCGCCCTCGATTCCGGCGACATTCAAGTTTTAGTCGAAGGCAATGATTTTTATACTTCGCCTCGCCTTTCTCCCGATGGGAAAACCCTCGCCTGGGTCAGTTGGGATCACCCCGATATGCCCTGGGACAATAGTCAACTCTGGATTGCTGAGATTCAAGCCGATGGCACTTTAGGGGAGAAAACCTTGGTGGCTGGGGGCAATGGTGAATCCGTGGTCGAACCCCGCTGGTCGCCCGGTGGTGTGTTGTATTTCAGTGGCGATCGCAGTGGCTATTGGAACCTCTATCGCTACGTTGAGGGTACTGCCCAAGTGGTCTATCCTGCCGAAGCGGAATTTGGCTATCCCCACTGGGTTTTTGGGGAATCGATCCTCGGCTTTATCGATGAAACGACCCTAGTCTGCACCTACAACGATCACGGCACTTGGAAACTGGCGACCCTCAACCCCGACCGCCGTGCCCTTACGCCGATCCCCGTCCCCTACAGCAGCATTAGTGACCTCCAGGTACAGGGGGAAATGATTGCCTTTATCGGCGGTGCCGCCACCCAACCCACCGCCATTGTTACCCTGGATCTGTTTACGGGGGAAACGGTGCGGGTCAAGGAAGCCAGCACGTTAAAAATTGATCCTGGTTATCTGGCCCAACCCCAGGCGATCGCCTTTCCCACGGAAAACGGCCTCACCGCCCACGCCTGGTATTACCCCCCAACAAACCAAGATTTCCAAGCCCCTGCGGATACGGCACCACCTCTCTTGGTAAAAAGTCACGGTGGCCCCACGGCGATGGCTGCAGCGAGCTTAAACCTGCGGATTCAATATTGGACGAGTCGGGGTTTTGCTTTTGTAGATGTAAATTACGGCGGCAGCACGGGCTATGGTCGGGAATATCACCAACGCCTTGATGGCAATTGGGGCATTGTCGATGTGCAGGATTGTGTCAACGTGGCGAAATATCTCGTGGCAAAGGGGTTAGCTGACGGGGAAAAATTGGCGATCGCTGGGGGCAGTGCCGGGGGGTACACAACCTTAGCCGCCCTCACCTTCCATGATGTCTTTAAAGCCGGAGCCAGTTATTACGGCATTTCTGACCTGGAAGTGCTCGCCACCGATACCCACAAATTTGAGGCCCGCTACCTCGACCGCCTCATCGGTAAATATCCCGCAGAAAAGGAAAAATACATCAGGCGATCGCCGATCCATTTCACCGAAAAACTCGCCTGTCCCGTTATTTTCTTCCAGGGCTTAGAGGATAAAGTCGTCCCCCCCAACCAAGCGGAAATGATGGTAGAAGCGATTAAAACCAAAGGTTTACCCGTCGCCTACGTTCCTTTTGAAGGAGAGCAGCATGGTTTTCGCCAAGCTGAAAATATCAAAAAAGCCCTCGACAGTGAATTTTATTTCTACAGTCAAATCTTTGGCTTTACCCCGGCAGATCCCCTCGAACCCGTAGAGATTATCAACCTCTAACGAAAATTGGCAGGATCTTGGTCGCGGCGGTGGCGCACGGGGATTGGTTCCCCTTGTCTCTCGCCAGCCAGTTGCGCCGTATTTTCTAGGGCCGTCCGTAAATGTTTGGCCGCATAGATCGACATATCTCTGGGCACATTCAGGCGATCGCGCAGATACCGCAGGGCTTTGTCGGCATCCTTGGGTGGTTCACAAACTTCTCCCGTCATCATGGCAGTTAGGGCACAACGCAATGCCTGGTCAAAAAATTGATCGTTGGCGGGATTGACCTTAACAATATTGCGGCGATGTTTAATCACCCGGTAAAGGGCTTCTTGTTTGGCGTTGGCTGGCTCAGGGTAAGCGACATCCGGCAGCCCAAACCAATCCCCTTCATCAACTTTGATCTGATTTGCTAAAGCTTGGGGTTCCCCGTTGGCATAACAACCCCCCATCTGGGGCGGTAGGTCATGGACATGGGTATGGAAATCACTCTGGGTACCCCGGTAAGTTAGGCGAGTTTCCATGGCATCAAACCAGGCGGCAAACCGGGGATTTTCCTCCCGCAGGGAATAGCCTTTGTAATAGTAGAGGCTGGCATTCATCCGCTCCACATAGGGCGTAAAGATCACATCGACCACGCTAAATTCTTCGAGGAAGTAGGGGCCAGGGGTGGCGGCTAAAGCATCTTCCACCTGTTGCACCACTTGGATAAACTTGCGGCGGCCCTCTTTATCTTGTCCGGGGAATAATGGGGGCCGACAGAGCCAATTGCACCAGGCGCGGAATAGTAATCTTTCGAGGCGGCGTAGGGGCAAAACTCTGGGATCTGTCAGGCTAAAGGTGAGCGGCCCAAATGCCTGTTCTAAGGCGAGTAAAATATCGTCGCTCTCGGTGATCATGCGTCCATCGAGTTCCAGGGCTGGGAGCATGCCAGAGGGGACTTTTTGTTTGTACCAGGCTTCTTTTTCGCCGTAGCAAAACATGGTTACTTTTTTGATGCGGTAGGGGATGCGCACTTCCTCTAGCCAAAGCCAGACTTTTTGGCAGTAGGGACACCAGGCATGGTTATCCCGGTAGAGAGTGACCCGAATATCGCTTTCTGACTGACCAAAGAGCCGTAAACAGGATTGGGCATTGGTCAGGCCGTTTTCGTAGTCGAGGTGGAAATCGGTGAGGGCTTCGAGTTCTGGCCAACTGAGGGGGGCAAGGGGCATCGCTTTTGGGGAAATACGCAACAGTTGATTATTATGACGAAATTTTGTGGCTGGGGGCGATATCTAGCCAGAAAAAACCCCCAAATTTAAAACTTGGGGGCAGCACTGTGATCAATACTTCAAGGAATTAACTGTTCGTGGCAGTTTCTGGGGCGATCGCCTTTTCTGCGTCGGCATTTAAACCTTGGACGTAGGTCACATTTGTCGGATAAGCGAATTCAATGTTGCGCTGGGCAAAGGCTTCGAAGATGGCCAGGTTAATTTTCTGTTGAGTATCCATGTAGAGGGCGTAGTCGCTACTTTCAACGTAGTAGACAATTTCGTAGTTCAAACTAAAATCGCCATAGCTGGCAAAGTGAGCCCGGTCAAAACTAACCTGTTCTTGAGCGCTAATGATGTCCTGGATGAGGGCCGGAATAATTTCTAACTTTTCTTTAGGCGTTTCGTACAGGACTCCAAGACTAAAGACGATCCGTCGCCGCTTCATGTGCTTAAAGTTGCGAATCCGGGAGCCTGTGAGGTCGGTATTGGCCATGACGATTTCTTCGCCGCTGAGACTCTTGAGCCTCGTGGTTTTGATACCGATGTATTCTACAGTGCCGATAAAATCACCGACGATGATAAAGTCTCCCAGGGCAAAGGGGCGGTCGAGGACAATGGAAAAGTAACTGAATAAATCAGTTAGAATCCCCTGGGCGGCAAAGGCGATCGCCAAACCCCCAATCCCCAGACTGGCGACCACAGCAGAGATATCAAAGCCGAGGTTATCCAGGAGGAAGACCGCACCAATAGCCCAGAGTATGGCCCGCAAAATGGGCATCAGCGCACTAAAACTCTGTTCTAGCTCAATGTCGCCTTTACGCAGGAGGTAGGAGCGAATCGCATATTCTGCCAATTGGGAAATGAGCTGAATGCCAATAATCGTCGTGGCAATAACCGTTAAAGCCCGCACCGCTTGGTTCAAAATGGGGTGCAAGTTGAGATTCCCAATCGCCAAAAAAACGTTCCCCACATAGAGGAGACGCACTAAAGACTGACTGAGAATTTTCGTGATGCGCGGATCGAGGGTCGTTTGGGTCTTTTTGGCCCACCGTCGCAGTGAACTGAGAATGAGCGCCCTGAACCCATTGATCAGGAGAAAGCCCACCACCAGCACGACGATCGCCATGGCATAGGCAGCGAGGGTATTCCCCAAAATACTTCGGGTAAGAAAATCTAAATTCATAAAAAAAGATGCTTGAAGCTGCGTAAAAATCAAAAAAAGTGAATATTTTGCATAGATGCCCGTCCAACTTAACAAAAATATATAGAATCTGCTTCTGGTCAACGATGTAAAAGCAATCTTCCCCAGGGAAGATTTTTTGATTTCCAAATCTTTAAAAAAGGCGATCGCCAGCCTCCCGGCGCGGATCAGTTAGGATAATTTGAGCCCTTTTTGCCGCAGTTCACGCAAACTCAACCCATGAATATCTTGCTCCTTGCCCTGGGGATTAGTGCCACAATTTTGGCGATCGCCCTCATTAGCTATCTGCTGACAGCCCGCCGTTACCAATCTGCCGACACCGTCGCCGACTCCTACGACGAATGGACAGAGGACGGCATCCTTGAATATTACTGGGGCGAACACATTCACCTTGGTCACTATGGCAACCCACCGAGGGCGAAAAATTTCCTCAAAGCTAAGGCTGATTTTGTCCATGAGATGGTGCGCTGGGGCGGCTTGGATCAATTACCCCCTGGAACCAAAGTGCTGGATGTGGGCTGTGGCATCGGTGGCAGTAGCCGCATCCTCGCGCGAGACTATGGCTTTGACGTAACTGGGATCACCATCAGTCCCAAGCAAGTGGAGCGGGCAACCCAACTTACGCCCCCAGGATTGACTGCCAAATTTGCCGTTGATGATGCGATGAATTTATCCTTCGCCGATGGCAGTTTCGATGTAGTTTGGTCTGTAGAAGCTGGCCCCCATATGCCCGATAAGGCGATTTTTGCCCAGGAACTGCTCCGGGTACTGAAGCCCGGCGGAAAATTAGTTGTCGCCGACTGGAACCAACGGGACGATCGCCAAATTCCCCTCAATTGGTGGGAAAAACCCGTGATGACTCAACTCCTTGACCAATGGGCTCACCCGAAGTTTTCGAGCATCGAAGGCTTTTCGGAACTGCTAGAGGAGACAGGTCTTGTTCAAGATCAAGTGATTAACGCTGATTGGAGCCAAGAAACCCTTCCTTCCTGGTTACACACAATTTGGGTAGGAGCAATTCGGCCCTGGGGTTGGCTGCAATACGGTCTACCCGGTTTTATCAAGTCAGTACGAGAAATTCCGACCATTCTGCTCATGCGCCTAGCCTTTGGTACGGGCCTGTGTCGGTTTGGGATGTTTCAAGCGGTGCGGGGCGAGGGCAACCCAGTAACTAAAAATCGGACAACCCAGCAGGCTATTTCCCGCTAGATGAATCCCTCCAAAAAGTTTTGGGAAAAGGGTTGACATCTCAAAATTCTTCAGTTAGATTGTATAACTGTGAGTCGCAAGCGAAACAAACAAAAGCGCTTCTGCTCAGTCCGCAAGCCCCCATCGTCTAGTGGCCTAGGACACCTCCCTTTCACGGAGGCGACAGGGATTCGAATTCCCTTGGGGGTACTAAACAAAAAAAGAGCTTCAGTTTCGGCTGGGGCTCTTTTTGCATTGAGGCATTGTTGAATTGTGGCCATCTGGACAGCAGAAATCTTAGCGGAAATGCGGCGATCGCTTTTGGATTGGTATCAGCAGGCGGGCCGTACATTACCCTGGCGCAACGAACCGGATATTTATCGGGTCTGGGTTTCGGAGATTATGCTCCAGCAAACCCAGGTAAAAACGGTGATTCCCTATTACGAACGGTGGTTAGCACAGTTCCCGACGGTGGAAGCCCTAGCCGCAGCGGATTTACAGGCTGTTTTAAAGCAGTGGGAAGGGTTGGGATATTACGCCCGGGCGCGGAATCTTCACCAGGCCGCGCAACAGGTGGTGACGGATTTTGCAGGGCAGTTTCCTAAAGATTTAGACAAGATGCTGTGCCTCAAGGGAATCGGGCGGACGACGGCTGGAGGCATTCTCAGTTCGGCTCGCAATTTACCGTTAGCAATCCTCGATGGCAATGTGAAACGGGTTTTGGCGCGGCTCATCGCCCTAGAGGTGCCGCCTGCTAAAGCGTTGAATGAACTATGGGATGTTTCAGAGACCTTGCTCGATCCAGAAAATCCCAGGGATTTTAACCAAGCCTTGATGGATTTGGGGGCGACCCTCTGCATGGTGAAAAACCCGGATTGCCCCCGCTGTCCTTGGCAAAACCATTGCACTGCCTATCTCAAGCATCAACCGACGGATTTCCCTCGCAAGGCCCCAAAAAAACAAATTCCCACGAAAAAAATAGTAGCGGCGATCGCCTTTAATCTGGAGAATCAAGTTTTTATTCAACAGCGGCCCCAGGACGGACTTTTGGGAGGCTTGTGGGAATTTCCGAACCAGGAAGGCAATATTCAGCCCTTACTCACGGATTTATTTCCAGGGGCGCAATACGAACGCCGTTTAAACACGGTTTTCCATGCCTACACCCACTTTAAAATCCAGGTGGAACCGCAAATTTATCGGGTAAATTTATCGGGGGCAGGCTGGGTCTCGCTCCAAAGCCTCAAGAATTATCCTTTCTCAAAAGCCCATTTGAAAATCATTGAACAGTTGCAAGATCCTCAACTAAGCTTGCCCCTTTAGCGTTTCTTGCCGTGGCATTGTTTAAATTTTTTGCCACTGTTACACCAGCAGGGTTCATTTTTCTTCGGTTGTAGGGGCGGCAGAATGTCCCCTTCGAGGTAAAACCAGCGGCCTTTTTCTTTAATGAATTGCGATCGCTCGTGGAGTTGCCCCACGGTTTTTCCTTTCTGGTAAACGGCGACAAATTCCACCATGCCCGTTTCGTCCTGGGGTTGGCCCGCTGCCGTCGCGAGAACAGTTAAACTCAACCAAGAAACGCTATTCGCCGTTGCCGTAATCAATTGGCGACTATTGGCAGTATGGCGGCTGGGATGTTCCGTCTTCAGCAGGTAATCCACATCCCGAAAACAGTAGGCGGTGTAGCGCGATTGCATCAGGGCTTCGGCGGTGGGGGCAGCCAGTTGACCTTGAAGATAAGGGGCACAACATTGGGCCAAAGGCTTTTGACTGCCGCAGGGACAAAGACGGCTAGGGCGATCGCCAGAAATTAACACAGGCAAACAATGGGAAAGAACGGTCTTATTTTACCGAGCTACCGAATTCTAAAAGTTTATTTAAATGGTGTAAGCCAGCCCTGTTGCCTCCCGAAATTCAACGCCAAAGCCGTCAAACCAAAGACCACAAAATTTTCGCCACAGGCCGCCATAAAGGGCCAACCCTTTTGGGCGATCGCCGATCCCGCATCCACCAGGGCTACCCCCCGCACCAGGGCAAACGCCGCAATCACCCCAGCATTCAATTGGGGATTATCATCGGTGCGCACCGCATAACGGTAAGTCAGGGCAAACAAGGCACCGGATAAGGCGGAAGTACCCAGATTAACCAGCAAGGTGAGAGTGCTAAGGCCGCCACCAAAATTTAGGGGCAATCCTTCAGAACCAACAAAACGATGGAGTAGCAAAAGTCCGAAGCTCAGCAATCCGGCAGTCACACCACCGGCGATCGCCGTTTTTAAAGAAGCAATGCGTTCGGCAGCAGAAAAACGAGAAGAAGTTGTCATGGGGGTCAATGGCGGTGATTTTTAATGATTTTAAGCGTTCTGACCTTGGCTTGCGGTAGGGTAGCAAGCAGCCTTTTTATCGTCATTTTCGGTGTTTGAGAATAAGAACATGAGTGATGTTGTTTTCGTTGGAGGAGGTCATAGCCATGCGATCGCCCTGAAAATGTGGGGTATGCAGTCGCGAGCCAAGGCGCGCTTAACTCTGATCAGTGATGTCACCTATACGCCCTATTCTGGGATGTTGCCGGGCTATGTAGCGGGCTTTTATGACTACGAAGAAACCCACATCGATTTACGGCGCTTGGCCCATTTTGCCCAGGCAGACTTTTTGAAAGATAAAGTAATTGGTCTCGACCTCAACGAAAAACTCATCCATTGCCAAAATCGCCCCCCTGTCCGCTTTGACTATCTCTCGTTAGATATTGGCAGTACCCCGGCAACAGAAACGATCCCTGGGGTAAAAGCCTATGCGATCGCCGCCAAACCCGTCCCCCAATTTTTAGCCGCCTGGGAAAAGATTCTAAAAATGGCGACCCAAAACCCCAACCAGAAGCAGGAAATCATTATTGTGGGGGGCGGTGCTGGGGGAACAGAACTCGCCTTTAATATTCACCATGCCCTCAGCCAACGTTTAGCTTCGCCCGAATTATTAGAGTTGCACCTCGTCCACCGGGGCCAGCAACTCATGGGCACTAATCAAAATTCTGGGGTTAGTCGCCAGGCCCTCCGACTACTGCGACAACGGGGTATTCAAGTTCACCTCCGGGAAACGGTTGTTGAAGTAACGACCACGGGCTTGCGATGTCAGTCAGACTTAACGTTGATGGGTAAAGTGATCTGGGTGACCCAGGCAGCGGCTCCCCCTTGGCTAAAAGAGAGCGGCCTCCAAACCGATGATCAAGGCTTTGTGCTCGTAGATCAAACCCTGCGATCGCCTTCCCATCCCTTTGTGTTTGCGGCTGGCGATATTGCCACGATGCGCGACGAGCCACGACCCAAAGCAGGGGTATTTGCCGTACGCCAAGGGAAACCACTACTGCGAAATATACAGCGGGCCATCCTGGGCGAAACATTAGAAGCCTATCATCCCCAAAAACGTTATCTCGCCCTCATTGGTACAGGGGACAAACAGGCCTTTGCAACCTGGGGAAAATTGAGTTGGCGATCGCCTCTGTTGTGGCACTGGAAAGACCGCATCGACCGCAAATTTATGGCGCAATTTTCTGACCTGCCCCAAATGTCTCAGGCTACCCAATCCCCGTCGGCAGAACAACTCAAAATGTATTGTGCTGGTTGCGGTGCCAAGGTCGGCAAAAATATCTTAGCGAGCAGCTTAAACAGCTTAACTTTACCTACCCATGCCGATGTGGTTGTGGGCCTGGAGCAGCCCGATGATGCGGCGATTATCCAAATTCCCAGGGATCAACTCCTCGTCCAAACCATTGATTATTTTCCGAGCCTCCTCAACGACCCCTTTTTACTAGGAAAAATCGTCACCCACCATTGCCTCAGCGATCTCTATGGAATGGGAGCCAAACCCCACAGCGTTCTTGTCCTGGCCACCTTGCCCCACGGGCCAGCAACGGTGCAGCAGGGAATGTTGCAACAATTGCTCGCAGGGGTTGTCGAAATTTTAAATCTGGACGACATTGCTTTAATTGGCGGCCATACCAATGAAGCGGATCAATTAGGTTTAGGGTTAACCTGCAATGGTCTGTTGCAAAAAGACGCAATTTGGCGCAAGACGGAGTTAGCACGAGATCAACTGCTGATTTTAACGAAACCTTTGGGGACAGGAACCCTTTTCGCCGCAGAGATGCAAGGAAAAACAAAAGGGCATTGGATTGACGGGGCGATCGCCACCATGGTGCAGTCCAATAAAACAGCGGCGGAGATTTTACGAAGCCATGGGGCCACTGCCTGTACTGATGTAACCGGGTTTGGACTGGCGGGTCATCTACTGGAAATGCTACAACCCAAGGGTTTCAGCGCGGCACTCCACCTCGACCAGTTACCGATCCTAGAAGGTGCCATCGAGACTCTGCAACGGGGCTTGACCAGCTCCCTCGCGCCCCAGAACCATACCGCTGAACAATTTATCCAGGTCACCATGGCCCAACGGGAACGGCCAGAATATGAATTGATCTTTGATCCCCAAACCTCCGGTGGCCTGTTAGGGGCGATCGCCCCGGAAAAAGCCCAGGCTTGTCTCCAAGCGCTGCGAGCCGAGGGCTATCCCCACAGCGTTGTGATTGGCCACATTCTGGCGGAACAGCGGCCTTACTCAATCTTGATTACCTAGGGAACCGGGACAAAATCATAGCCAAAGCCCGACCGTTCCCCTGGTTGCACCGTCACCATTTCCAGCGCCTGATTGCGATCGCCCGACGGCAAGAATTGGATCGTTTGGGCGGCCCCCAACGCCGAAAAATTCGGACTGGCGAGGGTTTGTTGCAGATTTTGACGATCTGGTGTGGAACTTTGTTGAATCCCGGTCATCAAGGCGATCGCCGCATCGTAACTCAGGGCTGTGCGCCAGTTCACATCACCCCCCCACAGAGCGCGGGACACCTGAGGAAAGGTGCCATTGGTATGGTTCAAAATGTGCCAAGGAATCGCCACCACCATATCCACGGCATCGCGCCCACCAATTTGTAGGGTTTCTGGCTTGTAGAGACTATCCCCAGCGACAATAGGCAACTGATTTTCATTCACCTGGATGATCTGGAGCGCTTGGTTGAGGGTCGGGGTATCGGTGACGAGGGCGATCGCCGTTACCCCTTTATTTTTCGCGTCCGTGAGAGCTTGGGCACCATTAAATCCCCCTGGACTCACATCCACCTCGGCCACCACGGTGCCACCACGGGTAAAGAGTTCTGTGGTGAGGCTGTCCTTGAGGGAATTACTATAGCCACTGGTACTGTTAAAAAACACCACTACCTGCCGCTGATTCAGACGCTCTAAAAGATAGTTGGCCAGGGCTGTCCCCGTGAAGCGATCGCTGGGCACCGTCCGAAAAATATAATCCCCTGCCGTGGAGAGGGACACCGCCGTACTCGTGGGGGAAATCATCACCAGGTTCTCGGCCTCATAGATTTGGGCCGCCGCCAAACTGGTATCACTACTAAAATGACCCACCACCCCCAAAATGTCCGCTTGATCCGCGAGGGCTTGGGCCACCTCAGCGGCGATCGCCGGATCCCCATCATCATCAGCAAGTACCACCAAAAATCCACGACCCCCATCAAGGGCTTCCTTTTGGGCCTGGGCCACACCCCGCAAAATTTCCTTCGCGCCGCTTGTATCGGTATCCACTGGTAAAGAGACCACTACGGCGATCGCCTGGGGATTGGCAGTTTGCTGGCGGATTTTGGCGTTATTCAGATAAATCAAAGTTTCAGGATCGTTGGGGCTCGCCTGGAGAGAAGCTTGAAAGAGCCGAATTGCTTCCGGGAAATCTCCTGTTCCATAGGCCGCAATTCCCTGTTCTTTGTCCGGTTGGCGATCGCCTTGGAGCAGTAACCTTTCCCCTCGACTAAGGCGATTTGCGGTTTCCCCCTGGCCAATTACATCTCCCAGGGAAGTCGGCAACTGGAGAGATTGATTTTGTTGGAGAAACCACCAGCCACCAGCGCCCAATAACCCCAAGGTGATCACCAAGGCTCCCAACAATGCCGCCGTATCATTCTTTTTCGCCATGGCTTTTTTCTCCTCTACTACCGAATGCCTCTACTGTGATTGTGCCGAAAAATTCCCTCAAAACGTTGCTTCATAGCCGAAGAAACCATAAATCTTCTTGAATGACGTCTTTTTGCCTCTTATCCAGTTGATCTGGAATCGTTTGATCTGTCGGCAAAAATTCCAATGCACCGGAGGAAGAACCATTACGCAAACCAGAGGAGACTTTAAAGGCGATCGCGGAGCTTGACCAAAAGAGTGCGAAAATTTTGGCTAGTATTAGGTCGATGTTGGGTTTGTCGCTGGTTTCGGCTTTGCGTAGGTCATGGGATAGCTGGTTTCGGCTTCGCTCAACCAGCTTTTAAGACAGATGAGGGTTGAGCGAAGTCGAAGCCCGATCTTTTGACAACAAGGAGTCAACTATGCCCCACATGTATATTTTGGAATGTGCCGATGGATCGTTTTATACGGGTAGTACGAAGGATTTAGAGCGGCGTTTATGGCAGCATCAAAATGGGCAGGGGGCTAATCATACGAAGAAACGTTTGCCTGTTAAATTGGTTTATGCGGAATATTATGATCATGTGGCAAATGCTTTTTATCGGGAGAAGCAGGTGCAGGGTTGGAGTCGGGCGAAAAAGTTAGCTTTGATGAATAGCGATTGGGATCGTCTTCATGTTTTGGCGGAATGTCAAAACGAGTCGCATTACCAAAAACGAAGAATTAGCGAGGGCTGACAAATTAATGAGGGCTGACAAATTAATGAGGGCTGACAAATTAATGAGGGCTGAGCATTGTCGAAGCCCGGTCGCTGGTTTTGGCTCCGCTTAGCCAGTAAAGGCGATCGCCTCCAGTGCAAGAGCGTTCCAATCCTCAACTCTCACTTATGTCATTGATTAGGAGCATCTACCTATGATCCCGCCGGGATAGGTTTTATACTGGATAGGACATAAAAATTCCAAGTCAAAAAACTGCGAGGTATTACAACACCAGTGTTTGTCCTCTCCGGCTATGAATATTTCCTAGGCTTTCTCATCGTCAGTAGCCTAGTCCCGATCCTTGCCCTCACCGCATCGAAACTGCTGCGCCCTAAAGGGGGTGGGCCTGAACGCAAAACCACCTACGAATCAGGGATGGAACCCATCGGCGGCGCGTGGATTCAATTTAATATCCGCTACTATATGTTCGCCTTGGTGTTCGTTGTCTTCGACGTGGAAACCGTTTTCCTTTACCCATGGGCGGTGGCCTTTAACCAACTCGGCCTCCTTGCCTTTGTTGAAGCCCTCATTTTTATCGCAATCCTCGTGATTGCCCTTGTGTACGCCTGGAGAAAAGGAGCCCTTGAATGGTCATGAATCCGACATCCTTTGAACAACAGCAAACCGAAAAACTGCTCAACCCCATGGGGCGATCGCAGGTCACCCAAGATCTCTCGGAGAATGTCATCCTCACCACCGTTGATGACCTCTACAACTGGGCGCGCCTCTCTAGTCTGTGGCCGCTTCTGTACGGGACAGCCTGCTGTTTTATCGAATTTGCCGCCCTCCTTGGCTCCCGCTTTGACTTCGACCGTTTTGGCCTCGTGCCCCGTTCTAGTCCTCGTCAAGCAGATCTAATTTTGGTCGCTGGTACCGTCACCATGAAAATGGCCCCGGCCTTGGTGCGCCTTTATGAAGAAATGCCCGAACCAAAATATGTAATTGCTATGGGTGCTTGCACGATCACCGGCGGGATGTTCAGTAGCGACTCCACCACCGCTGTCCGGGGTGTTGATAAGCTGATTCCGGTGGATCTGTATATTCCCGGTTGTCCCCCCAGACCAGAAGCCATCATTGATGCCATTATCAAATTGCGCAAAAAAGTTTCTAACGAAACCATTCAAGAACGGTCTTTAAAAACAGAACAGACCCACCGCTACTACAGCACCGCCCACAGCATGAAAGTGGTAGAGCCAATTCTCACCGGGAAATATTTGGGCATGGATACCTGGAACAACCCGCCGAAAGAACTCACCGAAGCGATGGGAATGCCTGTTCCCCCTGCACTGCTGACCGCGAAACAAAGAGAGGAGGCCTAAGCGATGGCAGAAGAAAATCAAAACCCCACCCCCGAAGAAGCCGCCATTGTTGAGGCGGGTGCTGTCTCCCAATTGTTGACAGAAAACGGTTTTAGCCACGAATCCTTAGAGCGAGATCACTCTGGTATCGAGATTATTAAAGTCGATGCTGATCTCCTAATTCCCCTCTGCACTGCCCTCTATGCCTTTGGGTTTAATTATCTCCAATGTCAAGGGGCCTATGATTTGGGGCCAGGCAAAGAATTGGTGAGTTTCTACCATTTGCTGAAGGTCGGAGACAACGTGACTGACCCAGAAGAAGTCCGCGTTAAGGTATTTCTACCGAGAGAAAATCCAGTGGTACCTTCGGTGTATTGGATTTGGAAAGGGGCCGACTGGCAAGAGCGGGAAAGCTATGACATGTACGGCATTGTCTATGAAGGACACCCCAATCTAAAGCGGATTTTGATGCCGGAAGATTGGATCGGCTGGCCGCTGCGGAAAGACTATGTTTCCCCTGATTTTTACGAACTCCAGGACGCTTATTAAGGTCTACCGAACAGCATTGACGGCTTGGAATTTGTTGTGGCACCTCCTAGATGGGGGTGTTTTTTTATTTTGTAGCTTGGGGGAGACTACAACATTTTCTGAACTTTTGGGTCAGTGGCCCAACGGCGTTGCCTACCATTTGAAAGAAAACTCCTGAGAATTTAGAGATAGCAATGGGTATCAAAAAGGCGATCGCCACTTTTTTTATTAGCACAGCACTTTTTCCCCTAGGCTTCAGCAATAGTGCCCAGGCCGAGGTCGCAACTCTAGAATTTGATTACGAAACCCCCGATCACTCTGGAAGTATTACCAGCCAGGGAGTAACGGCGAATCTCAGCTATGCCGAACAAACCAATCCAGAGGGCTGGAGCAACTATGTTCCGACCTTGACTATTCAGGTGGATGAGCGAGAAGTGTTACGGCGGACAGAAGACAGTTCCTTTATGATGTACAGCCTGGTGCAAATCGCGGAGATGGATCCTAATAATGACTTCCCAGAGGTGATTTTTTCCCAATATTCCGGTGGTGCCCATTGCTGTGCCATGGTGCAAATTTTTACCCACAATCCCGACAACAATACCTGGGAAGTGGTCGATTTAGGGGCCTTTGATGGGGGGCCAATTCCCGTCGAAGATCCCGATGGCAATGGTATTTATGAATATGTCACCAGTGATAATCGGTTTCTCTATCGCTACAGCAGCTATGCTGGCAGTTTTCCGCCCGTGCAAGTTTGGCAGCTAGACGGTTTAACTTTACAGGATGTCTCCCAAGAAGAACGGTTTTACCCCCTCCACCGGGAACGACTCCAAGCGATGTGGGCCGCGATTCAAAATGCAGAAACAGAAGGCTATGAAGTGAATGGGATGCTGGCGGGCTATGTGGCGACAAAGGCCATCCTCGGTGAAACCCAAGCGGGCTGGAATTTAATGCTCAATCGCTACGACAGAATCAGTGATTGGGGCCTCGAAGAATGCCGGGGCAATTTTGACGATCAGGGCAATTGTGAAGGAGGCTTGTTGACCTATGATTCTTTCCCCGCAGCCCTCAAAGACTTCCTAGAAGAAGCAAATTATTTAACAGCAGGAGAAATCAAGTAATTTTTCTGGGAAAAACTCACGGTAAATATTTAATATAAGCGAGGTCACAGCGGGCGGTTTCGACATCGGTAATCGGTTGATAGCC
This sequence comes from Picosynechococcus sp. PCC 7002, assembly GCF_963860125.1. Taxonomy (NCBI): domain Bacteria; kingdom Bacillati; phylum Cyanobacteriota; class Cyanophyceae; order Chroococcales; family Geminocystaceae; genus Picosynechococcus; species Picosynechococcus sp. PCC 7002. The sequence goes on from NZ_CAWLFA010000001.1 coordinate 2,876,652, forward strand.
TTGGCTTTCATAGAGTTGAACCGCTTCCTTGAGAACAGTGACAGTTTCGATCCAGATTTCTGCAAAGCCCCGGTTGGCGATCGCCTTTTCGAGTTCCTCCAGGAGATATTTTCCTAAACCCTGGCCCCGCACTTCAGGCAGAAGATACATTTTACGGATTTCGACGGCCTTGTTGCCTTTGGGAATGGGGTAGTAGGCGGCGGTGCCGACAATGGTTCCGGCCTGCTCGATAACCCAAAATTCACCACCCTGCTGCCAATAATAGGTTTCGATATTAAATAATTCCTCGTCGGCTCCTTCCGGTTCCCAGGGTAAACCGTACTCTTTTAAAACCTGTTCAATGACCTTGGCCGCATCGGCGCGATCGCCTGGTTGCCAATCCCGTACCCAAAATTTATCTCGCCAAACTTGATCCATGGTGCAAAGCCTTAACCTGAGGCGAAGCTATTATGCCATGGTTTTTATTGATCGCTCTGGAGCTTAATAATCGCGGCCTCGATATTTACGGGTTTTGGGGGCAGGGGCTTCCGGTGGTGGTGAGGCAACAGTCGGCGTGGGCGGTTTTAGTTCAGGTGTATTTGAAGACACGGCAGGGGGAGCAACGGGAAATTCTTGACCCGCTTCTAGCTCCCGTTTCAGTTCCATGATGCAGGTGACGAGGGTATTGTTGACGATGTTGATATTTCCCAGTACCTTGGCGACGGTTTTGAGGCCACTGACGGCTTCGATCGCAATGCTATTGAGATCAAATTGAGGTAAAAGATCCGCTGCTCCATTGGCGATCGCCGTTTCTCGATCTGCCGGGGCCACCTTACGGGTTTGGGCCGCAATTAAAATCACTGGAATCGGTTGCTCAAAGCTTTGCATCCACTGGCAAAATTTCGCCGTATCAAAGCTGGGTAGTTGTTGCTCTAATAAAATCAAGTTGGGTAAAGATTGTTGGGCCGCCGCCAAATCCAGGAGCTCTCCCTGCAGATCAACGCTGAAGGGCAAGATCACAGACTGTAGCCCTTGGGAATGGAGGATTTTTTCCCAGATGTTCCCCTGCAACTCCGCTTGATGGAGAATCACGATTTTATCGGCAATGTTCATCAGCATTGGTTTTTATGAATATCCATAGGGGTGTGCGGAGGGGCGATCGCCACAGGGTAGAAACCCAAGTGATGCAACGGATATGACTCAACGGCCGCTGAGGGCTTGGTGGGTAACAACATCCCCTGGGGAGATACAGCTCATTAAAAATTATCCTTGAGTCCAAGGTTCATCTTAAGGAGTATAAATTTTTTTCTTAGTGACGAAAGCTACATTTTGCGCGGCTTTAATGACGTAATACAAGATTATTACGGCAATACACTCATGGACCATAATTATGGGTTCTTCATTTTTATTTTGCTATGACTTTTTCATTTGATTCGTGGTTTCGGGGGCTTTCCCCTCGGCTTAGCTACCCATTTCGCCGCCAGGGCCGCTTATTGCTTTTGGCCTGTATGTTACCGCTCCTTTGGCAGGGGGTGGCGATCGCCCAAGGGAGCCTTGGTGAAATTCCCCCAGCCGTTCAGGTCACCCTAGATACCCTCTGGGTGGTTTTCGCGGCGATGCTCGTGTTCTTTATGAATGCGGGGTTTGCAATGTTAGAAAGCGGCTTTTGTCGGGCGAAAAATACCGTCAATATTTTGGCGAAAAACCTAATTGTCTTTGCCCTTTCGAGTCTTGCTTTTTGGGCGATCGGTTTTGCCCTGATGTTTGGCGATGGCAATGCCGTTTTAGGCTGGAATGGCTTTTTTCTTACTGGGGCAGATAATAGTCCCCTCACAGGTTCGGCCTACAGTGGGATTTTTTCGTCCCTAAGCTGGGCGGGGATTCCCCTTTACACCAAGTTTTTCTTCCAATTGGCCTTTGCGGGAACGGCGGCCACCATCGTTTCTGGGGCCGTGGCGGAACGGATTAAGTTTGCTTCTTTCGTGATTTTTAGCCTGTTCTTAGTGGGATTTTCCTATGGTATTACCGGCCACTGGGTTTGGGGGGGCGGTTGGTTAGCGACCCTCGGGTTCTATGATTTTGCCGGATCAACGGTGGTACATTCGGTGGGCGGTTGGGCTGCTTTGATGGGGGTGATCCTCTTGGGGCCACGCCTCGAAAAATTTGCTGGCGATCGCATCAATGCCATTCCGGGTCACAACATGAGTACCGCCACTTTAGGGGGATTAATCCTCTGGTTGGGTTGGTTTGGGTTTAACCCAGGTTCCACGATGGCCGCTGATCCCGATGCCATTAGCCACATCATCGTTACGACCAATATGGCTGCTGCCGCTGGGGCGATCGCCGCGACCATTACCTCCTGGATTCAATTTGGGAAACCAGACCTTTCGATGATCATTAACGGTGTCCTGGCTGGGTTGGTGGGGATTACTGCCGCCTGTGCCTATGTGAATGTTCCTTCGGCCATCGTGATCGGGGCGATCGCCGGGGTGATCGTGGTTTTTTCGGTGCTGACCTTCGAGGGTTTACGCTTTGATGACCCCGTTGGTGCTCTCTCGGTACATCTCGTCTGTGGTATTTGGGGCACCCTGGCCGTGGGCTTATTCAGTGTGGGGGGTGATATTTACCCTTGGTACGCCGCCGATGCTGGCCCCAGCGCCGGATTATTATTCGGGGGTGGTGTTGCCCAACTGCTCAGTCAATTTATTGGTGTTGTCGTGGTTGGTATGTTTACCGCTGGCTTTAGCTTTGCCATCTGGTTAGTCCTAGAACTGAGTATGGGCCTCCGGGTGAGCAAAGAAGAGGAACTAGAAGGTCTCGATATTGGTGAACATGGTATGGAAGCGTACCACCGCTTCTTCCGGGAATAATCTCAGCACCTCCTTTCCTTAGGGACTCACCCGCCGCCTTCGGCACCTCCCTCCAGGGAGAATGTTAGGAGGCTCTTTAGCATAACCAACAAAATCTCCTTTAGAGGGGATTTTTTTTACATAAAAAACACCCTAGGTTTTAGGGTGTCGAAACAAAAGCTCAGTCGGCAATATTTTCGTTTTTTAAAAAATTGTTTTACTGAAATTAGCGTTTTTGATGTTGCGCAAAGGAAATGTAATTGTGCTCAGCGTCATAGAGGTGACATTGCTCGGTGATCGCTTTCATCAACTCCCAAGAAAATTTGGTTTCGTAGAGATATTCACCCCAATTTTGCTTGATGCTGGCGTAGGCTTTACGGAGATTGTAGGAGGGAATCCCTGTAGAAAGGTGGTGGGGCACATGGACATTGATGTCGTGGCAAAGGACTTCAACCCACTTGGGATAGTCGCAATGGACAGTTCCAGACAGTTGGGCGATCGCCTCATTCCATTTGTCCCGGTAGCTAAAGGGAATTTCCGGTACGGTGTGGTGCACGAGGGTAAAGGTGCTCATCCAGAAATGATAGCCAAGCCAAGGCATCAGCCAGAATTTTACAACGCCCCAAACGCCGAGGGTGTAGAACATCACCGGAAAGGCGATCGCCCCAGCAATAATCACAAATAGGGCAGAAAAACGAACTTGTTCCCGTTGTTTTCCTTCAAAGGCGAACCAATTGAAGTGGAGTTTCAGTTGGTGAATCACCGAAGCGAGCCACCACAGTTTGCCCCGGATCGCCCGGTAAACAGCTTTGATAAACGCCGGAGAGTCATCGTATAGCTCAGGGGTAAAGGGAGCCCAGGCATTGTCCTCATCCATATTGTTGGTGTAGCGATGGTGATGATTATGGAGAATGCGCCAGCTATGGAAAGGATAGATTAAAGGCAAAAAGGCAAGGTGACCGACTAAATTATTGACCCAATTTTTGCGGGAAAAGGAGCGGTGGCCGCAATCATGGCCAATCACAAAAAAACCCGTTAGGGTAGTTCCAGTTAAAAACCAAACGGGTAAAAGTAAATACCAAGGGGCGATCGCCAAGAGGGCATAACAACCCACCACCGCCGCCACACTTAACAGCACCCTAGACCAAGCTTTTAGCGGATTTATTTCGTAGACGGAACGGGGCAATGTATCGAGGATATCCCGGAGCCGTAGATTTGGATGCTTTTCTAAAAGAGTTGTGGCACTAGGGCGCACAGTAACTGATGTCATTGATATTGTTTGCGAAATGTAACATGGTTTCTAAAGGTTATACCACGATCACTATGCAAGCGTTTTTTTTCGATTACCGGGTCTGGCTCTTGGCGAGTCTCCATTGTTTGATGGGGGTGATGGCGGCATTGGTTTCTTGGCGCAAGGGTTACAGCTTCCGGCGTTGGTTGGGTTGGGGCCTTTTGGGAGGGACGCCAACGCTCATTTTTGCCCTGGGGCGATCGCCTCATAATTCCCCCACCGATCCTGAGAAAAGTCCGCCGAACCATCCCCTTTAGCTTCCCTAGACTTTCACTTTTGTTTCATATTCACGAAACATACCTGATAAACTAAGCCATGGTTTTAAGCGAGATTTTCCCCAAGTAATATGACGGCCAGTCACCCCCCCAAACAGGAAAGACCCTGGAGTATTTGGACTGTTTTCGGCTCCACTTTTTTGACGATTTTCATTGCAGAAATGGGGGATAAAACCCAGTTAGCCACCCTCTTGATTTCGGCCCAAGCGGCTTCTCCTTGGGTGGTCTTTCTGGGGGCCGCCCTTGCCCTGGTCAGTACGAGCTTACTGGGGGTAATCATTGGCTATTGGCTCGCCCGGAAGCTGGCCCCCGATATTTTGGATATGTTTGTTGGCGTGCTGCTGCTCGTGATTGCGGGTCTTCTGATTGTGGATATGCTGGCAGCCTAATGCCTTTTCCCAGGGAACCGTTTCTGGTTTTTGATTAACGTGATTCACCGATAAAACAGTTTTCTCACCCATGGTAGATATCGATTGGCAATTACTAAGTCTCACTTTTATTACCGTCTTCTTGGCGGAGATTGGTGACAAGAGTCAACTGGCGGCGATCGCCTTAGGGGGCAGTTCCAAATCACCCATTGCCGTATTTTTTGGCTCCGTGACAGCCCTAATTACCACCAGTCTTTTGGGTGTCATTGCTGGGGGAGCTTTCGCTGCGTTTATCCCTGCCCAGATTCTCAAGGGTCTAGCGGCCATCGGTTTTGCGACCCTCGCCGTACGGTTACTGTGGCATCCGACCCCAGCAGACGAAGATTAGGCCTCTATTTCCCCAGTCCGCAGATCGACGGGAGAAAAAAGAATCTTCTACACTAGAAGGGCAGATTTTTACGCCCTTGCGTTGGGTTTCCCATGGTTGCCACCGTTAGCTTAGATGCCGTTCTCCACAAACACCGGATTCGTCCCACGATCCAAGCGCTCCAATCAGAAATTGTCCAGTGGCGTCGCCAGATCCACCAGAAACCGGAACTGGCATTTCGAGAAAATCTGACAGCAGAATTTATTGCCCATAAGCTCACGGCATGGGGCATCCCCCACCAAACGGGCATCGCTGAAACCGGCATTGTCGCCCTCATCGAAGGTCACCAAAAGGGTAAAGTGCTGGGCATTCGCGCCGATATGGACGCCCTACCGATCCAAGAGGAAAATGAGGTGGATTACCGTTCCCAGCATCCGGGAGTAATGCACGCCTGTGGTCACGATGGCCATGTGGCGATCGCCTTGGGGACAGCCAAATACCTCCAGGAAAACCGTGACAGTTTCCGGGGGGCTGTGAAAATTATTTTCCAACCCGCTGAAGAAAGTCCCGGTGGCGCAAAACCAATGATCCAAGCTGGGGTGCTTCACAACCCCGATGTGGATGCGATTATTGGCCTGCACCTGTGGAATAATCTTCCCCTGGGTACGGTGGGGGTACGACCAGGGGCATTGATGGCGGCGGTTGAAAGCTTTGACCTGCGGGTACAGGGGAAAGGGGGCCATGGTGCTCTCCCCCACCAGACTGTCGATGCGATTGTGGTTGGGGCGCAAATTGTCGGTGCACTGCAAACCCTTGTGTCCCGTATTGTGAATCCCCTCGATGCAGCAGTAGTTACGGTGGGCGAATTTAAAGCGGGCCACGCGATGAATGTGATCGCCGATTATGCAGATCTCAAGGGCACCATCCGCTACTTTAATCCCCAACTGGAAAAAACCATTGGCGATCGCCTCGAAACCATCGTCAGCGGCATTTGCCAAAGCTATGGGGCCAGCTACAAATTAGACCACGTACATCTTTACCCACCGACGATCAACGATCCCGCCATGGCTGAGTTGGTGCGTTCCGTCGCCGAAGCAACCATCGAAACCCCCCTAGGGGTGATGCCCGAATGTCAAACCATGGGCAGCGAAGATATGTCCTTTTTCCTGCGGGAAGTGCCCGGTTGTTACTTCTTCCTTGGTTCAGCCAATCCCTACTTTGATCTGGCCTATCCCCATCACCATCCCCGCTTTAACTTTGATGAAACAGCCTTGGCTATGGGGGTGGAAATGTTTGTCCGTTGTGTCGAAAAATACCTCGCCTAAGCCCATGCAACTCCACGCCGATTTACAAGAACGGGTTGTCCTCGATACCAATGCTTTACCCTGGCAAGCCTCACCCATGGCTGGGGTCGAACGACGGATGTTAGATCGGGATGGGGCCGAAGTCGCTCGTGCCACCTCCTTGGTGCGCTATGCCCCCGACAGCTATTTTGCAGAACATACCCACGGCGGCGGCGAAGAATTTTTCGTCCTGGAAGGTACTTTCGCCGATGAACATGGGGAATATCCTCCCGGCACCTATGTGCGTAATCCCGTCGGTTCTAGCCACCGTCCCCACAGCAAAACGGGCTGCACCATTTTTGTGAAACTCTGGCAAATGGATCCGGCGGATCAAACTTTCGTGCAGGTGAATACTCAGGAACAAGCCTGGATGCCTGGCTTAGTCAAAGGGTTATCGGTGCTGCCATTGCATAATTTTCAGGGGGAAAATGTTGCCCTAGTGCGCTGGGAGCCGGGCACTTATTTCCAAACCCATCGCCATTGGGGTGGTGAGGAAATCTTTGTCCTAGAAGGCACCTTTGAGGATGACCAGGGCAGCTACCCGGCAGGCACCTGGTTACGTAATCCCGCCGATAGTATTCATACTCCCTTCAGTCAAGAAGGTTGCATTATTTACGTGAAAACAGGACACCTCGGTTGACTTCAGTATTGGACTGTTAAACGTTACAAAAATCGTGACCTGAGCCACTGCTCCAGGGAAGAAAGGTTATGCTGAAATGGCGCAGTGATCGCCCCCCATAAATTCTTTTACTTAGCTAAAACGTCAGCCTATGAAAGTCGGACTGCAAGCGCTCCTTAGTGATGCCCATTTGGATGCCACCCAGGCCCAAAGTCAACGGCAACTCTCCTTCTCCATTGGGGCGATCGCCAGTGATTTCCAAGACGCCACCCTGCCGCTCAATCTTTGTTTAGTGCTCGATCACAGTGGTTCAATGGCTGGGCAACCCCTCCGCACCGTTAAAGAAGCCGCAATACAACTGGTTGACCAACTGCGGGAAGGCGATCGCCTCTCGGTGATTGCCTTTGATCACAAAGCAAAGGTGATTGTCCCCAACCAAGATGTCACGGACAAAGCCCACATCAAAGCCCAGATTGATCGCCTTGAGGCCGCCGGGGGCACCTGTATCGACGATGGCATCAAGCTTGGGTTACAGGAGCTGGCCAGTAGTCCCGGTAAACGCGCCGCCCAGGTGTTTATGCTCACCGATGGCGAAAATGAACATGGCGATAATGGCCGCTGCTTGGAAATTGCCGCCGTTGCTGCCGAACATGGCGTCACCCTCAATAGTCTCGGTTTTGGCGAAAATTGGAACCAGGATGTCCTCGAAAAAATTGCTGATGCGGCCAATGGCAGCTTGGCTTATATTGAAACCCCCAATCAGGCCCTCACCGAATTTGAACGACTCCTCCAGCGCGCCCAATCGGTTGGTTTAACCAATGCTCAACTGCTTTTGCAACTTTCTCCCGGTAGTCGCTTGGCAGACCTCAAACCCCTCGCCCAGGTAGCCCCAGAAACCATCGAGTTGCCCGTGGTCAAAGAGGGCGATTTTTACGGTGTCCGCCTTGGGGATCTCTTAACCGAAGCGCCCCGGATCATTTTGGCCAATCTCTACATCGACCAACTGCCCCCCGGCCACCAAGCCATCGCCCAGGCCCAAGTCCGCTACGATGACCCGGCCACGGGCCAAACTCGGCTCATCTCAGAAGCGATTCCGATCACCGTAGACGTCCAAGAAAACTATCAACCAGCCCCGAATCCGGTGGTGCAGCAATCGATTCTCGCCCTTGCTAAATACCGACAAACCCAACTGGCCGAAGACAAGCTCAAGGTAGGCGATCGCCAAGGAGCCGCAACCCTCCTCCAAACGGCAGCAAAAACGGCGATTCAACTGGGTGATACCAATGCGGCCACTGTCCTCCAGCAAAATGCGACCCAACTCCAAGGGGGCCAAGACCTCTCCGAAGGCGATCGCAAACGCACCCGCATCGCCGCAAAAACAATGATTCAACCTTGAGCTTTAGGAAACCACCCTACTCGTCAAATTCAACTTGGAGCGTTGTCCCTTCAAAACTGACCAAATCCCCGTGGCGTAATTTCCGTTTGCGGCGGGTTTCTGTTTCTCCATTGACCTCCACGAAGCCCCCCTGGATGACCATTTTGGCCTGGCCCCCCGTCGCCACAAGGTTCATAATTTTCAGAAATTGATCAAGCTGAATTGTGGGGTCGTCGGTCGGCATCTGGGTCATCGGAGTTAGACAAAAATAAAAAATTTAGAGGGTTTCAGCAAAGAGAGTCTGTACCTCTTGCCATGCTGCTTGGGCGGCCTGTTCATTGTAACTGGCACGGCGATCGCAAAAGAAGCCATGGCCTGCCCCTTCATAGCGAAAAATCTTGTGCTCAACTTGGTGCGTTTTTAAAGCCGTCTCGATCTGATCTACTTGAGCCGCCGGAATCGACGCATCGGCCATCCCAAAGAAACCGTAGAGTTTGCCTTGGATTTCAGAGGTATAGTCCAGGGTTGTCTGGGTTGCTTCCCCGGGACACCAGGTGGTAATCCCAGCACCATAAAAAGACGCTGTTGCCTTAATCTCCGGCAGAGTCGCTCCCAGATAGGTCACGTGGCCGCCAAAGCAAAACCCAATGCTACCGACTCCCGTGGGCTTCACCTGGGGACGACCGTAAAGATAATCAATGGTTGCCTGGAGATCACTAAGCAGTTCTGTGGCCTTAGTCTGTTCTTTGTATTGCCGTCCGACTTTCACGTCTTCTGGAGTGTACCCTGTTTCAAATCCTGGGGCCAACCGTTGATAAATTGCCGGGGCGATCGCCACATAACCCAAGCGGGCAATGCGGTCAGTGACATCACGAATGTGGCCATTAACCCCAAAAATTTCCTGCACCACAATCACAGCGGGCAAGGGTTCCGCACTAACTGGATAGCTCAAGTAAGCCGCAATCTGCAGATCGCCATTGGGAATTTGAACCGTTTCTGTTTGGAGTGGAGACATCACAAAAACACTGGATAAATAACTTCATTGTTCCCATTTTAGAAGGTGTTCCCTGCGAGATTGCTTTGCCCATGGCCACAAAAAAAGAGGGAAAGACTCCCTCTCTTAAATCAATGTATTGAACTTAAAAGTTAAATATTTTGCCCTAACGCTTCGGCAAGAAGGCCATCGGGTTAACTGCTCCCTGACCCTTCGGATGAATCTCAAAATGGAGGTGTGGGCCCGTGCTAAAACCAGTGCTCCCCATGGCTGCAATTTGTTGGCCTTGCTTGACCTGTTGGCCTTTGCGTACCATGATCCGGCTATTGTGGGCATATAGCGTGACACTGCCATCACCGTGGCGGATCTTGACGAGGTTGCCATAACCACCAGAGTTCCAGCCAGCCGTAATCACTTCACCATTGGCCGCTGCAAAAATGGGCGTGCCTGTGGGGGCAGCGATATCAATCCCCCGGTGCATCCGACCCCAGCGGGGGCCATAACCAGAGGTAAAGGTTCCTTTCGCCGGCCAAATATAACCATTGAAGATTTCAGCGCCCGGTAAATATTCATCGGGAGAGGCCAGGGGAGGCAGATCCGGGCTCACGGTTTCACCAACAGAGAGACGCAGAAGCGCGTTGTAGTTGGCGACGTTGCCAGGAGAAGCCGCTGCAATTTCCTGGGGTGCTTCGGGCACTTCCACGGTGCGGGGGGCCGTAGCGGAAGGCTCAGGTTGTCCTTGCCATTCTGGGTTAACTACCGGTGCCGGTGCCACAGCGCGCTCATTGCTGGTGAATTCGACATTGGGAGCCGGAACCTTGAGGGCAATGGGCGTTGATTGCTGTTGATATTCCCGACGTAGCCGCGCGATGTCAGTTTTAAGCTTTTCTACGGCGGCTTCCGTGGTGATTCGGTCGCTGTCCGGTGCGGTTACAGAACCAGTTTCTGCCTGTAATTTGGGCTGCGGCAGAGAAACGGCATTCGCTAGGGTTGCACTATTACGATTCACGCCTTGGGTTACCTCCATTTGGGGAACAAGGGCCACAAATTCTTTCTGGGGCTGGGGTTGCTGGGCGCGAGCCGGAATCGCTAGCTTTTGGTTGACGTAGATTACGTTGGGATTGAGCAGCTTATTAGCGGCAATCAATTCACGCCCTGAGATGCCATAACGACGGGCGATCGCATATAAAGTTTCCCCGGGACGAACCACATGGGTTTTGGGCACGGCGTTGGTGTTTGCTGCAACCAATACTTCCGCTGGGGCTGCTGGAGTAGCGGCCTTTTCCTGGGGGCGCACCAGAGGCGTCGAGGCATTGCTCTGGGCTGGCGGAACAGTCAGGGTGACAGAGCGGGCCTGTTCTGCTTTTTCTTCTTTTTTCGCTTCCAATACCAATTCAGGGGTAGGAGATTGGAGCTGGGGGGGTTCCGGTAAACGCTGGGGGCTAGAAACCGCATTATTAGCGATTAAGGTTTCCGGTGTGGGTTCCGCTTTGGCCGTGGGCGCACTGAAGTCCTGGGGTTTCGGTACAGGAATCGTGACAACGCCCTTGGGGGCAGCGGTGGGTGCCTGGGGAGTCAAAGCAGTGGAGCTAACCAAGGTTTCGGGTTGAGGCGCCTCTGTTTTGGCCTCAAAAATCACCTTTTCCACAGGCTGGCTTTTTAGGGCTTGAATACTTTCGACGAGTTTGTCCTGTTCGGCGCGTAATGTAGCGGTAGGTGCGTCGGCCTCAAGGCGGGCAGAATCGGCATCCATGAGGGCTTGGGAAGGAAGCTCAAGGGCGGCAACTTCGACGCTGGGCTTGGGGAGCGTGGGTTGCTCGCTGGGGGCGATCGCCGGAGAGTCAATCTCATAACGGGCGATCGGTTGTTGGGAAGGGGCCGGAATTTTTAGTGCTTGCCCAACCACTAGAGTACTTTCGACAGTGAGATCGTTTAAGGTGGCGATCGCCTCAGGGGCCACGCCATACCGTTGAGCAATGGACCAAAACGTATCAGCTTCAGCAACAATGTGCTTGATGGCGGGTAGTTCAGGCTCAACCCTACTGACAGAATTTGAACTTACAGCAGCGACGAGTTGGGGGGATTCGACCTCCGGAGCCGTTGCTAAAGTAACTGGAGCAGGAATCATAAATGTTTCTCCTTGGGAAAAAAGACGGTCTGTTCGTGAATTGGGCAAAGCCGTTACTTCCGTGGTTAACACCGAAATCGGTGAAATTTTTTGTAGCCCTCAATGGGAAGACAAAAAATGTGAGAAGTGAGGCACGTTTTCCAGAAAACCAACAAGACTCCAGGGGGAGCAGGCTGATGGGAAAACAGACGCTTGGTTCGACTTTACCGACGTTGCCAAAGCTGCAGTACCTTCAGGGGATACAATGCGGTGCTTTTGGGATACGTCCTTCAAAAACAACCTCCTACTTGTGTCGAGCAGTGGTTTCATTCTGCTTCAACTGAAACAATTGAAGTAACAATTCTACCGACTTCTCGTGATTGAGATCACTTGAATTGGACATTTGGTGAATGTCTAGGAAAGGTTACCCTGGTTTCTTCTTTTTAACAAGTCTGGGTTGATATATTTTGATTTTTCTGGGGGAAAAACACTGGGATCAATGGGTAGTCCAGGATACAGAACAAGGGTGATTTCAGTTAATATTTAGTTGCACTTTTCCCCACTGGCGATCGCCTAGCATATTTTTTCGGTTTTGACAGCTTCTCTAGCCCAGACACCTATTGCATAAGCTTTTTAGGCTTTCTAAGTGCACATTTAGCGATAGTATTTTTGTTTTAAAAGAATAAAATCTCCACCGATTCAGGGGAGATCTGTTAATGTTTTCGGCGCACTACGGGGGGGCGGTGATAGAAATATCTTATCGGGGAAAACTAAAGCCCTAATTGACGCCGCACTTCAAAGAGACCCACCGCTGCACTCACGGAAAGATTAAGGCTCCGAACATGGGTCTTATTGATAGGAATAGTTAGGGTTGCATCGCAGCGTTGGAGCAGTTCTGCGGGGAGGCCTTGGGTTTCGCTACCAAATAGCAACCAGTCATCATCTTGGTAGGTGAATTCTGTGTATTGGCTCGTGCCCCGGACGCTGTAGCCCAGGAGACGCCCCCCTCTGGTGGCCTGGGCCTGGAGGAAATGCTCAAGGTCGGGATAAAAAGAAAGTTTGACATGGGGCCAGTAATCTAGGCCGGCGCGTTTTAGGTGGCGATCGCCAATTTCAAAACCTAGGGGGCCGACGAGGTGTAATTCCGTATCGGTCGCCGCACAGGTGCGGGCAATATTACCTGTATTGGGGGGAATTTGGGGGTGAACAAGAACCAGTTGGGGCATCGGCGCAGATTAATAAAAAAAGTCTTACAGACAGTTAAAGATACCCATTCAAGCACCTAGGCCACAAGGGCAGCGGGTTCGCACAAATATTGGGCTAATTCTTGATCGAGGGTTTCGGCTTCGGCGATCGCCTTTTGGATAATCATCTCTAAAGGTTGACCTTGACGATGGGCCTGGAGCCATTGTTGAGCCTGATTCCCCTCCCGGAGTAACTTTTGCAAGGGGCTGAGAAAACAAGCAAATCCCGCCTGTTTCGCAAAGGGATAGACTTCTGTATAAATTTCTTGGATCCAATCCACCGCTTGAATCGGCTGGCCTGTGCGCCAGTGATAGAGGGTCGCCTCTAGGCTAGATTGGGCCGCCAGTTGCTCATTGGCATCGGTAATTTCCAAGAGGTGGGCTGGGTTTAACTGACTCGATTTGAGGGGGTCGAGGTGGGGCTGGGCCAAAAGCTGTTGAATTCTTGCTTCGACGAAGGCGACAATGGCCAGCAATTGCAGGGGATGGATCACCAAATCACAAATTCTCAATTCCAAACGATTCAGGGAATAAGGGCGGCGATCGCCATTGGGACGCACCGAAGACCACAAATGTCGGACATTTTGCATCGTCCCCAGGCGGAGTTGCTCATTAGTCCAATCAATAAAATGTTGATGGCTGGTAAATAGGGGCACCTGGGCCGGGGTTTTCGGGAACACTTGCCAGCGGCGGGAATGGGAACCCGTCACGCGACCATCTAGAAACGGCGAGGCCGCACTTAGCGCCAGGATTAACGGGGCTTCGAGGCGCATTAACCGACAGGCCCGCATCAAAATTTCTGGATCCTCAATGCCAATATTAATGTGGACACTGGCCGTCACCACATCGGTGCCATAGGTCTGTTCAATATAGGCATGGTAGGGATTTTGGGGATCCGAGCGAAAAAAGCGACTCGCATCACCGAGAGAGAGGGTACTGCCAGGAATGAGGGTGTAGTTCCCCAGGGTTTTCAAAAACTGACGCAGTTGCAGTCGGGGCTGCAAAATTGCACAGAGCAAACTTTCATAGCTGCAACAAGGGGGCGTGGTGTATTCGACATTGCGATTATCGGGTTCCCGCACAAAGCCTTCGAGGGCCTTTACCACTTGATCGGAGAGGCCGATAATTTCTCCGGTGGGGGTGCCTGTGTAGATTTCAATCTCTAAACCTTTTGATAGCAGCAAAATGTATCCTCAAATCCTGGCAATGGGGGATGAATCATGCAGATTATCCAGCAATACACTATTTTATGCTGCCCTTCTCTTTCCTTGTGCGAAAATTTCTCCCTGACGGTGGGGAATTTTAAGTTAATATACTCATTCTCTTAATAAATGCCATTTTAAAATTGCTTTAGATCAAACCATGAGTCAATGTACAGTCCAGGATAAAGCCGCTAATACACTACCCCTAGATACCCGGGTAAAATATCTCTCGATCCAAGCGGAATTGGAACTATTGCTCCAGCAAATCCGGTCTAATCCCCAGAAGCAGGAGCGAGCCTAGGGTAAATGGGGCGTCATGGTTTTTCATTGGGGCCATGGCTCCTTAATTTTTAGATTTTTAGGGATTTTTTGGCGGAAAACGAAAGGGGTGATCGCCTTGTCAAGGGAAAGATTAAGTATTTCTTTAGAAAGGGCAACCAAAGATACAGAAAAAAAAATTGCCCGTGTTAATCTGGGATACCTTAAGGCTCCTCAGCCATTTCCCTTAAATTTATTTTCTCCCTGAACCCCTCCTCCATGGCAAATTCCATGACCCCTAGCACTCCAGTCGGCAAAGTTTACCTTGTTGGGGCAGGCCCCGGTGATCCTGGCCTCTTTACCCTAAAGGGCAAAACCCTCCTCGAAATGGCTGATGTGGTTGTTTATGATGCCTTGGTCAGTGAGCCAATTTTGGCGATGATCAATCCCCAGGCCGAACGGATCCATGCGGGGAAACGCCGGGGCAGACATTCACTCCCCCAGGAAGAAACCACAAAAATTTTGATCGAAAAAGCCCAGGAATTTGCCATTGTGGTGCGCTTGAAAGGGGGCGATCCGTTTGTTTTTGGGCGGGGCGGCGAAGAAATGGCCGATCTCCAAGCTGCAAATATTCCTGTCGAAATTGTCCCAGGCATTACCTCTGGCATTGCCGCTCCCGCCTACTGTGGCATTCCCCTCACCAGCCGTGGCTATAGTTGTTCGGCAACCTTTGTCACAGGCCATGAGGCCGCTGGCAAGTATCGACCCCAGGTCAATTGGCAGGCGATCGCCCAGGGTTCCGAGACCCTCGTGATCTACATGGGGATCCACAATCTGCCCCAAATTATTCCCCAGCTCCTCGCAGGGGGCTTAACCACAGATACCCCCATCGCCCTGATTCGTTGGGGAACGCGCCCGGATCAAGAAGAACTTCTGGGTAATCTTGGGGACATTGTCCAAAAAGTCGAAACAACGGGCTTTTCTGCGCCGGCGATCGCCATTGTGGGTCGCGTGGTAGAACTCCATCCCCAGTACGACACCCTGTTACATACGGCAGATTAAATCCCCTGATTTTTGGGAGAATTTCACATTCTCACTGTAGTCCACGGGGCAATCGATCACCGCTGGTACATCCTGGGCTAGGGCTTCTTTTAAGGTCGGCACAAGGTCGGCGGCGGCGGTAATCCGATAACCCTTGAGGCCCATACTTTCGGCAAACTGCACAAAATCGGGATTGCCAAACTCCACAAAGGCTGGTGCACCGAACTGGTTAATCTGTTTCCAACCGATCAAACCATAGCCACCATCATTGAAAATTAGGGTGACAAAGTTCGCCCCAATGCGCAGGGCCGTTTCGAGCTCCTGGCAGTTCATCATAAATCCCCCGTCCCCTGTGACAGCCACGACATTTTTTTCTGGGTAGACTAATTTGGCTGCTACAGCACCGGGAATCGCAATGCCCATCGCCGCAAATCCATTGGAAATCAGGCAAGTATTGGGGCGATCGCAATGGTAATGGCGGGCCATCCACATTTTGTGGGCCCCCACATCAGAAATGACGATGTCCTCTGGGGCCATCACTTGGCGGAGATCGTAGATGATTTTTTGGGGTTTGACCGGAAAACTAGCGTCGGTGCCGTGGCGTTCATAGTCCTCCCGAATCTCAGCCCGGACATTGAGAAATTTTGGCGCGGTTTTGCCCTCACGGTCTGTGCGTTTACGAATTTCATTTAAGGCATCGCCAATGTCGCCGACAACTTCTGTGAGGGGAATATAACTACTATCAATTTCGGCGGCCACTTCACCAATGTGGATAATTGGGGTCGTTCCCTCTGGGTTCCAGCGTTTGGGGGAATATTCGATCAGATCGTAGCCCACTGCAATCACCAAATCGCTCTGTTCAAAGGCACAGGTGACAAAATCCCGCTGTTGGAGTCCTACCGTCCACAGGGACAGGGGATGGGTGTAGGGAATTGCCCCTTTGCCCATAAAGGTGTTGACTACGGGAATATTCAACTGGGTGGCAAAATCGGTGAGGGCTTCGGCGGCATCGGCGCGAATAATGCCATTACCCACCAGAATTAAAGGACTCTTGGCATGGGCGATCGCCTCGGCAGCCCGGTTTAAACTCCGGCTTGAAGCATAGATTTTTTCACGACCATCCCGCTGGAGGGGCTGACCTTCTACGGGCATCGCCGCAATATTTTCAGGGAGATCGATGTGTACTGCCCCTGGTTTTTCCTGCTGGGCAATTTTAAAGGCACGACGTACCACCTCCGGGGTCGTGTTCGGTCGGACAATTTGTTTATTCCACTTGGTGACGGGGGCAAACATCGCCACCAGATCAAGATATTGGTGGGATTCAATGTGCATGCGGTCGGTACCCACCTGCCCTGTAATCGCAATCAGGGGCGCCCCATCGAGGTTCGCATCGGCAACCCCAGTCATTAGATTGGTAGCCCCAGGCCCCAGGGTAGACAGACAAACCCCTGCTTTCCCGGTTAAACGACCATACACATCGGCCATAAAAGCGGCACCCTGTTCATGGCGGACGGTGATAAAGCGGATGGGAGACTCCTTAAGGGCTTCGAGGATATGGAGATTTTCTTCCCCCGGCAGCCCAAAAATATACTCCACCCCTTCATTTTCTAGACATCGGATCAATAATTCTGCAGTATTCACGGACGATCGCCTCCTCAGGCACCAAAATCGTTGGGATAAAGTCGGGGGGTTATTTCAGCCACACCGTTTTGGCATTCACAAAGGTGCGAATCCCAGCGAGGCCCAATTCTCGCCCATAACCAGAGCGTTTCGTCCCACCAAAGGGGAGGCGGGGGTCAGATTTCACCATGCCATTGATAAAAACGGCCCCAGCGTCAAGCTCTTGAATAAAGCGTTGTTGTTCTGCCGGATCATTTGTCCAGGCGCTGGCTCCTAAACCAAAGGGAATATCATTGGCGAGGGCGATCGCCTGATCGAGATCTTTAACCGTAAAGACCATCGCCACCGGCGCAAACAGTTCCTCCTGGAGAATCTTCGCCCCTGGGGGAATCTCCGTCAAAATGGTCGGCGGATAAAAATAACCGGCGCGGTCTAGGGGTCGCCCGCCCAATAAAATTTTGGCCCCAGCAGCCACCGCTTGATCCACTTGGCGGCTGATATCCTGCAAGATGCCCTCCGTTGCCAAGGGGCCGATATCCGTCTCCGGTGCCATGGGATCGCCAATCTTGAGACTGGCAAATTTGAGGTGGAGTTTTTCGAGAAATTCGGCGGCGATCGCCTCGTGGAGAATAAATCGTTTCGCCGCAATACAAGATTGACCATTGTTCATCGTACGGGCTACAGTACCGACCTCGACTGCTTCATCGAGATCCGCCGACGGAAAGACCACAAAGGGATCACTGCCACCCAGTTCCAACAGCGTCGGTTTAATTTCCTGGCCCGCCAGACTGGCTAAACTTGCCCCCGCTGGTTCGCTCCCTGTTAAGGTGGCGGCCTTCACCCGGGGATCTTTAATCACCTGCTCCACCTGGGACGCGCCAATTAACAAGGTTTGAAACACCCCTTCCGGAAATCCTGCCGCCTCTAAAATCGCTTCCACCGCCAGGGCGCACTGGGGCACATTGGACGCATGTTTTAACACCGCCACATTCCCGGCCATTAATGCTGGGGCGGCAAAACGGAAAACTTGCCAGAAGGGAAAATTCCACGGCATCACCGCGAGCAGAATGCCCAAGGGCTGATAGCACACATAACTTTCTGTGGCCTGGGTTTCTGTGTATTCGTTGGCCAAAAACTGTTCACCATGTTCGGCATAGTAGCGACAGACTAAAGCAGATTTTTCGGCTTCGGCGATCGCACTTTGATGGGTTTTTCCCATCTCAGTGGTCATAATCTCCGCAAACTTACTGGTATCCCGTTCGAGGATGGCCGCTGCATTTTCGAGCCACTGTCGCCGTTGGCTAAAGCTGGTGCGCCGATATGCTTGAAATGCTTCCTGGGCCTTGGCTAATTTTGCGTCAATTTCTGCTGGGGTCAGGGCTTTAAAACGCTGACATATTTCTCCGGTCGTGGGATTGATCGTGGCGATCGCCATAACTCTCTCCTTTGCCGCTGCGGGCTTGAGGCCTCCACTCTTCTCAGTGTAAGCGGGAATTTTTGCAATTTTTAGCGATACCGATAAACCTAAACAATCCGTGACATACACCCGACACGGATATTTTTATGCAAGGGAGATTTTTTAAAACGACAAATTTAGGATTACTAAAGACGCGTTTCTAAATACTGCGCGATCATCAATTCCTGTCCCGCACGGGAAGTAATAGTTTGGCGTGTGCGGTGTTTATCCCCAACAAATTTAATTTCTTCTTCAAAACTGGCGCCGTCGTAGGCAGTCTGAAGTCGCATCACGTGGGGTTGAATCAATTCAAATTCGGCCACAATCGGGGCTGTTGTCGAAAAACCACGGTCGCGGTACATCAACTGATCCCGAATTCCAAAGATCGTCTCTCCCTTTAGGGGTTTGCGCTGCACATTAGTATAAGTGCTTTCCCAAGTAACTTTCGCCCCACATTGAAAGGCCTGATCAGGGGAAAGGTGGTGGGCGATCGCCAAGGGTTTGAGGTGGGGATGCTCGGCGGGTAAAAAGACGACTTCGATTGCCGAAATGGCCTCCAGGGGTTCCTGGTCACTGTTGAGGGTGTAGTAGCGGCGCTGGGAATGCCACCGACCGGCAGAGCGCTGAAAAAAGGCGGTGCTGGCACTGGGCGAAGTCGCAAGTAAATTCATGGGCGAAGAGCTTCGAGAGCTGCGGCAAATGTCAATGCTTAGTTTATATATTGTTACATTTTCTTGTAATCCTGGGCAAGGCAAGGGCGATCGCCTTACCCAGGCGCGGCCCTACTTCACGTACTGCCACTGATTGCGAATGAGGGAAAGAAAGGTGGCGTACCCCGCAGAGGTGGACGGAAAATCGGGTTTGTAAAATTCCGGAAACTCCGTATAGGGACGCCAGGGATCAAAGGCTTTCAACCTAAGATGTAGTACCCCTTCCGATGCGCCACCGTTGGGACTCCAGGTCATTTGTCCTGCTGTTTGCATGGTTTTACTCCTTACTCGCAATAGTCAATGAGTATTTATGACTATTATTTTGGGGAAATAACCCAGGGTTTCCGTGGGATTTGTTACGGGGTGAGAGAGAAATATGCGGAAGTGTTAACTTTTCGTAATATTTCAACCCAAGTGGGCGATCGCCTTTTCCTTTCTCTCAGCAGTTGCTTTGACTTAAACAGGTTCCTCAGCCAGTTGGGCCATAATTGCGGCGGGAGTCTGGGTGGTATCCAGGTTTTTAACCAGGGGATGTTCCTCTAGGATAAAGGATTCAAAATGTTCCTGTTGGCTCGTGAGCAGATCTGCTGTCGCATCAGAAATATCGTTGGTGCGGGTCGTTAACCGCTGGGCCAAAATTGGCAACGGTGCCTGACAGTGGAAAATTTCTAAGGGGATACCCTGGTCAGCACAGACTTTAATCACATTTTTACGATAGACAAGTTTGTCATATTTGGCATCGAGGATGACCGTAAAACCCTGTTTTGCCAACAGTAAACCAAGCTCTTGTAGGCGAGCATAGGTTTGTTCATTCATCGCTTCACTGTAGAGGCGGTCATCGCCTTTTGCTTCTAAAGATAAGCCTGCTAAATGTTTACGCACAGCATCGGAGCGCAGTTGAATTCCATTCCATTGGCGAGCTGCCGCCCGGGCCACCGTTGATTTGCCAGCACCGGATAAACCACACATCACAATCACTTTTCCCTGGGGGCGTTGGGTATAGCGCCAAGCTAGATCGTAGTAATCTGATGCGATCGCCGCAGCCTGGATTTTTGCTTCAGGGGCGATCGCCGGATCATCCAAAAGAAATGAAGTCACTTTCGCCCGCACATAGGCCTGGCGACTCAGGTAGAGGGGTAAAACCTGGAGTCCTTCCCAATCTCCAGTACGTTCGACATAGGTATTGAGAAAAGCATTCCCCAGCTCCCTGGCCCCCCGCGCATCTAAATCCATCACCGTAAAAGCCACGTCATACATGGTATCGACGAACCGGAAAGGCTCATTGAATTCGATGCGGTCAAATAGTTGAATCTGATCTTGCCAAAAACAAATATTGCGCAGGTGCAGATCGCCATGGCATTCTTTGATTTTTGCTTCGCGGCGGCGTTTGGCAAAAATTTCCTCCCGGCTAGCAAAGAAATTATCTGTAAATTGTTTGGTTTGCTCGAAGCGGTCTTGGGTCTGGACGGTGCCAATATATTTGGCCGTTTGGGCGTAGTTTTCATCAATGGCCTGACGGATTTTGGCAATTTCCCCAAAGCTCAGAATGTAGTCGTTGGTAGTTGCCTGTTGATGGAAATCAGCGACAGCTTTTCCCAGTTGCACCATGTGATCTTCGGTAAGAGTGCCTGCTGTAAACATCTCACTCAACAGATTTTCCTGGGGGAATTGACGCATTTTCACGGCATATTCCACCACTTCTCCCGCCCCGTCAAAGGCGTAGGTTTGGCCGTCATAGGTAATGGGCAGCACTTCTAGGTACAGGTCAGCAGCCAGGGCACGATTTAGCTCCAATTCTACTTCGCAGAAATGTTGACGTTTGTCTAGAGTCGAAAAATCCAGGAAGCCAAAATTAACTGCTTTTTTTAGTTTGTAGGCATAGTCCCCAGTTAAAAACACGTAGGACACATGGGTTTGCACTAAGGCGATCGCCTCCTGGGTCGGGTGGGGATACAGCGCTGGCTGTTGTAGCGCTTCAATCAAGGCAGAGATCGAATGGGACATCTAAAAAATTTCACCGTAGAAGATATTGAGGTTTATTGTGCCATCTTGCTCTGGTTACCTTTGCCCAGAGTCTGAATCGCTACTATTTTGTCTAAGTTAATTTAGTCTTTTTATGAAGCAATGCTTGGTTCAAGTTGAATTTGTGTCGTTTGGGGAGTAGGTGCTGACAGGGCCTCAAAAAAGTCCTTAAATGAAAAGCACAGATCCCAAGACAAAACATAGAGGCGTTGAGGATGAAAATCGGTGTCCCCAAGGAAATCAAAGACCAAGAATTTCGGGTTGGTTTGTCACCGAGCAGTGTGCAAGTCCTCGCCAGTGCGGGTCATCATATTTTGATTGAAACGGGGGCGGGCCTCGGTTCTGGATTTACGGATGCGGAATACCAACAGGCCGGAGCCGAAATTGTTTCTACGGCGGCGATCGCCTGGGAACAAGACATGGTCGTTAAAGTCAAAGAACCGCTCCCCTCAGAATATGGCTCGTTGCGCCCTGGTCAAATCCTATTTACCTATCTCCATTTAGCGGCTGATCGCCAGCTCACAGAAAATTTAATGCGATCGGGCGTGACGGCGATCGCCTACGAAACGGTCACCGACGGCAAAGGTCATTTACCACTCCTTGCGCCGATGAGTGTTATCGCTGGGCGCTTGGCCGTGCAGTTTGGGGCGCGCTATCTCGAAAAACAGCAGGGCGGCAGAGGCGTTTTACTCGGAGGTGTCCCTGGCGTTGGGCCGGGTCGTGTGATGATTCTTGGTGGGGGGACCGTCGGCACCGAAGCAGCAAAAATGGCCGTGGGTCTTGGGGCCCAGGTACAGATCCTCGACATTAACGTCGATCGCCTCAGTGATTTAGAAGCACTATTTGGCTCCCGAGTGGAGCTACTCTACAGCACACCGACCCAAATTCAACGCTGGTTACCCCTCGCCGATCTGGTAATTGGGGCCGTGCTTTTACCGGGCAAACGTGCACCAATTCTCGTGTCCCGTGCCGCAGTCAAACAGATGAAACGGGGTTCTGTCATTATTGACGTGGCTGTAGACCAAGGGGGCTGCATCGAAACCCTGCGGCCCACCAGTCACAGTGCCCCCACCTATCTCGAAGAAGGAGTTGTCCATTTTGGGGTGCCCAATATGCCGGGGGCCGTACCCTGGACAGCAACCCAAGCCCTCAATAACAGCACTTTGCCCTACGTTCTCCAACTGGCCAATCAAGGTTTGGGAGCGATTAAACAAAATCCGGCGATCGCCCAAGGATTAAATATTGCCGAGCGGCGTTTAGTCCACCCTTCGGTGCGAGAAGTCTTTCCCGATTTAGCCGACTAAATGTTTCGGGGGATTGCTAAATCAGATTTGCCAAGAGATCTGTAATTTCCCCTTGGAGATCCCTGCGGTTGTCATCATAAATCATCAAGGTATTGAGGTCGGCATGACGAGAAAATTTTTGCACCTTACGCACGTCTCCATTAGTCGCATCAAGGGCCGCCGTAATCCCAGAGTGACGAATGCGGTGGGGTGATAATAATTTTGTGACGCCTGCGGCCTTGGCTGTGTTTCGGACTAACTGGTAAATAGCTGTCCCCGTGAGACGGTGGCCCAGGTGAGCGCGATCAAGGGCAACAAATAGTGGCTGAATTTTATTTTTAGATCCAGGGCGGACAGCTAACCAAGCCTTTAGAGCTGCAATCGTTGCGGCAGAGAGTGTCACCCATTGTTTTTGGCGGCCTTTTCCCTTACCTAAAATTGCGAGCGATCGCCGTTCGAGGTCTAAATCTTCTAAGTTGGTTTGGACAATTTCATTACGCCGCAGCGCATTATCCCAAAGCAATCTCAAAATAGCGTAATCACGTTTGCCCTTAATGGTCTTCTGGTTAGGAATTTTTAAAATTTGTCGATAAACAGTTTGTGAAATCCCAGTGGTATCCCGATAGCGACTGACCTTTTCTCCTTTGATGCCACCGAGGGTATAGCGACATTGCCCCAACTGATTCGCCAAACGAACCAATGCTTTGAGGGCGGCAAGACGACGATTAATGGTGGCTTCCTTGAGGCAGCGGACATCCCGTAGATGATTTTTGTAGCGCAGGACGAGGGCGAGGGCCTGGGGTTGCTCCAGATTCAGAAAGGCTTCGACCAGGAGCGGTGTGGGTTCGTTGGCATCGGCCACAAACCGAAAAAAATCACGAATATCTTTTTTATAGGCTCGCCAGGTGTGGGGCGATTTTTGGTTTTCAAGGAGTTGGCTCAGGATGTCCGGATTGTCCGCAGGGACGGAAAAAGGGCCAAGGCTAGCCAGAGATGTTTCCATAATCGGCGATCGCTTAAATCTTGATTTAATCTACATTTTAGCGGTTTAGCTTACGATAATCACAGTTTTCGATAGCTTGTTTTAAAAGCATTGATTAGCGGTCTCAACCCCAACTTAAGCGTTCAAATTGGGGCTGAGTAAAGAGGTTTTAGGAAGAACGGTGGTCAAAGAGCAACCAACAGGCCACACCAAAAAATGGCACAAAACGTAGGGTTTGCCAGAAGCTATCTTTGGCGGTGAGATCACCCATGAGGAAAATTTGGATAAACCAAAAACAAAGGAGATCCACCATGAAGGCGACGGTGAGGCGGCTATCTCCCAGACGCAAGAGAAAGTAATCAAGGCGATCGCCGAGAAGACCAAATTCAGGACGAGCTAGACCAAACCAACCAATGGCAATAATGCCGACGCAGATTCCGACCCACGCAAAAAAGCGCGTAAACCACGGTTTAGGTAAAAAAGGCTGAGGGGCAATGGCTCGTCGGAGTGCCATGTAGGGCAGCAAAAAAACATTGGTAAGAAACATCCCGCAACCCCAGAAGGCGAGGTATGGCAGATGTTGACCCTTGCGATCGCTCGCCATTACTGGCAGAAAAAGCCACATCCAGGCGACAGCAAAATTAAAGAGGGCCTCATCTACAGGATTGAGCACCGGGGCCAAAGGCGATCGCCAACCCAAATAATTTAAAATCGGCAGCACAAAAAAGAAATTAAGCGATTCTTGTTTCACCTCTGTCAAAGTCTCAGGTTGCAGTTGCCATAGGGGTTCTCCACCGAAGGGGAAATGACTAGGGGCAAGGAGTAAAGAACCCACATAAAGCAGCCAAAATCCCCAAAAAAAGTTTAATTTTAAATTCATTACCATCAAGACATGACTTTTTTGTGTTTCACCTTAGAATACTGGCCCAGGCTTGGATATGGTCAGAGGTAAGGGTTGGGTATTAGAGATCACTCGCTGCAATTAAAGAATCCTTTCTTTCTGTCTCGTACGCCCCAAAAGCTCGTTAGGATCAAAACGGAAAATTCAATCTTTATATTTAGTTTCAGTAAGTAAAAATTCTTATGCCTACATTACAAGATTTTTTTCAGACCCATCATTTAGCGGGTGACGATTATTGTGTTTTTGGCGTCGCCAGTTGTTTTGTCCGGGAGGAGGGCGAAACCCAGGCGGTTTCTATCCTAGAACCGATTCCCTCAGCGGCCCTCGAAGCACTGTTAAAAGGAATTCCCACATCTTATCGAGTTGCCCAAGCCCTGCCCCTTGGGGATGTTATCCAAGCGGATCAAATCACCTTACCCACAGCCCTAGGCGATCGCCTGCAAATTCCCGATGACTTTTTAGAACGCACCGCCGCCGCCGCCCGTACCTACAAACGCCGCCCCGAAGCCCAGGGCCATATCCCCCTAGGGACACTCCACCAGGAGTTCAACCATTCCACCGCGAAAAAGCGCGTCCTTAATCAGGTTAATATCGTCAACACAGAGGACAATGTGAAGCAACATGCCCATACCCACAAAGTTCTCTAAATGAATTTGTAGACGAATTTATTGGCCTAACAAAACTCACACTATGCTAAAACTCTACGGTGGGGCGCGTAGCCGTGCCTCAATTGTGCGTTGGTACCTCGAAGAACTCGGTGCTGACTATGAATTTGTTCTTCTCGATATGCAGGCGGGCGAACATAAACAACCGGATTTCCTTACCTTAAATCCCTTTGGGAAAGTGCCCGTCCTAAGCGATGACGAGGTTACTTTATTTGAATCCGGTGCCATTTTGCTCTACCTCGCAGAAAAATTTGGTCACCTCGGCCCTTCCCCGGCAGATAAGGCGATCGCCTACCAATGGGTGTTATTTGCTAACTCGACCTTTGCCATGGGACTCACCCCGGCTGAAAATCGCAATGAAGTTATGGCCCGTTACTTGCAGCCGCTAAATGATATTTTGCAAAACACGGCTTTTCTCTTAGGGGAAGCGTTTACGGTAGCGGATGTGGCCGTCGGTTCGATCCTCGCCTACATTCCTTTAATGTTTCAAGATGTGGATCTCAGCGCCTACCCAGCCCTACAAGCCTACTTAAAACGATTGGGCGATCGCCCCGCTTTCCAAAAAGCAATTATGAATCGCGGTTAATTCTCGTTACATTTAGTTACAAATTAGTCGCAAAAAACAAAAAAGCATCCTTGCGGGGATGCTTAATCAATTTCTTTTTTAAATAATTCAAAAATGGTGTTTATTTGAAGCCCACTGCCGCTTGCCATACAAATGCCAACAGCAAGAAGAACAAAGGAATTAGAGGCAAAACATCCACGAGGGGATCGAAAATTGAGTAGGCCTCAGGTAATTTCGCAAGTAATAATGCCGCTTCCATATATTTCCTTGTTGAACTGATTTTTCTTATGGTTTGCAGTCAATCCTAGCATGAGTTGGTTCGGGTTCTAGCCATTCGCCGAATTCTTCCACGAAGCGATCGCTAAGGATTGATTCACGAATTCTCACGGTAAATTGAATCAATTCTGTAACGTTATGTAAAGAAAGTAGCATGTAGGCTAACATTTCTTTCGCTTTGATTAAATGGTGCAAATAGGCCCGCGTGAAATTCTGGCAGGTATAACAAGGACAAGTTTCATCCAAGGGGCGAAAATCTTCTTTAAACTGGGCATTTTTTAAATTCCAGCGATCGCCTTGCACCAGGGCCGCACCATGACGCCCCAACCGCGTCGGAATCACACAATCAAACACATCAATCCCCGCGGCGATCGCCTGGGCCATTTCCCGATAGGTGCCCACCCCCATCAAATAACGAATCTTGTTTTTCGGCAGGAGCGGCGCTGTATGCTGTACCACTTTACGAATATTTTCCGGCGATTCCCCCACACTAACGCCCCCGATGGCATAGCCCGGTAGGTCTAATTTCGTTAAATCTGTCACCGCTTGGGAGCGTAAATCTAAGAAAATGCCCCCCTGAACAATCCCAAACAACGCTTGATCGTCCCGTTCATGGGCTTCAATACATCGCTCTAGCCAACGATAGGTTCGTGCTGTTGCCGCCGCCACTGCCTCCCGGCCCGCATCTCCTGGTGGACATTCATCAAAGGCCATGATCACATCAGCACCCAGGGCATTTTGAATCTGGATTGACCGCTCCGGGGTCATATCAATCAAACGTCCATCCTTCGGCGAACGGAAAACTACCCCTTCCTCACGAATCTTACGCATTTCACTGAGACTAAAAACCTGGAATCCCCCGGAATCCGTGAGGATCGGCCCCTCCCAAGCCATAAACCGATGCAGTCCTCCGGCTTTCTGGACAATCTCCTCTCCCGGTTGTAAGTGGAGGTGGTAAGTATTTGATAAAACCATCTGGGCCTGGGCCTGGACTAAATGATCCGGCGTGATGCCTTTTACATTCGCAAGGGTACCCACAGGCATAAATCGGGGTGTTTCCACAATTCCGTGGGGGGTATGAAACACGCCGACTCGGGCATTCGTATGGCGACATTCCTTATGCAGCGAAAAATGAAAATGGCTCACAGATGATGTTCCGAAGATCAATAAAAAATAAAAACGGCAGCAAAAGCCACCGCTTATTCTACCGAGTTCAGGAAACAGAACCTAGAAATTGAAATTTTCATCGTCATCCATGTGGACATCCCAGCGGGCCGATAAAACCTGAGTCACCATCTCTTCTAAAGTACTTTCGGGAACTGCTTTGGTATTGAAAGGATTGGTTTGGGGATTTTCTGCCACCTCCAAACGTAAGACACGATTATCCTGCACGAGTTCAAAATAAGTCTTATCGGTTTCAGCCTGTTTCAGGGCAAGGTAATCGAAGCTATGTAAATTTAGATATAAGGACTGATTGACCACCAAAGTAGCCTGTTGTTCATCATCAAAGACTTCTACAATCCAACCTTCGCCCTGTTTTTGCACTTCGCCATCGAGGTAATGGGAATAGCGGACCCATGCGAGATCTTGGAGTAGACGTTTCATGTCACTTTTATTGACAAGAATACCGGTAGAAACCACACAAGGAGCGGGTAAGGAAGTGGGATGACATTGATGACTCATGGGAATTGACTAAGGGTAAACAAAAAAATATGACAGACTGAAGGTAAATCATCCATAACACTGCCTAGACATGGCAAGCAAATGAGCGCCACCACATCAGGATGAGCCTATATGCGATTGTCATTTTACTTGTACAAAAGCTAGCACCCAAGGACAAAGGCTGTGGTTTTACAGTATTGTCTTGGTGTTATGGCGGAGGATGTTTATTAACGGTTTCCAATGCCTCGCCATAATCTTAACTTAAGGTTTGAATTTTGACATCTGAAAACCCACAATCTATCTAATTCTGAGCATCTCAATCAATTTATGGTTCGTTTTTTATCAGGCTTGCTACAGCTTTGGCGATCGCTATTGGGGGCCATTCTTTTTTACACGCTGTTACCACTGCCCAAGGGAGTACAGCCTAGTTTTATTCGCATTGCCCGTTGGTGCCCTTGGGTGGGCTTGATTATTGGGGGGATATTACTGGGGAGTTTTTGGGGTTTAGAGAGTTTAAAGGTTCCCACTTTACTCAGAAGTGCGATTTTAGTTGCCTTTTGGTTGGGTTTGACGGGAGGCTTACATTTAGATGGGGCAATGGATGCGGCCGATGGTTTAGCGGTGACGGAACCGAAACGCCGTTTAACGGTGATGGCTGATAGTGTTTCTGGTGCATTTGGGGTGATGACAGGGATCTTAATCCTGTTGCTCAAGGTCGCTGCCCTCGAAGGTTTAGGATTAGAGTCTTGGTATTTTTTTGTGTTGATACCGGCCTGGGGGCGATGGTCTCAGGTGGTGGCGATCGCCTTTTATCCCTACCTGAAAGCTGAAGGCAAAGGGGCATTCCACAAGCAACAGTTCCAGTTATATCCGGATTTATGCTGGAGTATCTGCCCCATGCTCTTATTCATATTTTTGAGCTACTTTTTCCTGCCGATTAGCCAATGGTTGAGTGTTATGCTCAGTAATCTTTGGTTTATGGCAGTGGCGATCGCTGTCAGCACTTGGTTTGGTCATAAATTCCAAGGTCATGCAGGCGATACCTACGGTGCCACTGTGGAATGGACTGAAGTCGCTTGTCTCGTCAGCATCGTTTTACTCGCGAATAGGCTGTAGACGCGTTACTTTGAGCGAAAAATCACCATTTCCCGTTTCCCCAAAGGCCCGTACCCGCACAATATAGCGTCCCGTTTCGTTAATGCGCACAAATAGTAATGAATTCGTTGAACCGTCGGCGGCATCGTCATTTTCCGCAATCGTCGAACCATCCGCCGCCAGCAGCAACACAATCGTATCAAAATCGTCCGAAAGCAAGTCAATGGCGACTTGATCGCCCTCTTGGAGAGTAATCGCATAATCCCTAGCAAACCCCCCTTCCCCCGTGGGGATATCCTGATCCGAAAGCCGCTGGTTAATCTCTTGACCAGAGCGAATTCCAAGGGGTCGATACATCATCTCATTGGCGATCGCTTGATTTGCCAGCCCTACAACACTAAAAAATCCGAATATACAACCCCAGTAAATCCGATTCATTCAAATACCTATCAACTTATTGGCTTACTCTTCATACTCTACAACACTACCCAAGCAACGGAATGGGACTTCACTCACTACAAAGGAGAAAGAAAGCAAAATAAAATAAAGCCCTCAACCTGTAGATTGAGAGCTTTGATTAGAATATAAAGTTGAAGAATAAGATATTCAGTTTTCCATAAAAGAGAGAAGCTTGGCATTGAGCTATTTTCCCGGTAGGCTACCCCACAGGTATCGTCGCCGCTATAGCGTTTCACATCTGAGTTCGGGATGGAATCAGTGTGGTCCCACTATGCTAGAAACACCAAGCAGTGGTGTGGTCTCACACCCTCAAGACTGCACAAAATACTCATTAGTTCATCGAAATACTTAGTCTAACCATCTGTTTAAGGACAAGCCCTCGGTCTGTTAGGACATCTCGGCTCCATATGTTGCCACACTTCCACCTAATGCCTATTAACGGGTGTTCTTCCCGTGACCTTACTGGATTAACTCCATGAGAGCACTCATCTTGAGGTGGGCTTCCCACTTAGATGCTTTCAGCGGTTATCCGCTCCGCACTTGGCTACCCTGCGTTTACCGTTGGCACGATAACAGGTACACCAGCGGTGCGTCCTTCCCGGTCCTCTCGTACTAAGGAAGACTCCTCTCAATGCTCTTACGCCTGCACCGGATATGGACCGAACTGTCTCACGACGTTCTGAACCCAGCTCACGTACCGCTTTAATGGGCGAACAGCCCAACCCTTGGGACCTACTTCAGCCCCAGGTTGCGATGAGCCGACATCGAGGTGCCAAACCTCCCCGTCGATGTGAACTCTTGGGGGAGATCAGCCTGTTATCCCTAGAGTAACTTTTATCCGTTGAGCGACGGCCCTTCCACGCAGCGCCGTCGGATCACTAAAACCGACTTTCGTCCCTGCTTGACTTGTAGGTCTCGCAGTCAAGCTCCCTTCTGCTTTTGCACTCGATGGCTGATTTCCAACCAGCCTGAGGGAACCTTTGTGCGCCTCCGTTATCATTTAGGAGGCGACCGCCCCAGTCAAACTGCCCACCTGATACTGTCCTTTCACCGGCTTCACGGTTTAAAGTTAGAATTCTAGCCTTGTTAGAGTGGTATCTCACCAGTGACTCCATTACTCCCACAAGAGTAATCTCAACGTCTCCCACCTATCCTGCGCAAACAAAGCCCGAACCCAATACCAAGCTACAGTAAAGCTTCATAGGGTCTTTCTGTCCAGGTGCAGGTAGTCCGTATCTTCACAGACAATCCTATTTCGCCGAGCCTCTCTCCGAGACAGTGCCCAGATCGTTACGCCTTTCGTGCGGGTCGGAACTTACCCGACAAGGAATTTCGCTACCTTAGGACCGTTATAGTTACGGCCGCCGTTCACCGGGGCTTCGGTCGTCAGCTTCGCCTAAGCTAACCAACTTCCTTAACCTTCCGGCACTGGGCAGGCGTCAGCCCCTATACGTCCTCTTACGAGTTTGCAGAGACCTGTGTTTTTGGTAAACAGTCGCCTGGGCCTCTTCACTGCGACCAGCTCTCGCTGGCACTCCTTCTCCCAAAGTTACGGAGCAATTTTGCCGAGTTCCTTAGAGAGAGTTACCTCGCGCCCCTCGGTATACTCTACCACCCTACCTGTGTCGGTTTCGGGTACGGGTCCTGTGCTTTCAACACATAACTAGCTTTTCTAGGCACTATCCTTTACTACGCGGAGACCGTAGTCTCCTCCCAATCCATTCAGGGTGTAGCTATCTTTCATGCGTCATAGTTATGCTCCCACACAGGAGTTGAGGAATATTAACCTCATGTCCATCGACTACGCCTTTCGGCCTCGCCTTAGGTCCCGACTAACCCTCCGCGGACGAGCCTTCCGGAGGAACCCTTAGGGTTTCGGGGTATGTGATTCTCACACATATTTTCGCTACTTAAGCCGACATTCTCACTTCTATACAGTCCACATCTGCTCACCGCTAATGCTTCACACCATATAGAACGCTCCCCTACCACTCTTTCGAGTCCGCAGCTTCGGTAACTTGCTTAGCCCCGTTCATTTTCGGCGCAGGAGCGCTTGACCAGTGAGCTATTACGCACTCTTTCAAGGATTGCTGCTTCTAGGCAAACCTCCTGGTTGTCTATGCACTCCCACCTCCTTTATCACTTAGCAAGTATTTTGGGACCTTAGCTGGCGGTCTGGGCTGTTTCCCTCTCGACGATGAAGCTTATCCCCCACCGTCTTACTGGCTGAATTTTACATGGTATTCTTAGTTTGTCTCACTTTGGTACCGCTCTCGCAGCCCGCAGCGAAACAGTGCTTTACCCCCATGCAAGGAAACCAACCGCTGCGCCTAAACACATTTCGGGGAGAACCAGCTAGCTCCGGGTTCGATTGGCATTTCACCCCTAACCACAGCTCATCCGCTCCTTTTTCAACAGAAGTCGGTTCGGACCTCCACTTGGTATTACCCAAGCTTCATCCTGGCCATGGTTAGATCACCCGGGTTCGGGTCTACAAACTGTGACTAACGCCCTTTTCAGACTCGTTTTCACTTTGGCTTCGGCTTTTCACCTTAACCTGCCACAGCCTGTAAGTCGCCGGCTCATTCTTCAACAGGCACACGGTCAGACGTTAAATCGTCCTCCCATTGCTTGTAGGCTAACGGTTTCATGTTCTATTTCACTCCCCTCCCGGGGTTCTTTTCACCTTTCCCTCGCGGTACTTTTACACTATCGGTCACACAGTAGTATTTAGCCTTACGAGGTGGTCCTCGCTGATTCAACCGGAATTTCACGTGCTCCGGCCTACTCGGGATACAGTTAGGCTACTTCGATTTTCGACTACAGGACTTTCACCTTCTTTGGTGTAGCTTTCAACTACTTCGTCTAACCTCTATAGTCCACATCACTGTCCCACAACCCCAACCGCCTAAGCAGTTGGTTTAGGCTCTTCCCGCTTCGCTCGCCGCTACTAAGGGAATCGATTTTTCTTTCTCTTCCTTCAGCTACTAAGATGTTTCAATTCGCTGAGTTGGCTCATACCATCCTATATATTCAGATGGCTGTATTTAGGGTTGCCCCATTCGGAAACCTCCGGCTCAATGCTTGCTTCCAGCTCCCCGGAGTATATCGTCGGTAACCACGTCCTTCATCGCCTCTGTGTGCCTAGGTATCCACCGTTAGCCCTTTGTAGCTTGACCTTTTTTTCGAGGTCAGACTCTTGGCTATTTTTGGATTGTTTGTACTTTCGTACTTTCCTACCTAGCTATTATTTCGACTATCTAATATTTTTTTGTGCAGTTTTCAAGGTGCTTTGCTGAAATTTCTTTCAGCATTCAACAACATCTTTTGTCTTTTCTTTTAGACTGTGGTGTTGATGCTGAGTTTGTTTCATCATTTCGTGGTTTTGGTGGAGGTAAGCGGACTCGAACCGCTGACATCCTGCTTGCAAAGCAGGCGCTCTACCAACTGAGCTATACCCCCATTGATATCAACAATTGATGATTATCAACGGTTGATAAGTGGGCCATCCTGGACTTGAACCAGGGACCTCACCCTTATCAGGGGTGCGCTCTAACCACCTGAGCTAATAGCCCATGTCCACGAACCTAAATTTGAAAGTGACTCCCGTTTCTCCCCCTCGCACGACCTTCGAGATGACCTTACTGCGTTCTATTTGCTGATTGCTTTCAAACTTCAGTAGGTTAGGTCTCCCTAAAAGGAGGTGATCCAGCCACACCTTCCGGTACGGCTACCTTGTTACGACTTCACCCCAGTCACTAGCACTGCCTTCGGCGCCCTCCTCCGCGAACGGTTAGAGTAACGACTTCGGGCGTTGCCAGCTTCCATGGTGTGACGGGCGGTGTGTACAAGGCCCGGGAACGGATTCACCGCAGTATGCTGACCTGCGATTACTAGCGATTCCTCCTTCATGCAGGCGAGTTGCAGCCTGCAATCTGAACTGAGGCCGGGTTTGATGAGATTCGCTTGCCCTCGCGGGGTTGCTGCCCTTTGTCCCGACCATTGTAGTACGTGTGTAGCCCAAAATGTAAGGGGCATGATGACTTGACGTCATCCCCACCTTCCTCCGAGTTGTCCCCGGCAGTCTCCCTAGAGTGCCCAACTTAATGCTGGCAACTAAGGACGAGGGTTGCGCTCGTTGCGGGACTTAACCCAACATCTCACGACACGAGCTGACGACAGCCATGCACCACCTGTCTCCGTGCTCCCGAAGGCACTCTCGCATCTCTGCAAGATTCACGGGATGTCAAATCTTGGTAAGGTTCTTCGCGTTGCATCGAATTAAACCACATACTCCACCGCTTGTGCGGGCCCCCGTCAATTCCTTTGAGTTTCACACTTGCGTGCGTACTCCCCAGGCGGGATACTTAACGCGTTAGCTTCGGCACTGTCCGGGTCGATACAGACAACGCCTAGTATCCATCGTTTACGGCTAAGACTACAGGGGTATCTAATCCCTTTCGCTACCTTAGCTTTCGTCCCTCAGTGTCAGTTACGGTCCAGTAGAGCGCTTTCGCCACCGGTGTTCTTCCCAATATCTACGCATTTCACCGCTACACTGGGAATTCCCTCTACCCCTACCGTACTCAAGTCACACAGTTTCCACCGCCGATCCACAGTTAAGCTGTGGGCTTTGACAGCAGACTTGCATGACCACCTACGGACTCTTTACGCCCAATAATTCCGGATAACGCTTGCACCCTCCGTATTACCGCGGCTGCTGGCACGGAGTTAGCCGGTGCTTATTCCTCAAGTACCGTCATTTATTCTTCCTTGAGAAAAGAGGTTTACAATCCAAAGACCTTCCTCCCTCACGCGGTATTGCTCCGTCAGGCTTTCGCCCATTGCGGAAAATTCCCCACTGCTGCCTCCCGTAGGAGTCTGGGCCGTGTCTCAGTCCCAGTGTGGCTGCTCATCCTCTCAGACCAGCTACTGATCGTCGCCTTGGTGGTCCCTTACACCACCAACTAGCTAATCAGACGCGAGCTCATCTTCAGGCCAAAAAAGATTTCACCTCTCGGCATATCGGGTATTAGCAGTCGTTTCCAACTGTTGTCCCCGTCCTGAAGGCAGATTCTCACGCGTTACTCACCCGTCCGCCACTAAGCCCGAAGGCTTCGTTCGACTTGCATGTGTTAGGCATACCGCCAGCGTTCATCCTGAGCCAGGATCAAACTCTCCATATTAGACTCCTTACTCATTCCTTGGAATTTTCATTCGCCTTTATCAAGAGATGTTTTTTTAAGGCTCTCTTTATCCTTAACTAAGTTCCTTGGTATCGATTGTTTCAATCTCAACCAGCTCACTTGTTATAATCTTGTTTAAAACAAGGGGGCGGATAGTCACTTTCAAATTCTATTCTTTTGTCTCGGTTCGGGGCGGCGGTTCAGTGCGTCTCTCTCAACCGCGCTTAACTATATTAACCACACTCCCCAGAGATGTCAACACCTTTTTTGAAAGTTTTTTCGGTATTTGGACAGGAAACTCCTGAAGTGCCCTCAGAGCAAGGGGTTTGGCGGCTGGAAAAATTTGGAATTTCAAGTTCTTAAGCCCCTCAATCTGGATTTGACAACCACCTCCCTACGT
This sequence comes from Picosynechococcus sp. PCC 7002, assembly GCF_963860125.1. Classification (NCBI taxonomy): domain Bacteria; kingdom Bacillati; phylum Cyanobacteriota; class Cyanophyceae; order Chroococcales; family Geminocystaceae; genus Picosynechococcus; species Picosynechococcus sp. PCC 7002. Next base: position 2,911,246 of record NZ_CAWLFA010000001.1, read on the forward strand.
TTGCTCTCGATTAGGTGAGGATTTCAGCGAGTTGGTTTTGTTCCCAGAGTTGTTTGTATAGTCCGTCTTGGTTAATCAGCTCTTCGTGAATGCCAGTTTGGACGATTTTGCCGTGATCCATGACAAAAATGCGATCGCCTTTGGCGGCGGCGGAGAGCTGGTGGGTGATGAAGATGACGGTTTTGTTTTGTGGGGAGTGGGAGAGGTAGTCGAGAATTTCGGTGGCTGTTTTGTTATCGACGCTAGATAGAGCATCATCGAGGATGAGGACAGGGGCATCAATCATGAACGCGCGGGCCAGGGAGCTACGCTGGCGTTGTCCACCGGAAAGGGTGATGCCGCGTTCACCGACAAGGGTGTTGTATTGCCTTGGGAAGTTCAGAATTTCGTGGTGAATTTGGGCCTGTTGAGCGGAAGATTCAATTTCGGGTTGGTCACTACCGGGTAAACCATAGGCGATGTTGTCGCGGATTTGGCTGCTGAAGAGAAAGCTTTCTTGGGGAACATAGGCGATCGCCTGGCGTAAATCTTGGAGACGAATATCAGTGAGATCTTGCCCATCGAGGAATAATTGACCGGGTTCGATATCAATTAGACGGGGCAAAGCATTGGCTAGGGTCGATTTCCCTGCCCCAATAGACCCCACAATGGCAATAATTTCACCGGGGTTAATGGTGAAGTTGAGATCATCTAGGGCTGGACGATTGTCACCGGGGTAAGTAAAAGAGAGATGCTTAGCAACAATTTGGCCTTCGACCTGGTGACGATCCAAAGGATGGGCAGTGGTGCGGTCTTGGATGAGGGGTTGATTGTCGAGGATGGCTTCAATGCGATCAATACTCACCTCACCCCGTTGATAGGAGGTAATCGTGAAACCCAATAAAGCTGTGGGTACAACCAATCGTTCGACCAATAAAATGAGGGCGATAAAATTCCCCACCGTCAGTTCATCAGCGGTAATAGCCCTCGTCCCAAAGATCAACAGGATTAAGAGGCTGATATAGGAAATTCCTTCAATAATTGGAAAGAGGAGATTCCGAATCCGGGCGAGGCCGAGATTGGCTTGTAATAACTTTTGATTTTGCTTGTCAAAGGCTTGGCGTTCGTTGGCTTCCTGGGCATAGATTTTGATCAAAGAAATGCCACTCATGTCTTCTTGGATCAATTGACTGAGCTCTGAAAGCTCCTCTTGGACTTCTTTTTGTTCGTCCCGCAAGCGACCACTAAACAGTTGTACCGTGAGTAACATGGCTGGATAAACGGCGATCGCCATCACACTGAGCTTGCCATGGAGCGACAACATCACTGGTAAGGTCATCGCGTAGGCAAACACCGTATTGGCTAAACTCAGCACGGAAAAACCCAGGAGACGGCGCACATTATCCACATCACTGGTGGCCCGGTTGATTAAATCTCCGGAGGATTGACTGGCAAAATATGCGGGCTCTAGGGTGAGGAGATGTTGGAAAATTTTTTGCTTTAGATCAAACTCCACTTGCCGACCCACACCGAAAATCGCCACGCGGGAGAGCATCCGGATGCCCCACATGACTGAGGCGAGGAGCAACATTAACAAAACAGCACGGGTTAAATTGCCTAGACCGACATCTGTTTGGAGCGAATCTACTGTATTACTGAGGATAATCGGCAGATAAACGCCCAGGCCATTAACGAGGATAAGGGCGCCAATCCCCAGCCAAATGTCCCGTTGATAGGGTTTGAGGTAGGCCAGAAGTCGGCGCAAGCGAGATGAAGCAGCCATAGCAGGTGTGTGATTCTAAAACATGGACAATTCTTCTATTGTGACGGATCGATTCCAACGCTTCATGGAAATGGAGAATTTCTGCATCTCAAAGGTTGGGTAATAATAAAGTGGCGATCGCCTTTTGGGGGAAAGAATCTATGCGGGTAATTGGTTTAATGAGCGGCACTTCGGTAGATGGCATTGATGCGGCTCTGGTGGAGATTCAAGGGGAAGCTGACGCCATCGAGATTGAATTACTCGGCTTTACAACCTATTCTTATCCGTCTAAACTCCGGGAAAAAATCCTCGCAGTGTGTGCCGGAGAAAAACTCAGTGCCTTGGAATTTGCGGCCCTCGATGACGAAATTGCCCACAGTTTTGCCACTGCGGCGAGGCAACTCCAGGAACGTTACGGTAAAGCTGAGTTAATTGGCTCCCACGGACAAACTATTTTCCACCGTCCCCCCAACGGCAACTTGGGTTTGAGTTGGCAACTGGGGCGTGGTGAGGCGATCGCCCAACAAACCAAACTTAAAACAGTCAGTAATTTTCGTCGGGCCGATCTTGCCGCCGGAGGACAGGGCGCACCGCTTGTGCCGAAGGTTGATGCTTACCTTCTAGCTGACCCAACAAAACACCGCTGTATTCAAAACCTGGGGGGCATCGGCAATGTTACTTATTTACCACCCAAAAACCAGACCGATTGGGAAAATTACGTGATCGGTTGGGATACTGGCCCCGGCAATGTACTCCTAGATTTAGCGATTCAAAAATTAACCAACGGTGCTCAAGCCTACGATCAAGATGGCATTTGGGCATCCCAGGGGACACCTCATTTAGATTTGGTAGAACGCTGGCTAGCCGATCCTTTCATTGAACAACTACCGCCCAAGTCCACGGGTCGGGAATATTTTGGTGTCGATTTCCTCGAACAATGCTGGCGTGACGCCCAGGATCTCCAACTCTCAGAAGCGGATTGGTTGGCGAGTTTGACAGAATTTACAGCCTTAACGGTACAGCGAAACTATGAACTCTTTTTACCGCAGCTGCCCGATGAAATTTTTCTCTGTGGGGGTGGCTGCCGCAATAGTTATCTTAGAAAACGTTTACAGGCCGCGTTCGGCAATCAGATTCCCGTCAGAAGTACCGACGACCTGGGTTTAAACCACGATGCCAAAGAGGCGATCGCCTTTGCGGTATTAGCCTACTGGCGCATCAAAGAATTTCCGGGAAATCTGCCGAAGGTGACGGGGGCGCCATGTCCGGTTCTGCTGGGAGAAATTCATTGTCCTTACTGAGCAAAGGGTTCGAGGGTGGCCACCACCGATTCTGCCAAGGTTTGGAGATGATAGCCCCCTTCTAGGGCAAACAGGATTGGACAAGGTAACTGCTGGCAAAATTCGCTAAAAACTTTGTAATCCTGGGGCTGGAGATTCATTCCCGCTAAGGGATCTTTGGCGGTGGCATCGTAGCCCGCACTGACAATTAACAGATCCGGTTGAAACTCTTGCAAGTATGGTAAAACCACGTCCTGGAATTTTTGGACATAGATCCTTCGATCTGCACCTGGCTTGAGGGGAATATTTAAAATATTTTGGTGGCGACCATGATGGTGAGCCTGGCCAGTGCCCGGATAAGCCGGATCCTGATGGAGAGAACAATAAATAATCTGGGGATTTTCCTCGACTAAATATTCTGTGCCGTTGCCGTGGTGGACATCCCAATCGAGGATCGCCACTTTTTTAATGCCCGCTAAACCCAAGGCATAATGGGCGGCGATCGCCACATTTCCCAACAGGCAAAATCCCATCCCTGTGCTGCGGGTGGCGTGATGACCGGGGGGCCGCACCAAGGCAAATACAGGCTCCTTGGTTTGAAGCGCTAAATCCACCCCATCTAAACAAGCATTGACCGCCAAAAGTGCCACGTCAAAACTTTGGGGTGAAACAGGAGTATCCGGATCCCAATAGCCACCGCCAGATTCTGCCAATTTTTGCAGTTCTTTCAAATAGTAGTCGTCATGCAATTGGCGCACCCAGGGCAAAGGATCTCGAAAGGCGATCGCTGTTGGTTCGTGCCACTGAATTTGGTTCGCCCAGGAGACGGCTTTCAGGGCTTGGGCGATCGCCGTTAACCGTCGTGCGCTTTCTGGGTGGGAACGCCCCGTGCCATGGTCAAGAAATTGATCAGAATAAATCAGATGAATCATGGTATTCGCTACACTAAAGCATTGCTAGGAACAAAAAACAATGAAATTTCTCGGTAAATTGATCGGCCTTGGTCTTGTCCTCTTGGGCATTTATTTTTTGGGTAAAAATATTTTCTTTACGACCGGTGGTTATCGTTACTCTTTTTGGCGCGGTATTTCTGCGGATCTAGCGGTGATGACTTTAGCTGGTGGTGTGGTTTCCCTCTTCACTCTCCCCAAAGATAACCGTGTCTTGGGTTGGATTTTGATTGGGGCCTCAATTCTTTTGATCTTTGCAGGGGGGCGTGCGATTCTCACCCCTGTAAGTCTCTGGCAACTCTTTATTTCCCTCGCCTCCATGACCTCCGGTTACCAACTGCTGCGCACTGGCCGAATTAACCTTTAGCATACTGGGATTTTTCATCTGCCTAAATCCTTTGTGACAAAAGCTAAGGATTCTACAAGCCACAAAAAAGGGCGGTTGCTTAATGCAAATAGCCGCCTCTCAAGATTTTTGATTTTACTGGAGTCTAACCATCCAGCAGCGCTTCAACAAATTCATAACTAGAGAAGGGCCGGAGATCTTCAATCCCTTCCCCAGCGCCGATAAAGCGAATTGGTAAACCGAGTTGCTGACTTACGGCGAGTGCTACCCCACCCCGGGCCGTACCATCTAGTTTTGTCAGGACAACGCCACTGAGTTTTGCCGCTTCTGAGAAAACTTGGGCTTGCCGTAGACCATTTTGGCCGAGGGTTGCATCTAGGACTAAGAGGGATTCCACCTGGGCATCGGGAGCTTTTTTATCGACAATCCGCCGGATTTTCGCAAGTTCATCCATCAAGTTTTTCTTATTTTGTAAGCGGCCAGCCGTATCCACCAGCAAAATTTGCGCCTGCCGCGCTTGGGCGGCGGTAATACCATCAAAAACCACCGCTGCGGGATCAGTATTTTTACCGGGGTTGGCGATTACAGGAGTGTCAGTTCTTTCGCCCCAGACTTTTACCTGTTCGACAGCAGCGGCCCGGAAGGTATCGGCAGCAGCAATGACACAGCGATAACCCGATTGGTTGGCAAGGTGGGCCAGTTTACCGATGGTGGTGGTTTTCCCGGCACCGTTGACGCCAGTGAGCATCCAGACATTAAGCTTGTCGGCTTCGGGAGCAAATTCGGTGCTGGGTAGTTTCGCCAAGGGTTTATCGAGGATGTCCCGGAGGATTTCTTTGAGATAGGCGATCGCCGCTTCGGGGGGCAGTGCTTCCTGGCGGAGTCGTTCCTGGAGGGTTTCGATGATGTAATCAGTGGCCTCAATGCCCACGTCAGCCTGGAGCAGAAGTGATTCAATTTCTAGTACGGCTTCATCATTGAGCGGCCCTTGACCCACTACAGCCTTGAGTTGATTGACCAAGCTGCGACGGGTTTTACCGAGACCATCCCGGAGCTTTTTGAGCCATTCAATTTCTTCGAGGGAAATATCACTGGCATCACGGCCTTGATCCGCAAGTACCTTGGCAGACCAGAGGAAATTTTCGTCAAACTCTAGCCCTTCGGTATCGATCGCCGTTTCTTTGAGCTTTTCGAGGCCGTCGGACTTTTTCATCCAAGCGGGTGTCGCTGGGGTGGTTTCCGGTTCTGGTGTGGCTACTGTCTCGCTATCTGGGGCACTCTCTGCTTCGGCCGCAATAACTTCTGGTGCTGGCTCTGGAGCAACAGGTGTAACGGTTTCGGTTGCTTCAATCTTGGCTGGTTCACTCTCTGGTTCTGGAGGAGTTGCTTCTGCTGGGGCTTCTGGTTGAGGAGCGATCTCTTCGGTGGTTTCGGGAGCCGTTTCTAGCGCAGTTTCTAGGGCCGTTGCCGTGGGTTCGGGGGCTGGTGTTTCTGGTTCAGTCTCGGCGGCAATAACTTCTGGTTCTGGCTCCTGGGGTTCTGCGGTCTCAGTTTGAGGTACTTCCGTTGTTTCAATACCCTTTTTTTCTTGGATATTTTTGTAAGCGGATTTCGCCCAGTTTAGATAGTCAATTTCTGGGGTTGATGGCGTCTCAGGTTCGGGGGCAGCAGCTTCCTCCGTGGGGGATTCTGGCACCTGTTCTTCTGTAACGGTTGGTTCAGAGGTGTCTTGGGATTTGTCAGTTGTCTTGCGCCGAAACCAATCAAAGATAGCCACAGAAATTCCTAGGAGAGTAAATGAACTGTTTTCATTATTATGGCTTGATCGGGGTTTGTAAACGGAGGGTTTCCCGACCGTTTAGGCATTTGTGACGGGGTGGTTTGGTATGATCGAGCGATGGTGTTTTCCCACTAGAAATTCTATTTTGTTATTTGGCGATCGCCTTTTCCCAGCCTATGAATTTACCGAAGGATGATTTGCTCAAGGGCGTTGAAAACCGTGCAGAACTCAGTCGGCTGCTCGACCAAGCGGATCAGGCGATTCGCACTTGGGAAATTGTCCAGACGGATTTTCTCTCGCCGCCGGTACTCTACGAAGCCTTAGAAATTTTTGGCAAACTCACGGAAGTCCAGGTTGTCCACGGAGGTGGCTACCCCCAAGCGGAACGGCAACGGTTGGCGATCGCCCGGGAAGAAATTCCCCTCGATGCCAGCCATGTGGAAATTGCCGCCTTGGACATTGCGGGTAATTTTTTGTTTGATACGGCGACCCACCGGGATTTCTTGGGTTCGCTCCTCGGTACCGGGCTCGTGCGAGACAAAGTTGGTGACATTCTCGTATTAGGCGATCGCGGTGCCCAGACCTTGGTCATTCCTGAATTAGTCTCGTTTTTAGAAACCTCTTTAGTGCAGGTGCGCTCTGTTCCCGTGAAAACGCGGTCGATCCCCCTCGAAGAATTAAAAGTACGCCCGCCGAAAAAGAAAGAACTCACCACCGTTGAAGCGTCCCTCCGTTTGGATGCCATTGGTTCAGCAGGGTTGGGGATGTCCCGGACAAAAATGGCCGAGGCGATCGCCAGCGGGAATGTGCGAGTCAACTGGAAAACCATTACCCAAAGCAGCTACAACGTCAAGGCGGGTGATCTGATTTCCCTCAGGGGCAAAGGCCGCGTCGAAGTTGGCGAGATCAACATGACCAAAAAAGAACGCTATCGCGTTAATCTCACCCGTTTTGTTTAGGCTTTGTCTTTGACTAATTTGTAGAGTCGCTTAAATTCCCGCTGGCGTACCCGGTGTTCCACAATCGGTTCTGGGTAATCGTGTTGCTGACAGAGTAAACGGGGAATTTGGCCCGTGAGTAAAACCTGGGTATCCAAACCACTGAGCTCTGGTAGCCAGTGGCGAATGTAGTCTGCTTCGGGGTCAAATTTCTGCGCTTGGGTATAAGGGTTAAAAATTCGCAGGGGTTTAGGATCCATGCCGCTGGAAGCACTCCACTGCCAACCACCATTATTCGCCGCAAGATCACCATCAACCAGGGTTTGCATAAAATATTTTTCGCCCCAACGCCAATCGATAATCAAATCCTTGGTGAGAAAACTGGCGACAATCATCCGACAGCGGTTATGCATCCAGCCCGTTTCATTAAGTTGGCGCATCGCTGCATCAATAATCGGATAGCCCGTTTGACCAGCGCACCAGGCCTGGAATTTTTCTTCGTCATTTTCCCAAGGAAAGTCTTTAAACTCTTCCCGGTATGGCCCCTGGGCAAGTTCCGGAAAGAAAAAGAGACAGTGTTGATAAAATTCTCGCCAGGCTAATTCCTGCTGCCAGGTGATGACGCCAGCTTCTGCTTCTTTACTGCGGCAGTGGTTTAGGGCAGTTTCTGTGGCTTGCCAAACCGTCCGAATGCCGATCGCCCCAAATTTCAACGCGGCACTAAGGCGGGAGGTGCCATCGGTCGCCGGGAAGTTGCGATCGCCATCGTATTTCTCAATAAAATTCTCGGTAAATCTATCTAATTGCCCCAGGCTGGCAGTTTCCCCCACAGGTACAGTAAACGGTTTGTCCCAACTGAAGCCCAGATCAGCCAAGGTCGGTAAGGCGATCGCCCCTAGGTCTTTCGCTAATTTCTGTTCGGCATCACTCAGTCCTTGGCAATCTCTGAGGGCAGTAACGGGGGCGGCTTTCGACTTTTGCGACCAGTTTTTCCAGAACGGCGAATACACGCTGTAGGGCTTTTTAGATTGGGTGAAGACCTTTCCTGGTGCATGGAGGAGCTGATCCCAAAAGGTTTCTATCTTGGCTCCTACCTGACGCAAGGCGATCGCCATCTGGTGATCCCGCTGTTGGGCATAGGGTTCCACGTCCAGATTCCAGTAGACCGTATGGACTTTGAGAGATTCTGCAACTTTGGGCAAGACCTCTAAGGGATTCCCCTGGAAAATCAGTAGTTGACTGCCCGCTTTTTGGTAATTTTCTGCCAATTCTGCCAGGCACGCTAACAGATATTTCACCCGCGCTGGAGCCACATCTTCTTTTTCTAAAATGGCCGGATCGAGGCAGAAAATGCCGACCACCTTGGCCGACTGTTGCCGTGCTTCTGCCAAGGCAACATTATCCTGTAGCCGCAAATCTCGCCGATGCCAATGTAAAACCAGTTCAGCCATTCTTAAAAAATTGCCCCATTCGCTGCGGCTTATATCCTAATCGAGCCACAAAAAAGGAGCAAGGCAAAGCCCGACTCCTGGCATTTATCTCTTTATTATTTCACTGGGAAAAAATTATTCAGCCTTTCCAGAGGACTCTTGTAAACCCATCATGTGGGCGTTGCTCTTGCCGGGGATGACCATCGGATAACAGTTTTCGTCTTTTTTCACCCGCACGTCCAACAATACAGGGCCATCATGGGCCAACATTTCGGCGATCGCCCCCGACAGATCATCCGGATGATCCACCACCATGCCCTTCACTCCGAAGGCTTGGGCGAGTAGCTCAAAGTTCGGCATCCCCGCTTCCATATTGGAGGAAGAATAGCGCTGACCGTAGAAGTTCTGCTGCCACTGGCGCACCATCCCCTGCCAGCCGTTGTTTAGGATCACCGTCTTCACTTTAATTTGATATTGGGCCAGGGTTGCCAGCTCCTGTAAACACATCTGGAAGCTCGCATCGCCACTGATACAAATCACCTCTTCGTCGGCGATCGCCACCTTTGCTCCTAGAGCCGCCGGGAGACCAAAGCCCATAGTGCCCAAGCCTGCACTAGAAATCCAGCGGCGGGGACCATTCTTCAAGAACTGAGCCGCCCACATCTGGTGTTGACCCACATCCGTCGTGTAGTAGGCATGGGGAGCCTGGCGGTCTAACTCCACAATCACCGACTGGGGCGAGATCGAATCCGCAAAGCGAGGCGCGACCAAAGGATGTTTTTCTTTCCAACCTTGAATTTTATTGAGCCATTCTTCCGTGGGCTTATTACCGAGGGGTAAACCCTTGCCGCCTAGCTGTTGCAACATTTCAATCAACACATGGCGCACATCACCAACAATGGCGACTTCCGGTAAACGATTTTTACCCACCTCAGCGGGATCGATATCGATGTGAATCACCTTCGCTTCCGAGGCAAACTCGTCTAATTTGCCAGTCACCCGGTCATCGAAACGGGCACCCACCGCAATCAAAAGATCACATTCACTCACGGCGAAATTAGCATAGGCCGAACCATGCATCCCTAACATCCCCACGGAGAGGGGATTATGTTCATCAAAAGCGCCCAAGCCCATCAGGGTTGTAGTCACCGGAATTTGGAACTGTTCAGCTAATTCTTTAATTTCTGCGTGGGCACCAGAGGTAATGGCACCGCCCCCGACGTAAAGTAATGGCTTGCGGGATTCAGAAATTAGACGTACCGCTTCTCCAATTTTGGAGGTATCTCCTTCGGTGCGAGGTTTGTAACCAGGGATATCCACATCACCGGGTTCAACGGGAATATATTCACACAGTTCCAAACCGACATCCTTGGGGACATCTACTAATACAGGGCCGGGCCGACCTGTGCTTGCAATGTAAAAGGCTTCGGCAACGATCCGGGCCATATCTTTCGGATCCCGCACTACGTAGGAATGTTTCACTACGGGTAGGGTAATGCCAAAAATATCTGTCTCCTGGAAGGCATCTGTACCGATCGCCGCGCGGGTGACTTGGCCTGTAATCACCACCATCGGAATTGAGTCCATATGGGCTGTGGCAATCCCTGTGACGAGGTTTGTTGCCCCAGGGCCAGAGGTACCAAAACAAACCCCCACTTTGCCAGTTGCGCGGGCATAGCCATCGGCGGCATGGGAAGCTCCCTGTTCGTGGCGCACAAGGATGTGCTTAATTTCTCCCCGTTCTTCCACTGGGTGTAGGGCATCGTAGATGGGCAGGATCGCACCACCGGGATAGCCAAAAATGTATTCGACACCATGGCGCTTGAGGCTATCGATCAAAATGTATGCACCGGAACGAACCTCTGAACGGACAGCAGTCTCAGTTGCTGCGGGGGAAGTTGTTGAAACCACGGGAGTTACCTAAGGAATAACTTAAAGGACGAAGAATACACCAGAAATAAGATCTCTGCTTCCCTATAATTTTTTCCGATAGGGGGATAGATTATTTTGGCGTTTTGTTGTATTGAAGCCTACATTTTAAAAGAATTCATGCAGACTGTCGAGATACTGTATCATAGGCTGCTTTTAACTTAGATCAGCTTATTTTTGAGAAGCAATCCCCTGTAAAGGGTTTGTTACATGGATGTCAGCGAACAATCATGAATGACACCCATCTAGCTCCCCTCATAGGGGAGAATGGCACCCTCCGGCCTGGCGGCCACCTCCCTCAAGGGACACCCCTCTAACTCCCCTCGCAGGGGAGAAGGTACCCTCCGGCCTAACGTCTATCTTCTTCAAGGGAGGATTGGAGGCATTCTTGGGTGGCTTGAATGAGGGGATAGAGGGGGCCAAGCTGTTCACTGCCATTGGTGCCAAAATCACTGTGGCACAGATAAATTTGGGTATCAGTGCGGGCAAGGAGGTCTTGGATAATATTTTGGAGCCGTTGGCGATCGCCTTGTTGTTCTATTGCCAGAGACCAAGGCTCCCCTTGCCAACTGCGTTGAAAAACGCCATAGCCAAACAGGGTCGCGGCACCGCCTTTTTCCCAGAGGCGTGAGCCCGCATCTAGCCAAAACTGATAGGAGTGGTGACGACGGGCGGAGCGGTATTGAAAGATGGTTGCGAGGGTAATGGAATTGAGGGGCTGGTGGTTAAAGTTGTACTGGGGACGGGGATTCGCAGTAATAGTTTCTGCTTGGATTAGTTGCAGCAGGTCGGCAAGCTGGGCAGTGATTGTGTTTTGGCGCTCTAGGCGATCGCCACATTGCCAAAAGTGCTGGGCGGTCTCGCTGAGTTCCCGCAGGGTCGCCAGTTGGCCGTAGCTGGGGGCCAGTTTTTGCAGATAAAAGGTTTGAATCGCCTGGTTCAGGGTCTGCAAAATGCCCTGGGGGGTGACATTATGAGTGGCCTGGGTTTGTTCGATCCACTGGCGGATTGCTTCGTAGGCCTGGGTGGTTTGATAACCGAGGCGATCGCCCCTAGGCATCGTCGTTGCTGGGAGCAGTTGGGGCCGCTCCGGGTCGGGCTGGAAACAATAATCCACCAACAAACCAGCCCGCACGGGATCGATTAATGGCTTTTCGCTGGCGGTCTGGGATAGCATCATGAGCATTTCCGCCACAGCTTGGCTTTGGATCAGCCGTCCACTGCCCGGATAAATCAACGCCAACAAAGTCAGTAGCGATCGCCCCCAGGGAGAACTGGCAATGGGCCGCTGTTCCCGCAGGGGTTCCAGGGAAATTTCGGCGACGGCGAGGCTTTCCATCAGGGTATAACGGGCGACCTCATCTAACCCAGGCGCAATAATCGCAATGTCTGCTGGCGCAACTCCTTGATCTTTCACTAAAAATTGAATTTGTTCACCAACCCGTGTCAACAGTTGGGCGCGGGCAACGGTTTGAATGGATTGGATGGTGGCGGGTAGTTGTCCCCCAAACTGGGGTTGGGTCACGGTCTTTTGAATTTGCGTTGTGAGAGTCGCCCCCAGGCCCGCTGGTCGTTCTAGGTGAATCACCTCGCACCGTTGCGCCAATTGGCTCCAATAATCAGGATCACCGCTTAAACCGAGGCGAATTCTCCCAACGGGATTTTCTGTAAAGACTCCGGTGCAACCTTGATCTAATAAAATGTCCGCTAAATCCTTGGCGATCGCCGGATAATCTTGGCCATCATCGGCGAAAATTGCCCCAAACCGTTGCCCTAGGGACGCTTGGTATTGTCCATTTTTGAGCAAATATTGCCCGTAGAGATTGTAAATAATGCCATAGGTAAGAAAACCTCGTCCTAAGCACCAATCTCGCCACTGTTGAATCAGTTTTCCTGCCGTTTCTGTAAATTCCTCTCGGTTTGTCTCTGCACCAATGGCCACCGTTCCCGTCAGTAAGGATAACTGCCCCACCATCAGCCGTTGGGGAATCTCCGCTAGGGCGATGCCCGCCGCCCCCGCCAGCAGCAAAATATCCAATAGTCGTCGCACCAAGCGATTCTGAAACCGCTCATTGGGCAGTAACTCCCAGGTAGCTAGGGTGTCGGCCCACAGTTCCCGCGCTAACTTTTGTTCCATCTCTGGCCGCAACCGTAGGGGAAAGGAGGGGGCGATCGCCAACTGTTCACAGATTAGTGGGAAAAATAGCTCCACCTCATCGGCCATAAACGCCACTGGGGTTTTACTTACAAAGGGATAGCTCCCGCGAATTTCTTGGTGAATCAAGTCCGCCAGCAGCCGCTGATTTTGATTATTTGCCGCCAAGACCAATAATCCCGGCACCAATACCGCCTGGGGATCCTGCCCTGCCACCCAAGCTTTTAGCCGCGCCACCAATGCCGTCGTTTTCCCAGAGCGCGACTGACCCCGTAACCAAATTGCCCCCATCAGACCACCCAACAATCCCATCTACTTCGATTACAATAACCAACTAACACAAAACCTCCCCAAAATCCTCCCTAGAGGGAGGTGGCCGTCAGGCCGGAGAGTGTCTTCTCCCCTTGAGTGAGGTGCCGCAGGCGGAGGGTGTCTGCCCAGGCCATACAAGCAAATCTAAACCCAATGAATCTAAGCACTTTCATCAAAAAAGCCCGCCGCTGGTTTTACGACACCCCAGACCGTGCCCTGGAGCAAGCCTACCGTGCCGCCCTCAATATCCAGGCCATTGAACTCGAACACTTTGGTGGCAAACCCGTTTCTGGCCACAATGCTGACTACAGCGACAGTGTGATCCGCTATTTCCAAGGGGAGGTGCGCAAACAACTCAAAATTATCGAGGTGCGCCTGCGGGAATTTCGCTCCTTTAATACTGTCGTGCCCGTCTCCGAGGAAACAATCCAAAAAAAAGCGAGCAATATCTACTACCCTGATGCTGCCGACAAGCCGACCCTGATTATCGAGAAACTACGCTTTATTGACGAAATCACCGGACGCTATGGCCGTGGTCTGTCGAAACAATCCGTCGCCCTTGTTCCCCTGAATGGCCCAGAGGCTCCCCAAACCAATGGCGATCGCCCCGACAACAAACCCAAGGTGGAAACGGTATCGGACAAAACTGGTCTCGTGCCCCGCTCCATCATGCGGACATTCTCCCGAATCCAGCGGGAGATCGATCCCAAGTCCAACGAAGCAGAAGCAGAAGTCGTCACAAAATTTCGGCGATCGCGCAACAAAACCGCTGTTTCGATTCGATTTCTCCTCACCCTCGTCATTGTGCCCTTGTTGGTGCATCAGCTCGCAAAAATTGCGATTACGCCTTTCGTGGAGGAGCATTTTTTCACAGAGGCAAGCCCGGCGTTGTTTGTAAATTCCGACCTTGAAAATGAAGCTTTTGAAGAGTTAGAGCATTACCGAGCAACTTTAGAAATGCGGCAGTTGGTAGGGTTGGCACCAGCCCTCACAGAGGTAGAAATCACCGAAAAAATCCAAGAAAAAGCGACGGAAATTGCCCAGGATTATCGCGCCGAAAGTTACAATGCTTACGAAAACATTTTTTCAGATATTTTTAGCTTCTTTGCTTTTGTGGGGATTTTGTTAATCAGTAAGCGCGAAATTGCGATGTTAAAGGGCTTTTTAGATGAAATTGTCTATGGCCTCAGTGACTCGGCAAAGGCATTTTTAATTATTTTGTTTACGGATATTTTTGTGGGGTATCACTCTCCCCATGGCTGGGAAATTATCCTTGAAAATGTAGCAAAACATTTTGGTATTGCCGAGAGCCGAGATTTTAATTTTCTTTTTATTGCAACATTCCCTGTAATCCTGGATACGGTCTTAAAGTATTGGATTTTTCGTTATCTCAACCGCATTTCTCCTTCTGCCGTCGCTACCTATCGCAATATGAACGAGTAAAAATCCTCCCTAGAGGGAGGTGCCGAAGGCGGAGGGTGCCTTCTCCCATTGAGGGGAGCTAGAGGGGTGTCCTCAGTAGGTTACTGGTTAACCCACCCCTAACCCCTCTCAAGAGGGGAACAGTTGTCGGGTGTGCTGGCAAGACCTAAAAATCCTCCCTAGAGGGAGGTGCCGAAGGCGGAGGGTGTCATTCTCCCATTGAGGGGAGCTAGAGGGGTGTCCCTGGAGGGGAGCTAGAGAGGTGCCATCATACAGACTTTTCCTGGGAACGTTCCGCCTCAAACGCCAAGATTTGTTCCCCTAGGGACTCTACGGTTTCACCCGCAAATAACTCATCTCGCGTCCTTAAAAATGAATCATCAACTAATCCTTTCCCCGTTGCCTCAATCTCTCTTCGCATTTCACTTAAAGCTTGCCACCAAAGTGTAGGCGATGATCGCTCGGGGACAACTTCTAACCGTCTGGCACATCTAATGATGCCAGTAACTCAATTTGCTGACCCCGTTTAATTCCTTTAATCTACATCCTTAAGTTTTTCTTTTCTCAGTTAGCCCAATTTTATCTCAGCAGTAGAGGAGAATAATCAACTTGGGTCAAGCAGATAGAATCAAGATAATCATCGAGCACAATAGTAACGACTATGCAACATTTAGAACGCATCACCCTAAACCCTCAAGTGATGGGCGGTAAGCCTTGTATTCGCGGTTTAAGGGTAACGGTAGGAACGGTTATTGGTTTAATGGCGGCAGGTTATTCAATAGAGGCGATTTTGGAAGCTTATCCATATCTGGAGAGGGAAGATATTCTTGCGGCACTAGCCTTTGCGGCCTGGCGATCTGAGGAATATGAGGTCAACGTAGCAACGGCATGAAAATTATTATTGACATGAACCTTAGCCCACTCTGGGTTCCATATCTACAAAAATATGGGTTCAAGGTGAGCCACTAGTCAACAATCGGTAAGCCTAATGCACCTGATACAGTGATTTTTCAATGGGCAAAGGAAAATCAAGCGATTATTTTTACCAATGATTTAGATTTTGGGGCGATTTTGGCGGCGTCCCAAGCAAATTCACCGAGTGTGTTTCAGGTACGCACTCAAGACTTGCTGCCTGTATCGATTGGACAAATCGTTATGGAGAGTTTGCAAAGATTTTCGTCAGAATTGAAATCGGGAGCGTTGATCACGCTAGATTTGAAGCGAACAAAGGTCAGGATTTTACCTCTTTAGATGGTTTGTCAGACAGTATTTTCCGAGGAAGGCGGGCGATCAGCGGGATTGTTATGGGGTTTTTGAAAAGCTGGTGCGGCGTGGTGTATTTCCGCAGACCATTGCGGAGCTAGATCAGGAGACTAAATCTGAAGAGTAGGCTGCTGAGGTTGGAGAATTCTGGATAGGGTCTTAAAGTATTTTTTTGTTATCTGAATCGTATTTCGCCTTCTGCCGTCGCCACTTATCGGAATATGAATAAGTAGAAATTTATCTCTTAGAGAAAACTGCTTTATGCGAAAGAAATATCAACTAAATTGATATCTTATCTTAATTTTATGTAGCCAACTGGACAACTTAAAGTTCCAGCACCACTATCTAAGAGAGGAGGAAATGGGCCAACTACGGTAGGGTCCTCTTCTTCACAAATAATTAAAGGGACTCTGGCTATTGCTAAAGAAGTTACGCCTGCCGAATAATCTTTCACCGTGGCCGGATCTTTTGGTGTTGCACCATATGCAGCACCTGTTTGATAATTGACAAGTGAGCCTGCATTACCGTAGCTAAAATTATTTGTCTCTATAATTGTAGTCACACCTAAGTTAAGAATATCTGGTGAGAAAGTACTTTTTTCTGCATAATAGGCTTGCTGGCCACGATTAAGCACCGATAAAGTTGTTTTTGCTTCAGATTGTCGTGCTTTCGCTGCCATACTAAACATTACAGGTAGAGAAATTGCTGATAAGATGCCAATGATAATCATAACGACGAGTAATTCAATCAAGGTAAATCCTTGATTATTTCTCTTACTATAGTGTATTAACCAAACACAAATCGCTTTGTAACTGGACATATTAAGTATATCTTTAGCTTCATGAATTTAATCTAAGGTATGTATTGAATCAATTAAAAAGCACCCCCAAGTAAATCAAGAAGGTGCTTTTTCTATCATAGAGTTTCGCTGAAGGGATAAGAATAGTTACTACTCGTGATTTACGCAGATCTCACTGCAGCAAAATGTCTAAAGCTGATTTCCAGCATCACAGCCTAATCCATCGGCGAAAGAATAACTCATGTCTTGATCATCATCTTGTGGAGCAGTTTCTTCACAAATTACAGTAACAGTAGTTGCATTGCCTTCTGAATCTTCAGTGGCTCCAGTGGCTCCATCATAGTCACGAACTGCGGCAGTATCTTTTGCACGAGCACCAATCCCTGCCGTTTCTGTGAAGTCAGTTCCCTCTAAGTTGTTAAAGTTAAAGGCAAATTCACCGTTTCCAGTAGTAGCACTTCCATCATCACCGTAAGCATAATTAGTGGTGTCAATTTCGACGCCAAGGGCAAGTAGATCAACTTCTGGAGCGAATTCAGGACTTTCAAGACGATAGGCTTGTTGGCCACGGTTTAGTGCGCCAAGGGTTTGTTTTGCTTCAGATTGTTTCGCTTTAGCAGCCTGGTTCAAGAATGCAGGTAGGGCGATAGCAGACAGAATACCGATGATGATGATTACAACGAGCAGTTCAATCAGGGTAAAACCTTTGTCAGCTTTCTTCTTGTTGAGTTGTTGCAGAAGCTTAAAAGTGAAATTTTTCATTTGGGGGCATCTCCTTATCCCGGCTTCAACCGGAATTATGTATCCGTTAACCCTAAATTACCCACCCACTTTCTTTTCCTATCACCCCCCCACAAAATCCTCCCTTGACGGAGGGTGCCATTCTCCCATTGCGGGGAGTTAGAGAGGTGTTCTCAGTAGGTTGCTGGTTAACACTCCCCTAACCCCTCTCAAGAGGGGAACAGTTGGCCGGTGTTCCGGAAAGTTCTAAAAATCCTCCCTTGAGGGAGGTGGTCGAAGACCGGAGGGTGGTATCCCTAGAGGGCTGTCCCAAAAAAAAGTAGAACGTAAGATTAAAAGAAAAACCATCCTTCCTATGCGCCGTAACATCCTGCCCTACAACAAACATCTCGTCGGACGCGCCCGCCAACTCCGCAAAACTATGACCAAAGGCGAAATAATCCTCTGGCAACACCTCCGCAAAAAACAAATCCTTGGTGTCAGCTTTCTGCGCCAACGCCCCATCGACCAATTTATCGTTGACTTCTATTGCAAGGACTGGATGCTCGCCATCGAAATCGACGGCAGTAGCCACGATAGCCTCGCCGCCCAAGAACGAGACGCTTATCGCCAAGCCAAACTCGAAGCCCTAGGCGTTTCTTTCCTCCGCTTCAGCGAATACGATGCCCAAAATCACCCAGAGGCGATCGCCAAAACTATCAAAACCTGGCTCCTCACCCACCCCCCAAAAAAAGTTCTCCCCTCGTAGGGGAGTTAGAGGGGTGTCCCTAGAGGGGGAAGGTTGTCAGCATTTTGTGATAGCAGCAAAAGTCCGGGTTTTTCAAGCTTTTTCCAGGGCAATGTCAAGCTATAATCTGCCTTGATTCATCTATATACGGTATTTAAACTATGGGTCGCGCAGAAAAAGTTGTCCTCGCCTATTCCGGCGGTGTCGATACATCCGTTTGTATTCCCTATCTCATGCACGAATGGGGTGTCAAGGAAGTAATTACCCTTGCCGCAGATTTAGGACAAGGCGAGGAGCTAGGCCCAATTAAACAAAAAGCCTTAAATTCTGGGGCTGTGGTTTCCCTCGTTGAAGATGGCCGCGAAGAATTTATTACCGATTACGCTTTCCCAGCGATTAAAGCCAATGCCCTCTACGAAAATCGCTATCCCCTCGCCACCGCTTTAGCGCGTCCCCTCATTGCGAAAATGCTCGTCCGGGCCGCCGAAAAATATGGGGCCGATGCCGTTGCCCACGGTTGTACCGCGAAAGGGAATGACCAAGTACGTTTCGACCTGGGGATTTTGGCGCAAAACCCAGAAATCAAAGTGCTCGCCCCAGCGCGGGAATGGGGCATGAGCCGGGAAGAAGCGATTACCTATGGTGAACAATATGGGCTGACCTTCCCCGTGAAAAAATCTTCGCCGTTTAGCATTGATAAAAACCTGCTCGGTCGCAGTATTGAGGCTGGCCCCCTCGAAGATCCGATGTGCGAACCCCCCGAAGAGGTTTTTGAAATGGTGAAAGCTATTTCTGACACCCCCGATGAACCGGAATATTTAGAGATTGGCTTTGAAAAAGGCGTCCCGGTGATGGTGAATGGCGAAGCCCTTGGCCCGGTGGCTTTGATTTCCAAACTGAATGAGATCGTCGGAAACCATGGCATTGGCCGGATCGACATGATCGAAAACCGCGTTGTGGGGATTAAATCCCGTGAAATTTATGAATCTCCGGCGATGTGTGTCCTGGTGGATGCCCACCGCGATTTGGAAAGTTTAACCCTCACCGCCGATGTGACCCAATATAAGCGCGGCATGGAGCAGACTTATTCCGAGTTGATTTATCGGGGTCTGTGGTTCTCGCCCCTGAAGCAAGCCGTGGATGCGTTTATTGAGCAAACTCAGGAACGGGTTACGGGCGTTGTGCGCCTCAAACTCCATAAGGGTACGGCGCGGATTGTTGGCCGTCGTTCTGAAAAATCAATTTACACGCCGGATCTGGCCACTTACGGGGCTGATGACAAGTTTAACCACGAGTCAGCAGAAGGGTTTATTTATATTTGGGGTCTGCCCACCCGTGTTTGGGCTCAGGCAAATAAGTAAACGAACACCCTCCGGTCTTCGACCACCTCCCTCTAGGGACACCCCTCTAGTTCTCCTCAAGGGAACACCCCTCTAACTCCCCTATGAGGGGAGAAGGCACCCTCCGCCTTCGGCACCTCCCTCAAGGGAGGATTTTTTTAAGCGGCTTTGCTTCTGGGGAAGATTTATGATGGATAGGATGTAGATTATGGGCGATCGCCTGAATGGAAATCACATTTTTAGGAACCAGTTCTGGTGTGCCGACCCGGGCACGCAATGTATCAGGTGTGGCGTTGCGATTACCGCAGCGGGCCGAGGCTTGGCTCTTTGATTGTGGCGAAGGAACCCAGCACCAACTTCTCCGTAGTGATCTTCGTTCGTCCCAAATTAGCCGCATTTTTATTACCCACATGCACGGCGATCATATCTTTGGGCTAATGGGTCTGATCGCCAGCATGGGCCTCGCGGGGACGGGACATCCCTTAGAAATCTATGGCCCCCCTGGTTTAGAAGAATATCTGCGGGCCTGTGAAAAGTATTCCTATATGCGCATTGGCGATCGCCTGCGGGTACATTTAGTCAAACCCGGCTTAGTCTTCGAAGACAAAGAATTTCAAGTGACCTGTTTACCGCTCAAACACCGGGTTACAGCCTTTGGGTATCGGGTGACTGAAAAGGATCGTCCCGGCCGATTTAACTTAGCAAAAGCACAAAAATTAGGGATTCCCCCTGGCCCCATTTATGGCGACCTCAAAAAAGGGAAAGTCGTCACCCTC
Source organism: Picosynechococcus sp. PCC 7002 (assembly GCF_963860125.1). NCBI lineage: Bacteria > Bacillati > Cyanobacteriota > Cyanophyceae > Chroococcales > Geminocystaceae > Picosynechococcus > Picosynechococcus sp. PCC 7002. The sequence goes on from NZ_CAWLFA010000001.1 coordinate 2,931,175, forward strand.
GACGATGGTCGCAAAATCAACGGTTCAGACCTCTGTGGTCAACCGGAAATTGGCCGAAAAATGGTCTATTGTACCGACACCGTTTTTTGTGAGACGGCGGTGGAGTTAGCCCAGGATGCGGACGTCTTAATTCACGAGGCGACCTTTGCCCACAAGGATGCAGAGATGGCCTTTGATCGCCTCCATTCCACTTCGACGATGGCCGCCCAGGTTGCCCTTTTGGCCCAAGTGAAGCAACTAATCATGACCCACTTTAGCCCCCGTTATATGCCGGGAAATGAGCTGACGTTAGATGATCTTTTGGCTGAGGCCCAGGCGATTTTCCCCAAGACGATCATGGCGAAAGACTTTTTAAGTTATGCGATTCCGCGTCGCAAAGCCCTCGCCAAAAGCCTACATTAGGGTGAGGATGCGGATTTTTGAGAGTTTTTCGGCGGCTAAACCGTCTAATTCTTGCAGTTCTAACCAACCTTCTTTAATGAGTTGAGCGAAGGTAAAGACGAGGCTTTCGGGACTGAAATCGTATTTGCCATCTAGATAATGCCGCCGGGCACTCAAAAAATCATTGAGCTGCCAAAGATCAGCGGGGTCTGCGGCGAGGGTTGCCTGGCGTTTTGCTTCGGCCATCACTGCGGCAATTTCTCGGCGGTAGGATAATTCAAACGCTTCCTTGGCGATTGTTTTTTCTTGCAGTGACCATTGAGTATTCGCAGTGGGCATCGTTAGCATGGGTAAGTAAAAAAGTGAATTTTAAAATAAATATCGTTTTGACTTTAGTAAGTTCAAACTAATGGGCTAGATTATAATAAGTTATGTATCAAAAGCGCAGTCTAAATTCTCATAATTCCGCCATTTGGCGGCGATCGCCGAGACACGAATACCGCTCAAGCGAAGTGCTCACAGGAATTTAAGGTTTTTATTACAATTTTGTTAAGAAACACCGTGATCCGGTAACTGAAACCAAGGTTCATGGGGATGATGATGGTGTTCTTCGTGAAATGTGCCGAAGTGGTAGCAGCTCAAAAATGACCAAATTCGCCACCGAATTGACTGTTTACTGATGCGTTTAGGGGGAGAAGGGCGATCACGGTGGGGCAGATAAGTCCCAAAGAAAAACAGTTGCCAAGAACTGAGAAAAATCGGTAGCAGGCAAAACACAAAAAAATTTTCGTAGGGCACATGGCCCAGCACATTTAACGGTAAGGCGATCACCCCGAAAATTAGCACAAATCCCCAAAACTGCCGCCACGCTAAATATTTCCCCATAAAATGCCAGTACCACAGCAGCGGATGGCGGTGCCGCCCATTGTGAAAGTCCGGGTCTCCGGATTGGGCGGGGTGGCGATGGTGCTTAGCATGGTTGCGAATGCAGTCTTTGTAGGACAAGCAAGCGTACAAGCTGACCCCCCAACGGCCCAGGCGATGGTTCCAACGGGGAGAACTCGGCAACAAATTACCGTGCATGGCGTCGTGGGCCAGGATAAATAAACCTGTGTGGAAAAAAGTTCTCACAAAAATTCCCGCAACAATCCCAGGCCAGGACAGCCCCATTAGCGGATGACTCAACCAATACACAGCACTTCCCAGCCAAGCTGAGAAAATGGCGATCGCCCACAGTAGTCCCAGACCCTCTTCTTGCCGCATCAATTTCAAAATATTGCCTCCAACCACGCCATACTGACAAAAAAACGCCCCAATTGGGACGTTACCTAGGGATGAATTTATTGAGAATTAGGGCAATTCATCCAAGCATTCACTACTTGCGCACAAGGTTGAGCAGTTCTTTCGCAGACGCGAGCAAATCAACGGCCACAAAGAAAATTTTCCCTTCCGGATTGAGGAGGAAGCGCCAAGCCACATTCATGCCTACCGCCGCACCGAACCAGGGCGTTTCACAGGTACCAGTGACTTTAATTTGGGTGTAACCATCATCAGTGGGTTCTACAACCCCTTTCTTCGGGTTGAGCTTCAGATTTTGACATTCCTCTTGGAAGAAACGTAATACGGCATCTTTGCCGACAATCGGACGCTGGAACGGCGGCTGGAGAGCACCATCTTCTGCAAAGAGGCTGATCAATGCCGGAAAATCATTAGCATTGAGGTTGGTCATGTACTGATTAATCGTGGGGTTATCGACACCTTCAATTTCGATTTTTTCCCGCTGTGCAATTTCCGTCGGCACGACAACCGGCTCAGAAACACGCTGATAGCCTTCCATCTTGGCTGGGTCAAAACCCATATCCACAACGGCATTTCTCAAAACCGTAATTTGTTGGCCGGGTTCGAGGCTACGGATCGTATCTAAAACCGCAGAAGCATTGGCAGACAACTTGTAGCCAGCAGGAATTGGCGCAACACTGCCTTCTTCCATCCATTCGCCGAGGCGATACCAGAAACCGAGCTTAATATTTACAGACCAAGTCGCATAGGTGCGGTTAATGGGCGTATCGATGCGGTTCGCCAGATCACACATCACCTGGGCTTGATCCTTAAAAGAGAGCTGCTTGATTTGCAAAAGGGTAGATTCTGCAAACTGCATATTTGCCGCACCAGGAGCAGCAATAGTGATTGACTTACCCATTTCTAGGTAAGCGAACCAAATTAATGCCAGTTGATCCTCTGCACTCAGCTGACTAAACCGAGCGCTGGTAGCCGGCACAACATCCGCAGTTAATGTACTGGGGAAAATGTTTCTTGCTGCATCGAGAGTATAAGGCATACAGATGTGCTCCGTGTTATTTGAGTTTTTGTCCTTGAGTCAAGGTTAACACACAAAAACTTAACAATTGTTTACATCTTGAATAAGAATATGTTGGCGATCGCATTACTTTTGATTAGCCAAAGTGGGAAACTTAGACAAGGCAAGCCTTTTGGATCTCACCGACACTTTCTCAATTATCTAAGGTCAATGTCAAAATTGTTCTATGTTTAGCGCTCAGATTAAAGGGAAGGCAATGGAGAAAATTGTGGCTGGGTACAAGGATCAGCTAACGGATCTGATCCAACGGTATAAAAATCAAGTGGATTTTCTAGCGATTCGCTTGGAGCAGTCAGCGGGGAGCAGTATTGTCTTGCGGTCAAATAAGATCGAGACCCTCAGTGAAAGTACCTCCCTTGGGGGCCAGGTGCGCGTTTGTCACAAGGGCGGTTGGGGGTTTGCGGCCTTTAATAATCTCGAAAATCTGAAGCTTCGCATTGAAGAGGCGATCGCCGCCGCGATTTTAATCGGTGATGATGAAACACTTTTGGCTCCCATTGACCCAATCCAAGCGGTTTGCTCTTTACCCCTAAGCGGAAGCGACCCACGCCACATCCCTTTACAACGGAAAAAAGAATTATGCGATCGCTACAGTGATTTGCTCTTGAGCCAGAGCGGTAAGATTACCAGCACCAGGGTCAGTTACGGCGACAATACCCAGCACATCATCTTGGCGACTTCAGAGGGCACCCTGATCGAACAGTCCTGGGTTGATCTAGAAATGCGTTTTTCCGCCACAGCCCGTGATGGGGAAACGGTGCAAACGGGGCGGGAAACTACTGGATCCCGCAAAGCCTACGAAGATCTAGAAAACCTCGATGAGCAAGTTAAAGGCGCAGCCCAGCGGGCCGTTAACTCATTGACCCTCCCCACAGCCAAAGGCGGCACCTATACCGTTGTCATTGACCCCATTTTGACCGGGCTATTTGTCCACGAAGCCTTTGGGCATCTCTCCGAAGCGGATATGGCCTATGAAAATCCCGATCTTCTCGAAACCATGAGCATGGGCCGACAATTTGGTGGGGAAGATCTCCAGATTTTTGATGGAGCCGCCCCAGTAGGCCATCGCGGCAGTTATCTATATGATGATGAAGGCGTTCCGGCTACCACGACCCAATTGATTCAAGATGGCAAACTTGTGGGCCGCCTCCATTCCCGCGAAACCGCTGGCAAGCTCGATGAAAAACCCACAGGCAACGCCCGCTGTTTGAACTATCACTATCCGCCCATTGTCCGCATGACCAACACCTGGATCGAGCGGGGTAAAACGCCCGTTGCCGACTTACCCACGGACATCAAAGAAGGAGTCTACGCGAAAAACTGGCTCGGCGGCATGACCAATGGCGAAATGTTTACTTTTAGCGCCGGGGAAGCTTGGATGATCCGCGATGGCAAAATTGCTGAACCCGTCAAGGATGTCACCCTCTCTGGCAACGTCTTTAAAACGTTAAAAAATATTGAGGCGATCGCCGACGATTTTTACTGGGACGAATCCGGTGGTTGCGGCAAGGGAGGCCAAAGCGGTTTACCCGTCGGTTGTGGCGGCCCTTCCCTGCGCATCCGTGATGTCGTCGTCGGCTAAACATCCTCCCTAGAGGGAGGTGCCGTAGGCGGAGGGTGCCATTCGTGCCGCTACAACAAAGAATGTTGAATTTTCAAAATGCTTGTGCCAGCATAAAGAGGTTCTACCGGATAAAACCTGCCGGAGAATAGGAGGTGATGCCCATGAATGACAGTAGTAACAACATGGGTCTCACAGTTAAAGTAAATCGGCTGCGTGCCGGGGCTGTTCTCTAAAATTTTGCTTACTCCGTTGAGTAGGTTAAGAGAGTCGGAGTTCCTTCCGGCAGTCAGATTTTAACTAAAGAGACCCGACTAGACCGCCCTTGCTTCGTTATCGTAGAGATAACCCTAGTAAGGGCGGATAGTTTTTTAGAGGAGGTTTTCTCCATGGCAACCCGATTGACCGACACCGAAATCCAAGCACAATTGAGTCAATTTCCTGAATGGTCAAAGGTTGATAACAAAATTCAACGCCGATTTAAGTTCAAAAACTTTATTGAGGCCATTGACTTTGTAAACAAACTCGTCGAACCGGCCGAAGCCGCCGACCATCACCCCGACATCGAGATTTCCTACAACAAAGTCACCGTAAACCTAACCACCCATGACGCTGGCGGCCTTACCCAAAAAGATTTTGATCTCGCCGGAACTTTCGATCAACTGTAAACGTCAAAAGCCGCCAACACCTCAAACAAAACCTTAAGGAAAAACATCTGGGAAGTTTTTAGATTTTCTATCTAGAAGAAAAAAAATAAGCGCAAGCACTCTATCGATTCAAAATCCAGGAGGCTATGCTGTAACATTTCTGACAAAACTTCTCAGGTAACTTTTACTTAATGGATAGGTAAAGGAATCATCAAAAAATTCTTATGACGAATCCATTCCCAATCCAAAATTTTGAGCTAATATGATTGATACAAAGGCCTGATCTGAAATCTCAGAATCTAGTGCCTTAATGTGTGAGGAAAAACAAATGAAAACATCTTTATCTCTCTGGAAGTCTCTATCCATTGCTTCTGCTGCTGTCGGCGTTTCCGTTGCCACTGCTGGCACCGCCCAAGCCCAAGCAAATAACAGCGAACTCCTTAACCAAATCAACACCTACAGCCAAGGTGACATTGCTCAGGTAAACAGCGTTTTCCAACTCAGCGATGTTTCTCCCTCTGACTGGGCTTTTGATGCGCTTCGTAACCTAGTCGAAAACTACAACTGTATTGTTGGGTATCCCGATGGCACCTTCCGTGGTAACCGTCCCCTCAGCCGTTATGAATTTGCGGCTGGTCTGAACGCTTGTTTACAACAAATCGAGCGGATGATTCAAAGTGGTGGTTCTGAAGTAACCCCCGAAGATCTCGCTGCCCTCCGTCGCTTGATCAACGAATTTGAAGCAGAACTCGCTACCCTCGGTGCTCGCGTTGATGACCTTGAAGGTCGCGTTGAATTCCTCGAAGATAATCAATTCTCTACTACCACCAAGCTCAAGGGTGAAGTTGTCTTCGCCATTGGCGACAGTTTTGGTGACGTCAATGCCCTAGACTTTCGTATTGCAGAAGATACTACAATTGACGATGTCGTATTCACCCCTGATTTCTTGAGAGACGGTGTAGCTAGCGGGTTTGGCGGTGCCACCATCGTTGCTAATGACGATGATGATACTCAAACAACCTTCACCGACCGTGTTCGTCTCACCCTTGAAACTAGCTTCACCGGTAAAGATACTTTAATCACTCGCTTGACTGCTGGGAACTCTTCATCTTTCTCCCCCACTGCAGGTGCAGTTGTTGATGATGGTCCTGATCTCGGCTCTGGTGTAGGCTTCCAAACCTTTAACCTCGACACTGGCAACGACGTTGTCATCGACTGGTTGGCCTATTACTTCCCTCTCCGCAGAGCAAATGTTTACCTCGCAGCTTTTGGTGGTCTCCACAGTGACTACACCAGCACAACCTTCGGCGCAACTGGTCTTGAAGACTTCACCGGTGGTAGCGGTTCTCTAACTCAACTCGCTGCATCTAGCCCCATCTACACCATCGGTGGTGGCTCCGGTCTTGGTTTCAACATGCCTCTCGGCCCCGTTGATATCTCCTTGGGCTACCTCGCTGATGAAGCAGCCGATTCCACTGAAAGCAATGGTCTGTTCAACGGTGAATACGGTGCACTAGCACAGATTGCTTTCAACCTCGGCGATCGGGCTGAGTTGGGTGTAACCTACGTCAACAGCTACCACGACAGCGGTGCTATCTATGACTTCGGTGGTGGTTCTGCAGTAAATGGTACAGCTTGGGCGAACGCTCTTGGCTTGTTCGGCACTGAAGCCAATAGCTACGGTGTTCAAGGTAAGTTTGACATTACTGACCGTATTTCCTTAGCCGCTTACGGGATGTACACTGATGCCAAAGTTTCTGGTTCTAGCGACGAGTTCGACATCTGGAGTTATGGTCTTGGTGTAGCCTTCAACGACCTTGGTAAAGAAGGTAACGTTCTTGGTCTCTTTGCTGGTGCTCCTCCTTACCTCGCAGAAGGTGATCTCAAGACTCCTCTGCAAGTTGAAGGTTTCTATAAGTACCAACTCACCGACGGAATCTCCATCACTCCTGGCGTAATCTGGTTGAAGGATGCTGCTCAGGGTGTGCTGGGTGAAGAAGATGCCATCATCGGTACTCTCCGCACTACCTTCACTTTCTAAACCAGTTAACTTTGTTTAGACAGATTTAATTCTCACACTTTTTGATTTTGAGAAAGCCTCACCTCCAGGTGGGGTTTTCTTTTTGGACACCCCCACCCCTCAAGGGGAGAAGACACCCTCCGGCCTGTCGGCCACCTCCCTCTAGGGAGGATTAATGCTTCTCTAATTCCCTTCATACTCTGTTTTTCTAAGGAAGGATATTAGGGGAAGATGGTAAGTGATGTTTATGGAATCAGAATTTGATGAGAATTAGTGTTTTTGGGATGGGGCTAATGGGGACACCGATCGCCCTAAAATTAGCCCAGGAAAATTTTTTGGTGACCGCCTACAACCGGACAGCAGACAAACTGAATCCTCTGGAAGAACAAGGTTTAACGGTAACGACGAATCCCCAAACGGCGATCGCCAACAGTGATTATTTAATTTTGACCCTCAGTGATGCGGCGGCAATCCAAACGGTCTTATTAGAAAACGCAGATACTTTTTTTACAGGGAAAACAATTATCCAGATGGGGACGATTGCTCCAGAAGAAAGTAAGGCGATCGCCGAAGAAGTTCAGCGACGTCAAGGTCAATATTTAGAAGCACCAGTCCTCGGCAGTATTCCCGAAGCAAAAAAGGGAACATTGCTCGTGATGGTCGGGGGCGAAGAAACATTATTCCAAGCCTGTTTGCCAATTTTTAAAACCCTGGGGCAAGACCCGAAATATATTGGGGCAGTAGGTCAAGCAGCAGCCCTGAAATTGGCTTTAAATCAGTTGATTGCGGGCTTAACGGCTAGTTTTTCCCTGAGTTTAGGATTAATTCAACGGGAAAAAGTCGATCTTGATAAATTTATGGGGATTTTGCGAGATAGTGCCCTCTATGCCCCCACCTTTGATAAAAAACTGCCGCGCATGGGCGATCGCACCTTTGCAAATCCCAACTTCCCCACGAAGCATTTACTCAAAGATACTAGGCTCTTTTTAGCAGCAGCAAAAACCGTCGGCCTTGAGACCACGGGGCTAGAAGGCATTCGAGAAATTATCGAGCAGGCGATCGCCTTGAATCTCGCCGAGGCAGACTACTCTGCTATTTATCAAGTGATTAATCCTGGCCCCACACCTTAGCGACCATTTGATTACGGCCACGGGCCTTGGCTTCGTATAGCGCGACATCCGCCAGGGCGACAAATTTTTCTGGATTCGTCGTCACACAGCCTGGTTCAATGGAGGCAACCCCCAAACTGACCGTGACAATCGGCGCTACCAAAGAGCTCTGGTGGGGAATCTGCAAACTGCGGACTTGCTCGATGATATTTTCTCCCAGTAATTGCGCCCCAACACCGGGGGTATCTGGCAAGATGACGATGATCTCTTCGCCACCATAACGGGAAACTAAATCTGTGGGTCGCTTCACTTGGCTGGCGATCGCCTGGGCTACTTCAAACAAACAATGATCCCCAGCCTGGTGACCATAGGTATCATTGTAATTTTTAAAAAAATCCACATCAATGAAAATAATCGAGAGAGGTATTTGATTGCGGAGCATCAGTCGCCATTGACGCTCTAAAACCAAATCAAAAACTCGACGATTCGCCAGTTGGGTCAAAGGATCTAAAGCCGCTAACCGTTGCAATTGCACATTCGTCGCTTCCAAACGTTGGTAAAGCTTTGCCTGATAAATGAGGTGGCGCACCCGTTGGCGCAAAATTGTCCAGTGGATCGGTTTGGTGATGAAATCCGTTGCCCCGGCGGTAAAGGCCTTGGTGACTGATTCGTCATCTTCCCGGGCCGTAATCATCAAGATGGGAGTGCGGGCAATCTTTGTCAGTAGATCTTCTGCTTGTTGGTAGGCCACCAATTCGTGACGAAGCAGAAAAGTTTCCTGGGAAATTTCAGTATTTTTTGCAGGAGAAATTTCAGTGCTAGCTTGGAGTTGTCGAAAGGCATTACAAAATTCCAAGCCATCCATGACCGGCATCATAAAATCCAACAGGATAATATCGGGCATGGTTTTTTGGAATATTTCTAGTCCCTCTTGACCATTGGTTGCTTCAGCGACTGCATAACCTTCTTTTTCCATCCAAAAACGAATCAGGCGACGCGAAATTGGATCGTCATCAATGACAAGAATTAACGGTTGATCATCCTGCATTGAGACAGAATCAGCGGTCATAGATTCTAGGCACAAAAAGAACTATATGGTTATTCTAACGGGTTACTGTCCTAGGCAATCGGCCCTCTGATGTTAATTTGACGACCTTTCAGAGATTTTCAGTATGATCACCTAGATTGCTATTCCTGCTCGATTTGGGTGACGCGGCGCACGTTCAAAGTATCGCTCATGTTTTTAATTTGATTAATGCTGTGGGCCAGTTGTTGGGCATTACGAATTTCAATCCGCAAAGAAATAATCGCTGGTTGGCTGTGGCTCGTTTTGACGTTGGTACTCCGCACGTTGATGTGCTGATCGCTCAGGCGTGACAGGATATCTCGTAGGACTCCCACCCGGTCAATGACTTCAATGCGGAGATCCACAGGGTAGACCGGAGCATGCTTTTGGTCGATGCTGGGATTCCAACTCACAGGAATTAGGCGATCGCCATCGAAGTTTTGCACATTGGCGCAGCTGCGGTGGTGAATGGAAATCCCCTTATGGCTGCGGGTGACAATGCCGATAATCGGTTCGCCGGGCAAGGGGGCACAACAACTGGCGATGGTATAAACCAACCCTTCAATGCCAGCAATGGGGTATTTATGGCTATCTTGGAGGGGCTTGGCCGGTTTCGTCGCTGTGTTTAAAGAAGCTTCTAGTTCCAGTTGGGGGAGATGTTCTTCTTCCTGGTCGCGCACTTGATCCCGCCAGCGGTTCACCACTTGGTTGAGGGTGACTTCGCCGTAACCCAAAGCCGCCAACAGATCCTCGGTATTTTGGTAATTGCACTTGTGAGCAACGGTTTGCATCGCCTCGGATTTGAGGATCGAATCGAGGCCCGTTTTTCCCAGTTCTTTTTCGAGTAAGCTGCGACCCCGTGCTAAGTTTTCATCCCGCCGCGATCGCTTAAACCATTGGCGAATCCTATTTTTGGCACTGGGAGTAACTACATAATTGAGCCAATCGAGGCTGGGGTGGGCATTTTTTTGGGTGATAATTTCGACAATATCGCCATTGCGGAGTTTTTTTTCTAACACCGACCAACGACCATTGATCCGCGCCCCTTTCATGTGGTTCCCCACCTCGGTGTGAATGCGATAGGCGAAGTCGATGGAAGTAGCACCTTTGGCCAGGGCCACCACATCCCCATTGGGGGTAAAGACATACACATCATCTTCAAAGAGATTGTCCTTGAGGTTGTCAATGTATTCTTCAGCATCCTTGAGGTCGCTTTGCCATTCGATCAGTTGCCGCAACCAAGTGAATTTTTCGTCTTCGGAGGTGAAACTAGCAGCGGAATGACCGGCTTCTTTATATTTCCAGTGGGCGGCAATCCCGTATTCGGCGATGTGGTGCATTTCCATGGTGCGAATTTGCACTTCGAGGGGGCGACCATTTAAGCCGACAACGGTGGTGTGGAGGGATTGGTAGCGGTTGGGCTTCGGCAGGCCAATGTAGTCTTTAAAGCGTCCAGGAATCGGTTTAAAGGCATCGTGAATCACCGCCAGGGCGCGGTAACATTCGTCATTGGTTTCGACAATAATCCGAATCCCAGCGATGTCAAAGATTTCATCAAATTCTTTGTGTTGTCGTTGCATCTTGTGATAGATGCTGTAGAGGTGCTTCGGGCGACCTTTAATTTCCCAGACGTGGAGGCCCAGGTGACGCAGGCGATCGCGGATAATTTCAATGGCCTCTTCGAGTTTGGCTTCCCGCTCGGTGCGTTTTTCGGAAATGTGTTTTTGCATCGAACGGTAGGCTTCCCGCTCGAGATACTTAAAACAGAGATCTTCTAGTTCCCACTTAAAACGCCAAATCCCTAAGCGATTGGCCAGGGGCGCAAAGATTTCGCGGGTTTCCAGGGCAATGCGTTCTTGTTTGTCGGGGCGCAGATGTTCGAGGGTGCGCATATTGTGGAGGCGATCGGCGAGTTTCACGACGATCACGCGGATATCCTCGGCCATGGAAAGGAACATCCGCCGGAAATTTTCTGCTTGGCGTTCTGTTTTGCTAGAAAAAGTAAATTTGGTGAGCTTGGTTACCCCTTCGACAAGCTTGCGGGTTTCAGCGCCAAAGCGTTCTTCAATTTCTTCGGGACTGACTTCTGTGTCTTCGACCACATCATGGAGAAATCCCGCCGCAATCATCGCCCCATTTCCGCCTAGATCGAGCAACAATCCTGCTACGGCAATGGGATGGGCAATATAAGGCTCGCCAGATTTACGGGTTTGACCTTCGTGGAGGGCATGGGCAAAGCGAAAGGCTTCACCGATGAGTTGGCGATCGCCTTCGGAGACCCCGACCAATTGCTCTGGCTGATAGAGATAATTTTTCAACCAAGCAGGTAGCGGCACATCAAATTTTTCTGTTTCGGATGCGGCAGTTAATTGAACGGGAGAAGCAGTCATAGAAACACAGGGGAGAAGAAAAACAACAACGACAGCGGACGAGCTTAAAAAGGTTGTAATAGAAGGCGATATTTGGGGCAACCTTAACCCGCATTCCTCGGTCGAAGGGGAAGCGAGGGGCCGACTCCTGAAACCAAAAGGATGAAGCTGGAGACTTGAACAAAAAGCTTAAAACAGAGATTAAATTTGCTTTAAGTATCTTAATTCTTACTTAAAAGTTTAGATTTGCACAAAATATTTTTGGAAAGATTAATTTTGATACAGTTTTGATGGCTTGTTTGTTCTCTAAATTTGCACTATCTACCCGATGAATTTTTCTGCCTATCAACAATTAAAAATCGATTTGCAAACCCTGGCCACAGATTTAACGCCCCTCCAACAGGAATCGGGGGCTTTAGTCCGTCAGGGCCAAGGGTTCCTCAGCTTTTGGGAAACCCAGTTAGCCCCCCTCACTGGGGAACAGCTTCCTGAAAAAATCTATAGCGCTTGGCGATCGCTCCACACGGAATTGTATCGGGGGTTGCGGCTCCTCAATACCGATTTAATCTTTCTCCAGGGCAGCCGCAGCCCCAACACCCAAAGCCAAAAACAACAGCAGATCCAAGCCCGTCTGGCCCAACTCGATCAATACTGCACAGAAATCATTAAGCTTGGCGATCGCCTGACACCGGAAGCGTAAAGTGAAACTCACTGCCCTGGCCTGGGGTACTATCGACCCAGATGCGACCTTGATGGGCTTGGATAATTTGTCGACAGACAGCTAAGCCCAGACCGTAGCCCTCTTGGGTGGCATCTCGCTTAAGACGAAAATGCCCCTCGAAAATTTTTTCCTGTTCCTCCTCTGGGATACCATGGCCCGTATCAATCACACTCACCTGTACCTGTTGGAGGGTGCGATGGAGACCCACAAGCCGCACAAGCCCCCCTTCAGGACTATATTTGATGGCGTTGTCTAGCAAATTGACAATGACCTGCCGGATCAATTCCCGGTCTCCATAAACCTCTGGCAGATCCCGGGGGATATCCAAGACCAATTGAATCGATTTACGTTGAAACCGCTCCTGAATTTGCTCTGTGATTTGTTGGCATAGGGGACTCAGGGCCATCGGCTGGGGCTTAACATCTAATTTGGTCAGCAGTTGCCGTGACTCTTGGAGCAGCTCTGTGATCATCCGGTTCATGATCTGGAGTTGGTTTTTCGCCTGCTGATAAAGCTGCCCCCGCAATCCAACTGTTTTTTCCGTTTCCGGACGTTTTGAGAGGATTTCTAAGGTTTCGATGGCGATGGACGTTCCGGTGAGAGGACTGCGCAAATCATGGGCCAGCATCGCCAAAATCTGATCTTTAAATTCTATCTGCTTGAGGAGAGCTTCTTTTTCCCGTTGCAATTGAAAAATTTCATCGGACAGGCGCATTACTTCCTTAGAATGCTCTGTCTGAGACGCGGCCAAGCGGCGATCGCATCGTTCAACCTCAGCCAATTGGCGATCGCCAAGCTGTTTTCTGAGTGTCGCCACCGTATCCAACCACTGACCCCACCACCGTTCTAGATCCGGCAAAATATTGCTACCTGCAAAGACCTGCAACGGCTCCGGAAAAACCTTGACCAGAGAAGGCGTCGCCACCAAACGATACAATTCCACCAGTTGGGGTTGATCTTTGATATTGATAATTTCCAAAGAAAAATCCGTTTCTTGCCGCAAACGCTCAAGATAATCTTGCACCCGCTTGATCTCACTCCGATGGGCCAAACGCTCATCCGTAAACAACAACAATCGCAGTTGTATATCGGCCGTAACAGGTGAAAGTTGAGATTGATCTTCAGCAGACACAGGCAGTTCAAACAAGACAAATTCGCCCCAAGAAAGTAAGTGATCCACAATCTGTCTACCATGCACAATCTAGGGGAAAAGAACAGTTTATGGTGAGCTTACTCCAAAACCCATTGTAATCCGTAGAGGACCAATTACCCCATGTTCCCAGAGCCTCAAACTTGAGTTAGATGCGGTGCATTGACCAAATCGTTTTAGAATCTAATGGAAATTGACACCGACGCCTCAAAATCGTTCAGCAAGCGACTCTTTTTAAGGAAGGAATACCACTATGGCTTTAGGCTACGTTGCCCTCGTTCTCCATGCCCACCTCCCCTTTGTCCGTCACCCCGAAAGTGATTTTGTCCTTGAAGAAGAGTGGTTATTTGAAGCAATTACCGAAACCTATATCCCTTTGCTTCATGTATTTGAAGGGCTAAAGCAAGATGGGATCGACTTTAAAATTACGATGAGCATGACCCCACCTTTGGTGGCGATGCTCCGGGATCCTCTCCTCCAAGACCGCTACGACGCCCACATGAAGCTGTTAATGGAGCTGGTCGAAAAGGAAATTGTTCATAACAAATACAACGGTCATATTAAATATTTAGCGGAGTATTACCACAAAGAATTTAGCGCCATCCTCGACACCTGGGAACGCTATGACCGGGATCTCGTGACGGCCTTTAAGCAGTTCCAGGACAGTAACAACCTCGAAATCATCACCTGTGGTGCCACCCATGGCTACCTCCCCCTGATGAAGATGTACCCCCAGGCAGTTTGGGCACAATTGCAGGTAGCCTGTGAAAGCTACGAAGAGAATTTTGGGCGTCCCCCCAAGGGCATTTGGTTGCCTGAATGTGCTTATTATGAAGGTTTGGAGCGGATGCTCGCCGATGCGGGACTGCGGTACTTCCTCACCGATGGCCACGGTATTCTCTATGCACGCCCCCGTCCCCGCTATGGTAACTATGCGCCGATTTTCACCGAAACAGGGGTGGCTGCCTTTGGTCGTGATCACGAATCTTCCCAGCAGGTATGGTCATCGAAAGTGGGTTATCCGGGCGATGTCTGTTACCGAGAGTTTTATAAAGATCTCGGTTGGGAAGCGGACTACGAATATATCAAGCCCTACATTATGCCCAACGGCCAGCGGAAAAATACGGGGATCAAGTACCACAAGATCACCAGTCGTGATGGTGGTTTATCCGAAAAAGGCCTTTATGATCCCTACTGGGCAAGGGAGAAAGCGGCAGAACATGCAGGCAACTTCATGTATAACCGGGAGCAACAGATTGGCCGTCTGAATAAGATGATGGGGCGTCACCCGATTGTAGTGTCGCCTTATGATGCGGAATTGTTTGGCCACTGGTGGTACGAAGGCCCCTGGTTCTTGGATTACTTTTTCCGCAAGTCTTGGTACGACCAAGGTACTTACCAGATGACCCACTTGGCAGATTATCTAAAAATGGAGCCGACGCAACAGGTGGCTGTGCCGTCCCAATCGAGTTGGGGATACAAGGGATTCCATGAATATTGGCTCAACCAGACGAATGCTTGGATTTATCCCTATCTCCACAAGGCTGCGGAACGCATGATCGAGCTTTCGACGCGGGAACCAGCCGATGAACTAGAGGAACGGGCCTTGAACCAAGCAGCTAGGGAATTGCTGTTGGCACAGTCATCGGATTGGGCATTTATTATGCGCACAGGTACCATGGTGCCCTACGCGGAACGACGCACAAAGAGTCATGTGTTACGCCTGGAAAAAATCTATGAGGACGTAAAGGTCGGCAAGATTGATGCGGGTTGGCTCGAAAAGATTGAGAAGATGGACAACATTTTCCCGAATATTGATTATCGGGTTTATCGGCCTTTGTAGTTGGAATACCCCTGAAGAAACACCCCTCTAGCTCCCCTCAAGGGGAGAATGGCACCCTCCGGCCTATCGGCCACCTCCCTCAAGGGAGGATTTTTTTTGGACGGTTCAAAAAGTGGCACAGGGCAAGAAAATTTCTGGGATTGGGTCGCCACAATGGTGGTAATAAAGGCGATCGCCCCAGGAGATTTTCGTCATGGTCAGTTACAGTTTTGTGAGTTTTGGGTTTGGGTCGGGGTTTCTCGCCCTAGTGGTCTTTTTCATTTTGCAGTGGCTCCAGATTCCGGCGGGGAGTTTAGTCGATTGGCTAGTGGGCATTGCCAGTTTTTGGTGGCTGTTGGCGGTGGTAACGATTCCGTGGAATATTTATTTCGAGGCGGAGGAGACCAAGGCAGAGACGATGATTTCTCGCCAGAAAAATATCCCCGTTGATGCCCAACAGTTAGCCTATGTGGCAAAAATTGCTCGGTTTGGTTTGCTGTTGGCGATCGCCCTCCATCTGCTTTCGGCCTTGGGATTATATGGTCTGGCAGCCTGGGGCATTAGTCCGGTGGGGTATGTGACAGGCGGGGCGATGTTACTGCTCACGGCGTTACGGCCAGCGGTGCGGGCTTACCAATTTATTGCCCAGCGTCTCATGTCAATTCGCCAACAAATTCAATATCCCCGGGAAGATGTGGTGGCATTGCGTCACCGGGTGGTGACCCTAGAGGCAGGAGTTAAAAACCTACAAGAAACAACCGAAAAAAATAGCCAAACCCACCAGGAAGAATGGCATAGCCTTCGACGCGATTTAGCGAAAATGCGGGCCGCCCTCGAACAACTAGAAGCCACCAATGAAGCGGCTCACCAACAACTCGCCCGGGAAGCGACAACGGCGATCGCCCAACTCAGTGAAGATAGCCAGGTGCTGAACCACGTGCGGGAAATTATTCACTTCTGGAAACAAGCTTAGGTTTAAGGTTTGCGCCGTCACGCCCTAATGGTCAAAAAGTCCCGATAGAATGGGAGCAAAATATCATCCCCGCACTCACTATGCCTCAGTTTTTGTTGACCTGGTTAGCGACGGCTGGCTCCCTCTTTCTTACGGCCACCATTGTCCCCGGTTTAGAAATTAATGGCCTGACCACAGCCTTGATCGGGGCGATCGCCCTTGGGTTTGTGAATGCCATTGTTAAACCAATTTTGATCCTCTTTACCCTGCCCCTGACCATTTTGACCCTCGGCCTGTTTCTCCTGGTTGTCAATGCGATCGCCTTGGGGTTAGTCGGCTACCTCACACCGGGTTTAGAAGTCAATGGCTTTTTCCCGGCGGTGATTGGTTCCCTGGTGCTGACCTTTATTTCCAGCTTGATCAATCAACTCCTCGGCCAAGACGACGAACTCACCGAATAGCCTTTTTTCGCCGCTCACACCGTTAAAAATTCCGCTTCCCAGTAGTGAACTGGGGGGCAATTTGCTTTTATGCTAGGGAGAAAATCGGCAACCTTTACCCAAAATCTATGGCAACTGCGGAAAACCTCTTGGTCGTCAATGACGTCTATGCAGGATATATCAAAGATCTAAACATTCTCCAGGGCATTAACTTTCGGATCGCTCCCGGAGAATTAGTGGTGGTCATTGGCCCCAATGGCGCAGGAAAATCGACCCTCGCTAAAACGATTTTTGGTCTCCTGACCCCCAATCAAGGCAACATTACGTTCAAAGGAAAGCCTATTACTGGCCTGCGTCCCAACCAAATTGTGCAACGGGGTATGTGCTACGTCCCCCAGATTCAAAACGTTTTTGCCAACCTGAGTATCGAAGAAAATTTAGAAATGGGGGCCTTTGTGCGGTCTGGCTCCCTCGAAAATCTCAAGGAACAAATTTATACGATGTTCCCCGTGCTGAAACAACGGCGCAAACAACGGGCAGGCACCCTCTCCGGGGGCGAAAGGCAAATGTTAGCCATGGGTCGGGCTTTGATGTTAGACCCGGATCTTCTCGTCCTCGATGATACCGTCAGCAGCTCTTTCACCAATTCTGGTAGCTAGTGTTTTTGAGCAAATCAAAGCGGTCAATCAACTGGGTAAAGCGATTATGCTCGTGGAACAAAATGCAAAAAAGGCGTTGGAATTTGCTGACCGGGGCTATGTTTTAGAAAGTGGCTGCGATCGCTTTGAGGGCACAGGGCAAGATTTGCTGACGAACCCAAAGGTCGGTGAACTCTACCTCGGTGCCGCCTACAAAGAGACTTAAATTCGCTACAGTAAAAACTAGAGCTTGGGTAATGGCGGTCGTGGTGAAGTTTCTGGACAATCTGAAAACCTCTTGGCAGCAATGGTGGCGATCGCCGAAAGCAGGAACTCCAGAAATTATTGATGTGGCCGCAGAACCCATCGAGACGCCCCCCCAGAAAACATCCCCCAAGCCTTGGCAACGGGTGATCGATAGATTTCGTCCAGCCCAGCCAGCGGTCACAACTCTCCACGACGATCTCGAAGAACAGGTTAAAGCCAATTTACGGGAACAGGATAAAACTCGTATTGCCCAGGTATTCCAGCGGTTTGCCCAGGGGGTAACGCCAGCGGATATTGAAAAAATTAAAGCTCATTTAGGGGAGATGCGCCGGGGGCCAATCAAAGATATTTGGCAAAAGGTGCAAGGCCTCGCCCAACTGATTAAGGATCCGCATGTGGCCTGGCGGTCAAAAACTATGGCGATCGCCGCATTGTTGTATTTAGTTTCGCCCCTCGATGCGGTACCAGATGTGATTCCCTTTGCGGGGTTGGCCGATGATGCAGCGGTGATTATTGCAGTGGGTTCGACCCTCGCCTTTGAGTTAGAAAAATACATGACCCGTCAGGCGGAAAAAAAGGCCGAAATCGAAATTAAAAAGCACACCACCAACGTCAGAATCACACTTCTCGGCAGTATTGCCGCAGCGGCGATCGCCATTCTCGTTAAAATAATTCTGAATATTTTGTCGTCCTAACCAACAAGTTTCAAGAAAAAGAATACACAGGCGTTTCTACAACTTTGAGGAGCGGTTGTTGACCCCAGATAATTTCCTGCAACCGATCCACCGTCTCCGGCGCAAATAATTTCTCGCCCGTCTCCTGGCAGACCCTAGCCGGAACATTTTCCACAACGTAAATCTTCCCGGCAATTTCCACAGAATAGGTCACAAAAGAATCAACAAAAGTTTCTTCAAAAGCAATGTCGCTCATCTACTAATTTCCTGTAGCAACTTCCTCCATTTTGCAAAACACTACATTTGCTTGAGGTAATCCTCATAACCAATCGCCGTTAATTGAGTTTGTTTATCGAGCACCATCTCCTTGAGACTTTGACGATAGGCTTGCACCTGTTTCAATAGCGCTGGATCGAACGCCCCTAACATTTGCACCGCCAACAAACCGGCATTGGTCGCATTTCCGATCGCCACTGTCGCCACCGGAATACCACGGGGCATTTGCACAATGGAGTAGAGAGAATCCACACCGCTGAGGGTACTGGTTTTGACGGGCACCCCAATCACCGGCAAAGGCGTCAGAGCAGCAACCATCCCCGGTAAATGCGCGGCTCCACCTGCCCCAGCAATAATCACCTTTAAACCCCGTTCATGGGCTGTTTGGGCGTATTCCACCATGCGCTCCGGGGTACGATGGGCAGACACAATGCCAACCTCGTGGGGAATATTAAATTGTCTACAGATGGCGATCGCCGCTTCCATCGTGGGAAGATCAGAATCGCTCCCCATAATGATGCCAACCAGGGGATTAATTACACTCATAGGTTTTTAGCTCATGTATGTCATGCCGACTAACCATCATAAACAAAGGGAGAACTCTGCACAAACCCTGATCAGGGCGCGTCTTGTTGGTTTAGAAGGTCAATTTTGGTTGCGATTCGATGCAAATCGTTGTTTAACGCATCTGGAGCCAATGGAAACCGAAATTCCACTAGAATTTCAGGAAAATATCTTGGATATTGCCGGAGATTTATTGTCCCTAGGAGGAGTAGATTTACAGATTAACGGTGGTTTGGGTTTAGCGTTTCCGGAAGTGACCCAGACGGATCTGCCGAGACTTCAAGAAATTTGTGATTATCTTTGGGGCCAGGGCATTGACGCATTTTGTCCGACCATCGTCACCACCTCTCTAGAAAATATCCGGCGATCGCTGGCTGTCTTTGCCAAGCTTTGGGGAGACCCGAAACGGAATACAGCAAAAATTTTGGGGATACATTTAGAAGGGCCATTTTTAAATTACGAAAAACGAGGGGCGCACCCAGCCCAACATTTACAGCCGTTGACCCTGAAGAATCTGCAACAGATAATCGGCGAATTTGCCCCAATGATCAAAATCATTACCCTCGCCCCAGAACTCGATCCCAGCCATAAATGTGTGGAATATCTGCGCTCTTTGGGGATTGTTGTTAGTTTGGGTCACTCCCTCGCTACAGAAACAGAAGCCAATCAAGCCTTTGCCCGTGGCGCAACGATGATCACCCATGCCTTTAACGCGATGCCCAGTTTGCATCACCGGGAGGCGGGTTTATTGGGAGCAGCAATGGTTAATCCTGACGTTTACTGCGGTCTGATCGCCGATGGCCAGCACGTCAATCCCACGATGTTGGAGATTTTTTTGCGGGCCGCGAAACAACCTTTTTTAGTCAGTGATGCCCTCGCCCCCATTGGTCTCCCGGATGGGGTATATCCCTGGGACGATCGCCAAATTACCGTCACCCACGCCACGGCTCGCTTGGATAATGGCACTCTATCCGGCACGACGTTACCGCTGTTTGCCGGGGTCAAAAACCTTGTCCGGTGGGGTATTTGTGATTTAGAAAAGGCGATCGCCTTAGGGACTGTCGCCCCCCGAAAAGCCCTGGGTATGGCGACTTGGACGACGGGCAAACCCATCAACCTTTTGCGTTGGCAAGGAGTAGATGGCACCGTTGAATTTAGCCGACTTTAGTGAATTTTTTCCACGTGCCAACCGGTTTGGGCACCAATCTTACCCGCTTTGACAAACCGCCAATTGCCCCGCTCAAAGCTATTTTTCCCTTTTTTGGGACTGGGTTGAACGCCGATCAATTGGGTCACTTCGTCCGTCGAAATCATCCAACCTGCTGTGGCGGCCTGTTCTAAAACGCTGAGATAAGCGAGGGGATTAGACGCTTGACGGGATTCCGAAAGAGCCGCTTCTACTCTGGCAAGCTTCTGGGCGATCGCCGCTATTTCTGTTCTCATGTCCCCTAGCTGATCACTTAAATTTTGCACGACCTCCTCTAGAGCAATTGTTGTCACCGTCGGGGTATCCGTTGGCAGAGGATCTGCTTTTTCTAGAACTTCTGGCCCTGCTATTGTCCCAGGCTGAGATGACGAAACAGTTGGCATAGATTCAGGGGAAGTCGCTGATGGCGCATCATCCCAAGGATCTGGGGCTAATTGATTTGCCTTTTGTAAGTTCGGCTGAAAATCGTGAGTTTGAATCCAGGTACGATTAACCGCAGTGGCCAAATCCTGGAGGTAAGCCGCCGTTTGGGATTTACCTTGGTCTTCAAACTGCCGGGCTACCTCCTGCATAAACTTCACCAGATCCGGGGTGATCAATTTTTGATTCGCCGCTAAAATCTGCTGCTCTTCTCCCCGACGACAATTTAAAAGCGCTTCAATCAATTGGGCATAGGCTTGGGTAATGGCATCTGGCTGGGGCGCGACCGGATTCGGTTGGGTGAGAATGTGATGTAATTTGCCCGCCCAGTTGTGGAGATAACGAGCCCCATTCAGTTCACCTTCCGCCGCAAGGTAGTTAGCCACCTGTTCCATCACTTCAATAAATTGGGCATCCACCAACTGCTCGTTTTGCCGCAGGACAATCCACTCTTCACCCCGGCGGCAGTTTAAGAGTTTTTGCACCAAATCAAGGTAAGCTTTCAGATTTTTCTGTTCCATGGGTAATGGACTCAAAAATAGAACCATATATCTACCCATTGTGTCCTATTTTGGTGACATTTTAGCCAAGTGATTAAGACTTCACAGAGCTAAACAAATTAACGCAAAACACTTCATAATTTTTCTAGGGATAAACTTGAGGATAGTTAATGGGTTCAATATAGTTACCATCACATTCATCTTTAAGGAGAAACCGATTTAAGCTGAGATCTGTACCTGTAAATTGATAAAAACCCAAGCTACCACAATCCCCTAAACCTCTGCCTTTCGTAAAAATACTAATGGTTTGGCTACTCGGATCATATTCTGAATACCCAGCTCTGGTTACTTCTGTTTCTTTAATCAATTGTTGATCCGTATCTTGGTAGAAATAAGTAATCGGTAGTGGCGTCAGATCGAATTGATCTTCGTCTCTTCGGTATAAAAAATAATTCTGGAGCAGTTGATAGGCCGTCGAGCCACAAACAAGGTGCACAAGATACTCATCTTTACCCACGCGGTAAACATTAGAGGCCGCTTCTGTGAGCTCCGATTCAAATCTAAACTCTTGGCAAAGCCCCAACTCTTCCCGGTTTTCCATAAGCTCCGGAATGATTGCTTGGCTAATATCAGGGGAAGAATAGTTCTGATCTACTGCTTCTACTTCCTTTGTATCGGCCCCTTGAGAATTGACTAGGGGCAATGGTTCAGCGGGAACAGGAATTGGTTCTTCTGTCGGATCGGTAGGTGTTGTTCCATCAGGTTCAGGGGCAGAAGGATTAGACTGATTTTGGCAACTGCCTAACCCCAAGCCAAGGCTGACCAGGGTACTAAAAGCAATGAATTTAAACCTCATATATCTGACCTCCACGCACTAAATCATAAGAAAATTGACCAGTTAATTAAAGAGCCAGGGAAGAACTTAATTTCGCAAAAATCATCCGTCCCGCAGAGGTTTGTAAAGATGAAGTAACGGTTACAGCAACATCGGAACCCATAAATTGTTTTCCTTCTTCGACAACAACCATCGTGCCGTCTTCGAGATAACCAACCCCTTGTTTTTCTTCCTTTCCTTGCTTAAGAATTTTTACATCTAAATTATCTCCAGGGAGATAGATCGGACGAATCGCTTGGGCAAGGTCATTAATATTTAAAATCTCGACTTTTTGAAGATTAGCAACCTTTTGTAGATTGTAATCATTGGTCAAAAGAATCCCATTAATTTCCTGGGCCAAATGCACTAATTTAGCGTCCACAGTAGCAATGTCATCGTAGTCTGCGGGGTTGACAGAAACCCGTTTGGGAAAACGATTTTGCATACTCTGGAGAATATCTAAGCCCCGACGACCCTTGGCGCGTTTCTGGTCGTTACTGGCGTCGGCGAGTTGCTGTAATTCGTTGAGGACAAAAATTGGAATGAGAATTTGTCCTTCGATAAAACCTGTTTTAAGGAGTTCTTCTAGGCGACCGTCAATGATACAGCTTGTGTCGATGATCTTTGTAGGCGAAGGACGGAGGGTTCCTTCAGCAACGAGGAGAGTATCTAAACTATTGGGATTGATCAGCCGCAGAAAAGTACGCCCGTGAACATCGGCGAGGCTCACACCAAGGTAGGCAAAGGTGATACTGCCGAGAATGGCAAAGGTAGGCTTAAGAAAACCAAACTCTGAAGGAATGGGCAACAGAAAAATGGGAGCAAGCATTAAATTTGCCACCAAAAGCCCAATCACTAAACCCACAGCACGGGTGACGATAATTTCGATGGGGGTGCGCCGAAATTGTTGCTCGAAGCGGCGATAGGTACTCTGGGCGAGAAGACCGATGGAAAGGCCCAGGAGTGAGGCAAAACCGGCCCCCACCCACCGGAGGGCGTCAATGTTGGAGGCTTGGTCGCGCACAGAGGCAGGGAGTAAATCAATGACATCAAATCCCACAAGGGCGATCGCCACCACAAAGATCAGAACAAGGAAAATATCGAACATAGGTCTTACCCGGCTATAAGTCCCAGTTTTAGGGGGAATTTGGGGTTTAGGATAATGGAGAATAATGCCCTCATTATATCGGTGGGCCTTCCATTCCTTCGCGCCTCTGGGAATTAACAAAATTTGTTGATTTCTGCGCCAATTTTCCAGCTAAATGCTTCCTATTCCCCATTGAGACTGTTCTACCGTGGTTACCAGTGCCTATCTCCATCTCCCCTTCTGTTTACGCCGTTGTTTCTACTGTGATTTTCCGATTACGGTGACGGGGGAAAAACAAACTGCGGGGATTCGCACCCAGATGGAGGAATACGGGGAGTGGCTCTGTCGGGAAATCCGCGCAACACCGATCCTGGGGGGCGAGTTAAAGACGGTGTTCTTTGGAGGTGGCACACCCTCTTTATTTCCAGTGGATCTCTTGGAAAAAGTTTTAAGAACCCTTGATCAGCGATTTGGCATTGCCCAGTCAGCAGAAATTTCCCTGGAGATCGACCCAGGCACTTTTTCTTTAGAACAACTGATCCGGTACAAAAATATTGGTATTTCTCGCCTAAGCCTTGGGGTACAAGCTTTTCAGGATAATTTGCTGGCAAACTGTGGGCGATCGCACAGGGTAATAAATATATTTACTGCGTGTGATCACCTGGAGCGATCGCAGATCCCCTGGAGTTTGGATCTGATCTCTGGATTGCCAGATCAAACCCGCGACGATTGGCAGGCTTCCCTTGATCAGGCGATCGCCCTCAACCCCCACCATATTTCTTGCTATGACCTGGTGATCGAACCCCAAACCCCTTTTGGTAAACAATACGAACCCGGTGAAGGCCCGCTCCCTTCCGATGAAAATACTGCTGCCATGTATCGCCTCGCCAGTGAAATCCTCCGGCAGGCGGGCTATGACCACTACGAAATATCCAACTACGCCAAGCCTGGATATCAATGTCGCCACAATCGCGTGTATTGGGAAAATCGTCCTTACTACGGTTTTGGCATGGGGGCCGCCAGTTTCACCCAAAATCAGCGCTTTTCTCGGCCCCGCACCCGCGCCGAATATTACACCTGGGTTGAACAATACGAACAAAATAATGGTGTTTTAGACGTGGCGGTCTTAACAAAAGGCGATCGCCTCCTTGAAACCTTGATGTTGGGTCTTCGTTTAACGGAAGGTCTAGATTTATCCCAACTGATCACAGAATTTGGCCAAAGCAATGTGGATCAGATTCTAGAAATCATAAAACCCGCTTTCCAGAAAGGCTGGGCTCTCCTTTCCCCCACAACGCCACCACGTCTTGCCCTCAGCGATCCAGAAGGATTACTGTTCTCCAACACCATTCTCGCGGAACTTTTCCACCACCTCGACCCAGAAAACCCCGTAGAATAATCACGCCTTTCCCTTTCTCTTTCCCTACCCATGATTGATCTTTCCCAGAAAAAAATCCTTGTCACTGGCGGCGCTGGCTTCCTCGGCCAACAGGTAATTCACCAATTGATCCAAGCCGGTGCTCAACCGGGAAATATTACCGTCCCCCGTTCTTCCAGTTGTGATCTGCGTCGTCTCGAAGCCTGTCAGCAAGCAGTCCAAGGTCAGGATATCGTCATTCACCTGGCGGCCCACGTGGGGGGGATTGGCCTCAACCGCGAGAAACCCGCTGAACTTTTTTATGACAATTTAATGATGGGTACTCAATTGATTCACAGTGCCTACGAAGCGGGGGTCGAAAAATTTGTCTGTGTCGGGACGATTTGCGCTTACCCGAAATTTACCCCTGTACCTTTCAAAGAAGAAAATCTTTGGGCAGGCTATCCCGAAGAAACCAATGCCCCCTACGGCATCGCCAAAAAAGCGCTCCTTGTGCAACTAGAAGCCTACCGCCTGCAATACGGCTTTAATGGTATTTATCTACTCCCGGTAAACCTCTACGGCCCTGGGGATAACTTCAAACCGGAAAGCTCCCACGTGATCCCCGCTTTAATCCGTAAAGTCTACGAAGCGCAACGGGATGGTGTTAAACAGCTCAAGGTTTGGGGGGATGGCAGCCCGACCCGGGAATTTCTCCACGCAACGGATGCGGCCCAGGGCATCGTTTTAGCAACGCAAAAATATAATGAGGCAGCCCCCATCAACCTCGGAACCAATACAGAAATTTCCATTAAAGATTTAGTGGAATTAATTTGTGAACTGATGGCCTTTGACGGAGAGATTATCTGGGAAGCGGATAAACCCAATGGACAACCCCGCCGTTGCCTAGATACCCAGAAAGCCAAGGAAAAATTTGGTTTCGAGGCGGCGATTGGTTTACGGCAGGGTTTACAGGAGACTATTGATTGGTATTGCCAGAACCCGGAATAGATATTTCCCTTTGGGGACAACAATCTAGGGATTGGCCGCGTTTTGTAGATCGGTAACGGTGGGTTGTTTTAGCTTACTGGCTAATCCCATACGCTCCAGGAGACGAATAAAAGAATAGGTAAAGTCCGGTAGGTATTTCACCTTACCTTTTTGAATTGTGATTCCGTGGCGTACCGACCAACCAAAGGCATGGTGCAGATTGTGCCAACCTTCCCCAAGGGCAAGGACGGCAACCCAACTATTATTACGACTGTGATCGGTGGTTTGGAAAGGGCGATCGCCCCATTTGTGACAAACGGAATTCACGAAAGCGACACCATGGAACAGGAGGGTGGTGCTGATAAAAAATGCGGCCAGATATTCCAGGCCGCCGACCCCATAGGACAATGCGCCTAGGGCAATGAGGGGTACAAAATGGAAGCGATCAATCAGTTTCAGGATTGGATCTCGCTCAATGTCAGCGGGCAATTTTTTCGGGAAGGTATTGGGAGAAATGAGCCAGCGGTAATGGGCCCACCAAAACCCCTCCTTAGAGCTGTGGGGATCGCCTGGGTGATCGCTAAACCGATGGTGATCTTCGTGGTGGGCTTTCCACCAACTCGGCCCCATTTGCCCCGCCGAGGCAGTAATAAAACTGCCAATCCATTTCACCCAGGGGGAAGCTTGGTAGGCTTTGTGGGTCAGGAGACGGTGGTAGATGGCAGTGGTGCCGAGCATTCTCAGCCAGTACCAAAACACAATCCAAAGGACAGCCCCCCAACTGAGGCCTGTGAAAAAGGCGATCGCCATGCCGAGATGACAAAGAATAATCCAGACTGGGCCAGTGGCATAACTGAGGCGAGTCAGTCGAGAATAGTTGCGGGGACGGGGATTAGGTTGTGGTGGTGTAGAGGGAATCGGGTCAAGAACGTTGCTGTAATGCGTCAAAATGCTTTCCTAACGAGTTGAGAATATCTTCTATGAAACCGCGTTTTTACATAACTTTACAACTCGTGAGTCCCGAATCCCTTGCGGTCGGGTCAAATAAATTCGGAAATGTCTTCGTCACAGTCATCGGCTAAATAGGATAAGGAACGGAAGCGGAGGCCGACCAATTGTTCATAGAGGGGGTTTAATTTGCACATTGGTGGGATATGGACAATTTTTTTGCCAAATAGCTTGATATCGCGCTCAAAGGGGCATTGGGGCGGCACCATTTTGCAGATGAAGCGGGCCACACGGGGATCGTCAATGTCCATGCCATCGAGCCAGTTGCGGATTGGTTTAAGGGCGTCAAGGTGAACTTCTGGTTGGGGGGTTTCGGTGGTGACAGTTTCTGGGTCGTAGAGGGTTTTTTCAAGGTTATGGAGGGCGCTGAGATCTACCCCAAGGGCTTTCCCAAAGGCTTTGATTTGATCGGCTTCAACGATGGAATAGACCCCATCGGCGATCGCCATCATTACCGCTGTCCGGAGAAAATTTTCGCGGATATTTGGCTCTTCTCCGAGGTCAGTCGCCAGTTCTTCACCCGTAATCGGTTCTAAGTCCCCTAGACTGCTGTGGGGGGCGAGTTCGTCCTGGGTCAGTCGCGTAATGAGCTCTTGCTCTTCGGCATCAAAATGACCGTCGGCCCAGGCAATGGTCAATAGTCCCCTTAGCCAAGCCGTGATTTGGCGATCGCTGTAGACAGTTGTGCTCGCAGAACTCATAGCTGTTTTAAAAATCTGTAACTCTTTCCCCATTGTAGGCAAGAAATCAAGAAGCCATAGAAAATACAGTGAAATTAATCCATACCCCAACAAGATTAAGATCTAATTATCAATTTTTCGGGCTGCTTTAACTAAATTAATGAGGCAAAATCGACGTTATTTATTGATTTTTAATAAGCTAATTTTCTAAACACTTTTTTGTGATTCACAGAATATTTTCTAAGTATTTGTTGGGGGGAGATCAAAACCAAAAGTAAAGCAAAATTTAGCCCCTTGGTTAACCCGTGTTTCGGCCCAGATTTGTCCCCGATGCACTTCGATAATACGCCTAACAATTGCTAAACCAACTCCCGTTCCTTCAAATTCAGATTGGGTGTGGAGTCGCTTAAATGGCAAAAAAATCTCTTCTAGATGTTCTGCGGTAAAACCAACACCATTATCTTCTAGGCAGTAGGTTTGAGAATCAATTTTATAAAATTTTATTTGAGGATTTTTGACCTTGCTGGTGTATTTCCAGGCATTTTCAAATAGGTTTTCAAAGGCCATCTTAAGGAGCGGGCGATCGCCTAGGATAATCACATCCGGTTCGATTTTAATTTCTATGGCTCGGTCAGGGGTTTCACCTTGGAGATCCTGAATAATTTCTGTGGCAATTTCACTTAAATTAATCCTCTCAAGGGTTAATTGCTTTTCTTTAATTTCTGCAAGGCGCATCAAGTCAGAGATGATATGATTCATTTCCTTAGCAGAATTCGCAATAATCTCTAACGTCTCTAAGGTCTCTTCGTCAAAGGTATCAACATCACCTAAGAGCAAGTCACAAAACCCTAACAATTTCGTTAATGGCCGCCGTAAATCATGGGAAACCATATAGTTAAAGGATTTTAGATCTTGGTTGATCTGGGCTAACTGGTTATTTTTTTCTTCAAGCTCCTGGGCATTACGCAAAATCTTAAGTTGATTTTCAACGCGCACAAGCACCTCATACATATCAAAGGGCTTATTGATATAGTCAACGCCCCCTAAGGAAAAAGCCTTCACCTTATCGAAAACATCATTTAAAGCACTGATGAAAATAATGGGAATTTTGGCGGTGTCTGGATTAGCCTTTAGCCGTTGGCAAACGCCATAACCATCTAAGATGGGCATTTTAATATCCAGCAGGATCAAATCAGGGGGATCCGCTGCCACTGCTTTGAGGGCTTGTTTACCATTGATCACCTGTCGCACTTCGTGGCCCTTTTCAACCAAAATTTCTGAAAGAAGTTGTAGGTTTTCAGGAACATCATCAACAATTAAAATATCGCCTCGGTGCTGCAGATAAGAATCTTGAATCATAATGCTTAAGTTCACCACATTGGCTTTGGAATTACCCCTGACAGGATGACATTGAAATGATGAGAATTACGCGCGTTAAAACATTGGTTTAGCTTAAACCCTAGTTTTCTTTTATTATTCCATTAATTTTTTTAGAAAAATGTAAAGAGTTCAAAAAGTATGCCATCCGGCTTTCATGATGCTTATTCTGATGATACAAACGTTAAAATTCTGGGGCGCTCTGGATTGTGTGTGGGTTTTTGGTTTCGGGGTGCATAAAAGTTAAGGCTGTGGCCTGGAGATGTAGACGGGGGGCGGCCCGGTTACCATAGAGGCGATCGCCAAGGATCGGATTGTTTAGCCCGTTGGGGTGGGCGCAATGGACCCGGAGTTGGTGGGTGCGGCCTGTAATTGGCTTGAGTTTGAGGCGATGGGAATCTAATTTAACGAAATAGGTTTCGCTGGGTTTGCCCCGTTGCGCATCTACTTTTTGCCGGGGGCGATCGCCAGGGTCTGCCCAGAGGGGAAGGGTAATCATTCCTTCTGGACGCTGAATTTTTTCCTCTAGGAGAGCTTCGTATTCCTTATGAATTTTGCGGCGGCGAAACTGGGTTTGCAGATCCTGTTGGGTTTCAGCATTTTTGGCAAATAAAAGAATTCCGGACGTATCTTGGTCGAGGCGATGGACAAGGAAAATATCTTGATAATCGCGGCGCAATCGGGAAAATGCACTGTCATAGGTCTGGCTACTACGGCCTGGAATCGAGGGGAGACCAGCGGGTTTGTGGATGGCGATTAGGCTGTGGTCTTCGTAGATGATTTCTAGGGGAATTTCTGGGATTGTCAAAATATCTTGAAAAGACTTTCCCCCTAAGCCCGAAAGTAAAAAGCCGAGGATCGGTTGGCAACGCTCTTCACAAGCTAAATAAAATTCGCCTACTTGTTTGTCAGGGCTGTTTTTACCCCACCAAAACTCCGCCATGGCCAAGGGTTTAAGGTTCTGTTTCGCAGCGTAGTTTAGGAGTTTGGGCGCACAACAATCGCCGGTGCCGGTGGGTAAACCAGTGGGAAATAAATCGGCGATCGCCTTTGATTCTCCTTGAAAATTTTTGAGGTGATAGACCTGGTGCATCCGTTTTTGGAGGGTGCGCGACAGGGTTTTGCGGCGCTGGCGGAGGCTTTGTAAGTCTTGATCAGCTTGGTGAATCATCGCAGCGAGGGAGTCGATTTCTTGATCCCTGGCCTGTTTGAGATCGCGTTTGTGGTTGCTTTCCTGGCGACTTTCTTCTTCAAGGGCGGCGATCGCTTGCGCTAATTCGGCTCCCGTTAAATGATTCTGGTAAACCCCGCGTTTTTGGCGGCGTACCTGTTTTTTCTGGCGACGCTCTTGATTAAACTGCGCGATTTTTGTTTGCCATTGTTGCTGCAACGTTTGGTAAGTTTTTCGTTCTGGTAGGGTTTCTAGGCGTTGGATTTCCCGGCGAATCTGGCGTAACTGGGCGAGAATTTCTTGCTCTTCTAAAATCAGGCGATCGCCCCCATCCATCGGCGGCACCCAACCGGGGAGGACTTTTCCGCCTTTAAGCAGTCCCGAAAATGCCTTGAGAAATACCCGTTGCCCGGTGGCCGTTTCTGCTAGCAATACCCCGTACATTTTCCCTTCCCAATTGAAATCCGGATTTTCCCTCAGTTCCGCCATTAATTCACAGGCGATCGCCTCAGCATTTTTGGTGCGGGGGAGACGACAAAGTTGTTTGGTAGCCGGACAAACCCCCTTATACCAAGCAGTGACAACATCGGCTTCAAATTGCGGTTGGTAGGGGAATAGGGGCGAAGACATTACAATCCAGCGATCATTTTTTGTAAATGTAAGCCTTTTATTTTAGGCGCGAGCACTCCGTTTGTCTGCTGGTGACCTATGCTGTGGCCAATAGTTGACGCAAACAGAAAATGGATTTACTGGCCTCAAATTTAAATGCGACTGTGAGCAGAACGTAACCAAAAATAAATACACCCACAGGAATGAAGCCAACTAAAAAAATAGATAATCCCCAGAAATGAAAAGCGGCGATCGCCAGTAGTACAGAAGCAAAACCCAGCCAGCCAACCATGAAACAAAGTATTAAAATATGCGGGGCCATTGTCACTTTAATAACCGTTCCTTCCCTTGTGGCCTTGATTTGACCTTTCATGATCGGCAAAAAAGAATTTGTGTAATGAATTACACGTCGAATTTCAAAAGTTTTTTGGCTGACGGTACCTCGAACAATGCGATTTTGAATGGCATCGGCTAATCTTTGTCGTACTGCTGCTGGTTGAAGATGTGTTTTGAGAATTAACTGAGTAAAAGGGCGAAAAGTCATCGTTTAGTTTGGTCTTTGTTGCGTCTTTAGAATACTTCGCCGCCGTCTAGGAGCTGAGCCATTGGTTGCGGTTGCTGCTGGAGATGCTGCTGGAGGTGACGGGGATGATCAGTAATGAAATAATCAATGTTTTGTTCTACAAGGCGATCAATCTGGGCTAATTCTTGGGCCAATTTTTTCGGGTTTTGACTTTTATGGGGCGGTGAAAAGATTGTCCAAGCGCCGACGGCTAATTGGTGTTGATGGAGTCGCTGAATGGTTTGTTTTTTAAATAGATTAACGTTAAGACTGACTAAGCTGGCATCGAGGATTTTTTCTAAAATGTGGCTTTCGGTAAATTTGCGAATGAAGAAATTTTTGGTCACCAAAGGCGAGTAGAGAATACCTGTTTCAATGGGGTGATGGGTGAGCTTCAGCCAGATCAAAGCCCAAATACTAAAGGAGGTAACAAATGCTTCCTGTTGCAGCCCCATTTTTTCGATCAATTGGGCGACGGCAATGCCTGTTTTCCGTTGCTGGAGGTTGAGGCGGGGGGCTTTCATCTCGATATTGATTAACAATTTGCCCCGCAGTTCGCTCAACACATCTTCAAGGAGAGGAATTTTTTCGGGTTGGGGATAGGTGTAGATTTGTTTGCCGATTTTGAGGGAATCTTTAATGCGCAGGGTTTGGATCTCTGGCCAGGTCATTTCAGTAATTTTCCCCGTGACCCCCGTCAGCCGTTTGGTATAGAGGTCATGGAAAACCACCAATTTGCCATCCTTTGTGAGGAAAGTATCGAGTTCAACGCCGTCTAAACCCAAGGCGATCGCCTTTTGGAAACCCGCCATGGTATTTTCTTGGTGATCGGTCACAACCCCTCGATGACCCAAGATTAGGGGATGTGCGGACGGCTGAAAAAATCTCGATTGCATCGCGGAAAAATCCTCTAATCACTTCTCCCACGGTAAAAAGTAACAGCGCGACAGGGCATAATGGGGACAGTAAACTTTACAAACAGTTACAAATTCCATGACATCTGCGGCGGTTTCCCTCGATAAAGTCACCAAGGTTTTTAGTAAAGTCCCGGTGGTCAATGAGCTTTCCTTTGCGATTCAAGCTGGGGAAATGTACGGTTTGTTGGGGCCAAACGGGGCGGGGAAATCCACCACGATTCGGATGTTGATCACCCTCACCGAACCCACAAGCGGCAAAATTTCCATTGCTGGGGAAGATGTGATGCAAAATCGCGCCCATGCCAAACGCAATATCGGCGTGGTGTTGCAACAGATGAGTGTGGATGTGGATCTCACTGTTTGGGAAAACTTGGAATTCCATGGCCGCCTGCACCATATTCCCAATCCCCGTCGGCAACGGTTAATTCGCCAGTCTTTAGAATATGTGGAACTGAGCGATCGCCGCGATGCTCTGGTGAAAACCCTATCGGGGGGGATGAAACGCCGCGTCCAGATTGCCCGTGCTCTGTTGCATGAACCCAAAATTCTCTTTCTCGATGAACCCACCGTTGGCCTGGATCCCCAAACCCGCCGTCGTCTCTGGGAAATCATTCGTGACCTCAACAAAAATGGCATGACGATTCTCCTCACCACCCACTACATGGAGGAAGCTGCTACCCTCTGCGATCGCATTGGCATTATGGAAGCGGGCCGCCTGATCGATGAGGGCACCTTCGAGGAACTCCAGGCAAAACATGGCAAAGGTTTAGTCGTCAAACAAAAAGGCGATCGCTGGGAATACAAATTTTTCCCGACCCTCCAAGAGGCAGAACATTATCTCGACAACTTGCCCGATAAAACCAGCATGATGGTGCGGGAATCCAACCTCGAAGATATTTTCGTCGAACTCACCGGGCGGCAGTTGGACTAAGTTTTGGACGAAATCAACGCTTACCAAATGGTGCTTAAATCCAGTTGAAACTCCGGTAAGACGGTTTCACCATCGAGAAACTCAGGTTGCTCAAGAATTTCTGCGGGTTGACCGCTGCGATACACCTCAACTTGCCGCGTTTGACGATTAATTAGCCAACCCAACCGCGACCCATTGTCGATAAATTCCTGTAATTTTGCCTGGGTGCGGGCTAGGGAATCCGTCGGTGACAATAGCTCCACAATAAAATCCGGACAAAGGGGTAAAAACCTCGTCTTTACTTCCGGTGCGAGGGCTTCCCAGCGCACCAAGGGAATCCAGGCAGCATCGGGCGATCGCATCGCCCCATTGGGCAAAATAAACCCGCCGGAAGAATCAAAGGCCATACCTAGCTTTGTACGACGGTTCCAAGCCTGAAGTTGATAGGACAGATCAATATTGCGGTTGCTAGTTTCGCCTCCAGTGGGGGACATAATCGCTAAATCTCCTTGGGCATTCCGCTCAAAACGGAAATTTTTATTTTGCTGGCAGAGTTGAAAAAATTGTTCGTCGCTAAAATTACAATTTTCGAGGTTCAACTCTAAAGGAAGGGTCATGTCCATTGCCTAAACTTCCACCGGTGGGCTACTACTGCCATTATAGTGAGCTTGTCTAAGGCTTAAATTAACCTCAACTATGTTCCAGATCGGTTTGCGGCGGCCTGCTGAAAAAGGGCGGTGTATTGTTCAAACCCGCCCGGAAAAGCAACGTTAATTTGTAACGGATCAGCCGGATCAGTAATGCCCTCAATCACTTGGGTTTGACCATTGATTGTCCCCAGTTTTAAGGGAATCCGATTTTTTAATTCTCCCTGGGAGCTGTCGATATACACGACGAGATTGCCGCTCTTTGCCCATTTACCAATGTCTTGGACGAGCTGCAGGAATAGGCGATCGCTCCCCCCCCGTCGAACTTGATCGCCTTCGGTGTGACTTGTGACCGTATCGCCGACGCCAACGATTAAAGGCATCAATTGCGGATCGAAATTGTCTTGCACCAGTTGCAATAGTTCCTCGTGGTTTTGGGGCGCTTGGCGGGCGTTAAAGGTTTCTCCTAGGGGATAGTGGCCCGTGCGTTGGGCATAGTAATAATTCAGCAGCACTAAAACCCCCGCTTCTTTGACGGCACCACACACCATAAACTGAAAATCTGTGGTGCCAGAATCCTTGGCTGTGGCAAAGCGGACAATTTCTTTCCCCACATTATCTCTGCCTAAATTGGGCGCATAGTGCACGAAAAAACTATTGTCTAAACCCTGTTGGCCAGCTTTTTCTAGCAAATCATTCATCAGGGTTTCCATGGTGCGCTGGAGGTCTTGGTAAATCTCAAGGCGATCGCCTAAATATTCGGCCAGGACGTTTAAATTTGCCGTCGGTGAAACGAGATTATCTAAAACAGAAGCATGGATCAGCTCAGGTTGAAGCTCAGCGGGAAAAATATCAACATATTTAGTAAAAAATTGTCCTAAACTTTGACCAATTAAATCTGGCACTGTGGCAAGGAAATCGAGTTCTGCTTGGCTAACACCGGGATGGGAAATTTGGCCATTATCTGTCTGCCATTGCACACCCCCTGCTGCTAAACCAGGTAAATAGCTTGTTTCCTCTTTGGCTTCAACATTGCGAAATGCCCGTTCAACGATGCGATTTACTCCCCTTCTGCCTTCATGTTCACCGTTGGTGAGGACAAAGAAGTGGTCTCTAAACTTGCGTGTGGCGCGGATATAGTCAGGATCAATTTTGCGGGTTAAGGGGTCTTTGACTAACCCCATGCAAACGCCATCTAGATCTTGAATAATGAGTAAATTTTCTGTGTTGCTGAGGGTTGAGAGAAAGGCTTCATGATCAAGGGAATAATGTTGGTCATGGAGCAGTAAAGCAGTCATAAAGTCTTTTTTAAATTCAATGGGTTTACGTTAGAGGGAGTTGAAACAGGAAGAATTCTCCCCTGGGGGAGATGCTGTAGGCAAGAGGGGGTTAGGCCCAGTTTTTCGCTCGTTCAACGGCTTTTTGCCAGACTTTGAAATGGGCTTGGGCTTGGGAGGCGTTGGCACTGGGCTTAAAGACGTAATCAATTTTGCGGTTTTGCACCAGGGTTTGGTAATCATCCCAAAAACCGACAGCTAATCCAGCGGCAAAGGCTGCCCCCTGGGCCGTGGCATCGAGGACAGCGGGACGTTCCACGGGAATACCCAACACGTCAGCTTGGAATTGCATCAGAAAGTCGTTATTGCACGCGCCGCCATCGACTTTTAATTCTTGGATCGGCGTACCGGAATCTTGGTTAATCGCTTCGACTACTTCTTTGGCTTGGTAGGCGATCGCCTCTAGGACAGCCCGTACCATGTGTTCTTTTTTGACGCCTCTCGTTAAACCCAGAAATGCGCCCCTGGCACTCATATCCCAGTGGGGCGCTCCCAGACCACTTAAAGCCGGAACAAAATAAGCGCCGCCATTATCATTCACCCCTTGGGCAAGATCATTCGTTTCCGCCGCCGTTTCGATAATTTGTAGGCCATCGCGCAACCATTGGATACAAGCCCCAGCGGTGAACATACTCCCTTCGAGGGCATAGCCAATATCGAGATTTGTGCCATCGTGATGGGCTTGTATCCAATGGTTGCGCGATGGTCGTTAGGAGCTTATGTTTGGAGCGTTTAATCTCGTCGCCCGTGTGCGCCACCAAAAACGCCCCTGTGCCATAGGTGCATTTTAATAAGCCGGGGCGATCGCAACCATGGGCATAGAGGGCCGCCTGTTGATCCCCAAAGATGGCGGTGATCGGAATTGCCGCCCCCAATAAACTTGGATCGGTTTTGCCAAATTCCCCTAGGCTCGACTGCACCGTTGGCATCATCTGGCGGGGAATATCGAATAAATCCAACAAATCCGGATCCCAATCTTTTTGGTTGAGATTGAGCAACATTGTCCGGCTGGCATTACTGTGATCTGTGGCGTGGACTTTGCCTCCCGTGAGGTTCCACAAGGCCCAGGTGTCAATGGTTCCAGCGAGGACATTATTGGGGTTAATGGCACTATTTTCCTTAGCCCAGCTTAATAACCAATTCAGTTTCGTCGCCGAAAAATAAGCATCCAACACCAAGCCCGTTTTATCGTAAATTTCTGCCGCTTTGCCTGCCGCACTGAGGGTTTGACAGAGGGGAGCCGTCCGCCGATCCTGCCAGACAATTGCTTTATGAAGTGGTTTGCCAGTGGTTTTATCCCAGAGGACACAGGTTTCCCGCTGCACCGTCAGGCCGATCGCCGCGATATCCTGGGTTTCAATGCTGCTATTGTTGACGACCTGTTGCATGACGGCTTTGGTGTCGTTCCAAATTTCCGTCGCATCATGTTCGACCCAGCCCGGCTGGGGATAATATTGGGTTAATTCTTTATAGGCTTGGGCAACAATATCGCCTTTGTGGTTAAACAAAAGGGCACGATTACCAGTGGTACCGAGGTCTAACGCAAGAATGTATTTTTGATGGGCCATGGTCATTATTAAATAAAGTTTTTTAAATGGGTTAAATTAGGTCAAAAAAGTGTGTTTTTAGGCTCAAAAGACATCATTTAGGGAGGAATTTCAGATAACAGAAAACCTTCGCCATTGTGCAAGTGAATTTGGGCTAAGTCATAGATGGTGTTGATCTTCAAAGTCGGTGTGGCGATCGCCAACTGCCAACGATCCAAATCCAGGGCGAGCCATTTGCCAATCTCAACGGTCTTCGGAGCCCCGGCCATGTGCGCCACTAACACAAGCCGCTGCTGGGTGTCGGGATTGGTGCGCCTGCCGTAGAAAATGGTGCGTTGGTGATCCGACCAATGGTGCAGGCGATCGCCCCTTGCAGGATCGAGATGATTTCGCAGCCAAGGCTGGGCCTGGCGATATTGCCGCAAGCGTAAATTAAAGCTCGCCCGCTCATCCGGTACCGATCCACAATAATGGGAGACCCGACAAGCCTCGTGGCCATCCTCCATAAAGGCGATCGCTATTTCCTTCAGGTTGGCAATGGTAATCGGCTTTAAAAAATCAAATTGTGGTTCTAATTCGGTTTGCAGAAAAATCGCCAGCTTTGGTAGATCATAGCCAATCGCTTCAATGGCCTGTTCCACTGCCTTAAAGAACTGCCGCATTAACGAGAGATCATAAAAGCCCATGGTTTTAAACCGCCGAAACGCCCAGGATTGTCGGTAAATTTCCGGCGTAATTTGCCAATAGAGAAAGCCAATTTCGTCCGCCATAATTTTGACGGCATATTGGTCATCTGTATTCCGAAAAAAGCCCCAGGGAGTGTGCATTAATGCATTTAAAAAATCCATCGGAATTCCTGGGCTAAAGCCATGGATCCACAGTTGGGTTGCTGGATTATCGTAGGCATTTTGTAAAATTTCCGGCAAAGAATCCCCTAAATATTCATTAATCCGAATTGCGGCGGTGTTGATGTGGTTGCCCTTGCGTACCGTGTCATGGTTGGCGCAACCGGTCACCCAGCGATCGCCATGGGCCATAATTTTGCACACATCCCGCCATTCCCGTTGCCAAAATCCCTGTAACGTGGGCGTATTATGCTCGAAGATCAACGGACTCCACTGAAAACAATCGGGCTTTAGGTAAATTAAATCCAAATGGGTAGCCATATCTTCCCAACCGACATTGGGCCAGGGGCGGCCATCTTCATAAATGGTGTACAACTCGCGAGTCGCTGTACCAACGGTTTGGGGTACCGCAGCCATCTTCAGCAGGAAATCATTGTCATAGTCTAGTTGGCCGGAAATGGCGTCGGACACCTGAAAATCTTGACCCCCATCCACCCGAATCCCATCGGCCCCTAGATTAATTTTTCGCCGTTGCAACTCCAGGAGAACAGCCCGCACCATCGGATTTTGCTGGTTTGTATCATGGCCATACATATTTGCGCCCCGGAAAAATCGCGCATTGATTAATCCCAGGGCTTGGTGATGGATATGCCCATAAACCAGGTCAAAAATAATCTGGATCGGGCGGGCAAAGGCAGTGTGGAGCGTGGCAATAAAATCCACAACTTCGGTGGGTCTGAGGGTACTGAGGAGGGCGGGACTGGTGGCCGCGGCCCCTAAAATCAGATCGTCATAGCCCCAATTTTGGGTGTCTGGTTTTTTCAGGTGGACTTGCACTTCTTGGTTGGTGATCGCCCGAATTTGCCAAAAAGCATGAATCATTTCATTTTCGGCGGGGCGAAATTCCACCGTGGGTTCAATGGGTAACAGTTCAATCGCATCAAAGCCCACATAGTTTTTTTCAGCGGCGGTGAGGGGTTGGCTATTGGCCAATTTGCGGGCGAGGTCACGGTAAATGCGGCTGAGTCCGGCTAGGGTGCCCGTGGGGGAAGCGGTACCCACATGAATCTGCAAAATATTGCGGGGCGGTGTGACCCAAGTTTCCTGGTGAAAATAGTCGCGGTCGGCCCTGTCGCGCTCCAGTTGCGCCATGTCGTACAGCTCGGCTGGCGCAAACACACCGTAGGGCAGAGAGTGGGCAAAGACATCGCGGATAATCTGTTCACCACTGCGCAACCAGTAAAACGATCCCGCTTGGGTACGGGTGCCAGCTTTGAGACCCGCCACAACGGCCCAGGCAAATTCCCCCTGGCGCGGCAGTTCTAGCACCTCCCGACGGAACGGAATGACTTGATCAGCAAGGCGAAAATCGATTGCCTCCATGGGCGTAAAAATTTCGAGGTAAACGGGGCGATCGCCCACCTCCGGAATCCAGAATCCTATTTGGGTTAGGCCATCACTGCCATAGGTTGCGCCCAATTTCTGACTCAGTTGTTGCCCCCGCTGAAATGGGTCTGGGGTGCCCGTGGCGATCGCCTTAGCCCAGGTCAGTAAAGCTTGGGTGGGGGCTTCGACAAGTTGAATGGGGGGTGAAATATTCACGCGAACCTTAGGGCAAAACTGTAATTGACAATTTACCCGTGCTTGCTACAGTCGCCATTTTACTATGTTGATCTTAGTGACAAAAAATTCCAAAGCTAGTTTGTCACAATAAAGTTGATCGATGCAGTGTTCCCAATTATGGGATAGAAAATTTTTTTGACTGTGGCGATCGCCTTGGATTATCTGCCAAAGATGATCGGAATAATAATCGCCAATGTTGCCGCCACAATCAGGCTAAAAGCAAGGTTAACGACTTGGGTAGAGGCTTTTTGGTATGTATCGACGCGGTCATTAATAATCCGCACATCACCATCTAACTTGCCGACCTTATCGCCAAGGGAACTGATTTCAGAACCCAATTTTTCCAAAGTAGCTTCAATTCGGTCTAGTTTTTCACTGGTTCCACTTTCAGGCATGGGCATCATTGCTTAGGATAATCTCATTTTACACTGCTCAGTAAAGTGGCTAAAACACCATCAAGGGCATCGGCTCTGGGCAAATAGTGTTAGTTTTTAGACTGTTGCGTGAACTTGTTAATGTCCAATCCGTCTTCTAATCCGCCCCATCAGGCCCTCGCTCCCCTCAAACTGAGTACCCAATTGGCCTATGGCGCAGGCACTGTTGGTGTTTCTATGACTGGGAATATCCTGGTCTTTTTTGTCTTATTTTTTTTTACGGATGTGGCGGGTTTACCACCGGATAAAAGTGCCTTAATTCTGATGGTGGGCAAGGTAATGGATGCCATTAGTGATCCTGTTGTGGGCTGGTTGAGCGATCACACCACTTCTCGCTGGGGCCGGCGTTTTCCCTGGATGATCTTTGGGGTGGTTCCGTTTGCGTTGTGCTTTGTGGCTATGTGGGGAATTCCCACAACAAATACCCAGTGGTTGTTGATCTATTACATTACCTTGGCGCTGATTTTCAATACGGCCTACACAGTCATTTTTTTACCCTACGTCGCCCTCACCCCAGAGTTGACGTCTGATTATAATGAGCGCACTCAACTCAATAGTTTTCGGTTTACCTTTGCCATTGGAAGCAGTATTTTGGCGCTGGCCCTGGCCCAGGGAGTGTTTCGGGTGGTGCCGGTGGTATCCCAGCGTTATCTTGTGTTGGCGGTAATCACAGCGGCGATCGCCCTTGGCAGTATGTATTGGTGTGTGCGTGGTACATGGCAGCGGGTGCAGTTCATGGAGCAGTATCGCCAACAGCACCAACAGCGCCACCAACCCCGTTTATCCTTGGTGCAGCAACTACAGATTGTTTTTAATAATCGCCCGTTTCTGCTGGTGATGGGCATTTATCTCTGTTCCTGGCTGGGGGCGCAACTTACGGCGGTGGTGATGCAATACTTTGTGGTGAGTTGGCTGGGGCTTTCGGATTTTGTCTTTACCCAGTTTGCCCTAGTGGTGCAGGGAACAGCCCTACTGATGTTATTTGTCTGGAGTCGCCTCAGTCGCCGTTGGGGTAAACGCACCGTTTATGCTCTAGGCATGGGGTTCTGGATTGTCGCCCAGGCAGGTTTATTTTTCCTGCAACCGGGTCAAGAAAAATGGCTGTTTTTGTTGGGATTTATGGCGGGCCTGGGGGTTTCAACGGCCTATTTGATTCCCTGGTCGATGTTGCCGGATGTGATCGAACTCGATGAACTGCGCACCGGGCAGCGACGGGAAGGGGTTTTCTATGCATTTATGGTGATGCTCCAAAAGCTCGGCATTGCCTTTGGGATTTACATTGTCGGCAAGGCCCTCGATTGGGCGGGTTACATTGAGCGGGTTCCGGGGAGTCCCCCGGCGGTACAGCCTGATTCTGCCCTCTGGGTGATTCGGTTGGTAATTGGCCCTTTGGGGACGGTGTTGCTAATTGGGGGATTGATCCTGGCTTATTTTTATCCGATTACCCAAGGGTTTCACGCTGAGATCCGCCGCAAACTCCAAGCGGGCGATCGCCTATCCAGTCCAGCCAAATAAAACAGGATTGATCCTGTAAATAAATACTTAATTTTTTGTTCTCTAGATTGGTTGGGATAGCTTAGTTTTTTATCGCAAGATTGCAAGATGTAAGGCTTTTATAGCGGGCTAAACGTTCTTCGCTATGGTGAAAAAAATTGTGGCGGCATAGAACAAGTTTATGGCAACCAAACAGAACAATATTCTTTGGCGACGGGTAATGGCGATCGCCGCAATCCAGGCAGCGATTACTTTAATGTGGATTGCCTATCGTGCCTATCTCGGTACGTTGTTGGGCGGGTGGGGATTTTCAGAGGATTTTACGGCGCAACTGTTGACGGTAGAGGTTTTACTGGCGGTGGTGATGGAACCGGTATTTGGGGCCTTGAGTGATCGCCAACAGCGTTTTTTAGGGAGTCGGTTGCCTTTAATCAGCTTGGGGGTGATTTTAGCGGCGGCTATTTTCATTGGCCTGCCAATCTTGGGAGTGTTTCAATTGCCATTGCGGTGGGTGTTGCCCGCAGTTGCCATTGCTTGGGCCTTGGCGATGACGATGTTTCGTACCCCGATTTACGTGCTACTGCTCAAAAGTACCCCCAGCCGCGCCGAGTTGCCCCTCGCCATCTCTGTGCTGACGATGGTGATCGGGGTGATGGGCGTTCTGAAACCGAGTATTCAAAATGGATTGTTAGCGGTGGGAGCTTTACCGGCTTTCCTCGCGGGATCAGTGACGTTGTTAATCGCCTCTTTGTGTTTAGGGTTGGTGCTGCCGAAGCCTGCTGCGCCCCTAATTGAGGAAGCCCCTACCCCAAGCCCCTTACCCTGGCTGGGTTTTGTACAAACGATCCTTATGGCGATCGCCTTTACTTGGGGAAGTGCAATTG
Source organism: Picosynechococcus sp. PCC 7002 (assembly GCF_963860125.1). Lineage (NCBI taxonomy): Bacteria > Bacillati > Cyanobacteriota > Cyanophyceae > Chroococcales > Geminocystaceae > Picosynechococcus > Picosynechococcus sp. PCC 7002. The sequence goes on from NZ_CAWLFA010000001.1 coordinate 2,972,689, forward strand.
TTTTACAGCGGTGGCTTGGTTTATTTGGAGCGATTCCGCTGACGTTAGGACTCACCGTCGGCCAAGGCTTAAATTTGCTGGTGGCGATCTTGGCGATCCCTGTAGGTTGGCTAACGCTCCGGTGGCAGCGATATCCCCTCTTGGGTGTTGCCTTTGGTTGGTTGACCGTCATTCTCTTGCTGCTGTTGGGGGCGCCCGCCCAGGATGGCGGTTATGTGGTTATTGCTTTGCTCTGGGCCTGGGCCTTGGCGACCGTCAGAAACGGCACTTTACCCTACATTTTTAAGACAATTCCGGGGGATTGGGCTGGCCTGGGCATCGGCATCTTTTTTGGAATTTCTGGCCTTGCGGGGATGGTTTTGTCCCAGTGGGTACCAACAGAAGCAAACCGTTTGCAAGGCTTGATCGGGGTGGTTTGTTTGGCGATCGCCACGACTCTGGCTCTCATCTCCCAACATAAAAATGCGAGTGCATCCCTAGCTAACGAAGCCCCAAAATCATAACTGTGAAAGCTGCCACTTTTGTCTTGATGCTCCCTTTGTTCAGGGTTGAAGCCACTTTCTTCAACCGACTATATTTGGCCGTATTTCATTACAGTCTGATCTGAATTGATGAGGGGAATCTATAACAGAACACACTTCAAGTCGATGAAGAAACGGCGGTGAAAATAGCAGATTTTTCAATGGAGAAATTGTAAAAGTTAGGCCTCAAGATCCGGAAAAGTTCATAAGAAATATTTCAATGCAAGCTGTTTTGTAAAACAGAATACTTTTTTGCTGTAATATGCAGCTTTAGGATGCAAAAGTAATGGCACTATTTGAATTTGCTTGCATTCAGCTTAAATAAAACGACTCAGCACTCTCAGCAAAGATACAAGTTTTTTGAAGTTTTTCCCACTGAATCTTAATAATGTTCTTTGGATATAAGACAGATTATGTGTGATGTCTATATTCAATGATTAAAATCGAAATTTTCCTGAAACTCTCTTTTAGTAGTAGTTTCAAGGCTTCATTAATAATAATAATTCCAGTTCATAACCATCAAAAACTGCATAGGACAAATTTTTCTATAACTACTACCTTGCAACTGATTCATAACTGACTGACTTTTTACAAAGACTAAGAATTATGTTTAACTTTGATTCCTCTCCCCTCCTCAAAAATGCCGCCCTTGGAAGCTTACTGACGCTGGGATTCGTGGGCACAGTCCAACCCGCCCAAGCCCAAAGCACCATTCCCTACTGTATCTCTGTCAAAACTTACACAGATTCCGGCTCTGGTACAGATAATCCCATTTACATGACGATGCACGGCGAAAATGGCACGAGTGAACAATTCACACTGCAAGGTAGCCATGAAAATAATGATTTAGATGAATTTGTCCATGAAACCTTAGATATTGGCCTTATCAATAGAGTCACCATTGATGTCGATGGCTGGCTAGCTGATAAATGGGCCGCCAACTATGTCCGGGTTTACCGTGATACCACCTGTAATCGTAAAGATGATGCAGACGGATGGTCTGAATTCTCAATTCGTAAATTTTTAGATTACGATCCCGTCTCCTTCAATCGCACAGGGGGAGCACTACCTAGGGTAACGGTTACGCCTGCTGGCCCCGTTGTGAATAACCCGATCAGAATTACTTTGGCCCAATTCAGCAATAACCCAGGTACTCTTGAGCAGGAAGTAATGCGCATTACAGAAAGCTGGAGTCGGGTTGATGGCGTTTCTGTATCTAAAGACACGACTAATACCGTCGGCGCTGGAATTTCGATCACCTATGAAAGTCCGGAGACTGTGGCTGGAACCTTTGGGGCAGAGGCCCGTGCAGAATGGCAACGTTCCATTAATGAAGCAAGTTCCGAATCCCAGGAAAAAATGAGCGCTTCGGAATTTAATTGGGCATTTATGGCACCAGCTCATACAGCGATCATCCGTAAGATAACGTTTGAGGTTCCCTATGCTGAACAGGTGTATCGCTCCTCTACGGGTGAAAGTCGTGCTATCCGCAAAGTTGGTGCGCAAATTCGTCCTGTTAGTTCAGGTGATTTCCTCGTTATCCCTCAGCGCAACGAAGATGGTTCAATTACAACAATTGGCTTAGATACACTAGAGGACGAATGGTTTACGCATCTCGATCCTGACCAAGTCAATACGATTCGTCGTCAATATTTACCCAAGTGGTTGCAAGCAGGTTGGGTTGTCTCTGGTCAAGGCGGTCAAATCATTGGTCAAACACCATCCACGCCAGCACCTCCCACAAACCCGACACCGCCCGTAAACCCAACAACTCCTACACCGAATGCCGTAACCGGAACCCTGATCAAATTTGCGAATGGCTATCTGCAAGAAACAAGTCCTGGGGTTTGGCAAGAGTTCAATGCCAACGGTCAAGTAACATTCACCTTCCAGGAAACAGGACGCGACGACTGGTCTGTTTATCTCAATGACGCCTCTCGGAATGTCCAGCTTCAGTTAGATTTGTACCGCAAGATGATCTCCTATGGGCAAAATAACGGGCCGAAAAGTGATCTATATCCGATTACGGCTTCCGACGTCACCCTAGCGAGATTTGCAAATGGTCATCTACGAGAAACCAGTCCCGGAGTTTGGCAAGAGTTCAATGCTAATGGTCAAGTAACATTCACCTTCCAGGAAACAGGACGCGACGACTGGTCTATCTATCTCAATGATTCCTCCCGGAATGTTCAGCTTCAGTTGGATGTTTACCGCAAGATGATCTCCTATGGACAAAATAACGAGCCGAAGAGCGATCTATATGCTGTGACTTCTTTCTACCGCTAATACCGGATATGACGATTGACAAATTAGTAATCTAAGGGCTTCAAAACAAGGAGCCTATTTTACTTATCAAGTATTTTACGGTAAGCATCTCAAACACAAGGTAATCAGATCAAATATTATTTGGGTCAAATTCAACCCCAAAATACACCCCCGTAAAGCAACAAAATTACTACTCAAAGCGACAAAAGTTATGTTTAACAAACTTGCTCTCTTTTCCTGTTTCACAACTTCAACGATTAGCCTCCTATTTTCTTTGAGTTTACCTGCGACTGCAAATACCACTCGCGCCGTTGAAGCTGGACCAATTTGGAATCAAAGTGATGCGAATATCAAGTGTCCCCGACTCGCTCAGGAAGAAGGAGGAACCTGGACTGGTCACTGGTGGACAACAATTTCAGGGGTTATGTCTGTCTGCCAGCTTGAATTTTCAAATAATCTTGAGAGCAAAAGTTTCTCTATTCTCAATTACAATGTAATGCTCTTAAGCCGCAATATTCCCGGCCAAGGCAATCTCATGCAAAATTACCGCGCCCAAGAAATTGCCACAGCGATTCGTAATTCAAACCCATGGGATGTCATTGTCATTAATGAAGCCTTCGATAATGAAGCTCGAAACAACTTATCGCGCAGTTTAAAAGAAGCGGGGTATTTCTCTGCTACTGAAGTAGTAGATATGAACAACGGAAAACTAGAAGATGGTGGGGTATATCTGCAAAGTCACTGGCCGATCATGGCAACTGACCAGATTATTTTTTCTGATTGTAGCGGTTTTGATTGTCAATCGAATAAGGGGGCTGTGTACGCCAAAATTAATAAAGAAGGGATCATCTATCATATTTTTGGGACTCATCTACAAGCAGATACGGAAAATAGCGGTGTCAGAGCAAATCAATTAAGACAATTGGAGACTTTTATTAATCAAAAAACAGGGGGAGCACAAGCACGGAGAGAAGCAATCATTATCGCTGGTGACCTGAACTTTAATTATCAAACTGCTGAATATGACAATGCTCTTGAGACTTTAAATGCTCAGTTTTTAGGAAATATTCCCCAGGGTTATACTTTTGATCCTCGCATGAATGATCTCGCAAAATATCGCTATCCAAATGATCCATCTGAATGGCTAGACTATGTATTAGTCAGTAATGAAAGCATTCAACCGAATCGCACAACACTTGATCTTACAAAATTTCGTACAGCCTCCCAGTATGAACTGCCAGGGAAAGGTGATTTCTTGAATTTATTTGGTGGAACAATGGTGCGTGACTTGTCAGATCATTATGGACTATCTGCAACCTATCTTTTCTGATTTTGCAACATCATTCGATAGTCCTAGGATGAATGATCTAACAAGACCATTAGCTTTTACTCGTCAAAAATACGCTCAAGAACGAGGCCTTGGCTATCTTTTAATTCAAAGATCTTCAGCGCATCTTCTGTTTGACCAATGTCTAAACCAGGGGTGGCGATCGCCACACGCCATTCAGAAAGATCCAACTGGAGCCAATCACCGAGGGTAATGGTGGTTGGTTCGCCGCCCATGTGGGTCACCATCACGATTTGTTCTGGGGTTTGGTCACTTTCATCCTCAAGGGGTTCCGTGCGCAGACCGTAAAAGATCGTGTGTTCCTCATTGCTGAGGCGATTAAAGCGATCGCCTTCCTGGAGATTTTCCCGCAGCCAAGGGTGAGCGCGACGATATTCCCGCAGGGCTAAGTTAAATTCCGTCTGGGCGGAATCAACCCGGTCGAGATAATGGGAAACCCGACAGGTTTCGTGGCCATCCTCCATAAACGCCATGGCAATGGTCTTCAGTTTCGGCACCGTTAAATGGTCGAGGAAAGCCTGGTGATCGGACTCCCCAATTTCCTGCATCGGTTTGACTTCACAGACCCCGTCGGGATTACCAATACAACGTTGGCACAGATCGGCGGTTCTCTGTAAATCGTAATCTGTGACGATCATCGCCTCGTTCAAGGCGCGCATAAACCGCTTCAGAAAATCTAGATCCTCAAAGCCCAACTGTTTGAGGTGCCGGAAGGCCCAGGGTTTAGCAAATAATTCAGGAGTAATCTGCCAGTCCAAAAAGCCCACTTCTTCCGCCGCGACTTTGACCCCATAAAGTTCGTCAGTATTGCGGAAAAAGCCCCAGGGTGCCCGCATCAAAGAATTAATAAAATCCATCGGCAGGCCGGGCATAAAGCCATAGACCCAGAGGGTAGTCGCCGGATTATCGTAGGCATTTAAAATAACTTCGTTGAGGGTCGCGCCCAAATGCCAGTTAATGGCGGCGGCTTGGGCATCGATTTGGTTCCCCCGACGCACCGTATCGTGGTTGGCACAACCGGTGATCCAGCGATCGCCTTGGAACATCACTTCAATAATGCGGTTCCATTTATAATCCCAAAACCCTTCGATGGTGGGTGTATTGTGGGCAAAAATCAATGGCCCCCACTGGTAGGATTCTGGGCGTAATTCGATCAAATCGCGATAGGTTGAAGAATTTTCCCAGCCTTCTTCGGGCCAGGGCCGACCGTCTTCAAAGATGGTGAAGAGTAACCGTTGGCGATCGCCAATATCCTGAATCACATCACTCATCGCCAACAGATAAGCATCATCCTGCTCAACGCGACCGGAAAGGGGATTAAAGAAGCGGAAATCTTGCCCGCCATCAATGCGAATGCCGTCGGCCCCGGAGTTAATACGCCGCCGTTGCAACTCTAGAAGGATCGCCCGCACTTGGGGTAATTGGTGGTTCAGATCCTGCCCGTACATATTTGGGCCTTTGAGGTACTGATTGTTCAGGAGTTCCAACGATTGATTGTCCGCATGGCCATAGACCAGATCATAAATAATTTGGATCGGCCCCCCCGCAAAATTATGGAGGGTACTGATAAAGTCCACCAATTCATCGGGACGGAGGCTACTGAGGATTGTTGGGTTGGTCGCCGCCGACCCTAAAATCGGCACATCATAGCCCCAATTTTGGGTTTTGGCCTTGCGGAGGGTGACTTCTACTTCGAGGCCACAGGCCATTTCTCCGGTTTCAATAGCTTCATTGGGGGCGATCGCAAAAAATTCGTGGTGGCGGTTGTCCCCCTCAAGGCGATATTCAATGGTGGGTTCAATGGGGAGCAACTGCAGCGCGTCGTAACCGACATAATTTTGTTCGGCAGCGGTGAGGGGTTCTCCGGCGGCAATCTTTTCCGAGAGGCGCTGGTAAACCTGGGTCAGGCCCGCTAGGGTTCCTTCGGGGGATGCTGTTTTGAGGTGAACCTGCAAAATATTTAAAGGGGCTGGCACCCGGGGCAGCACTTCATTGGCATTATCAAGGATCGGCCGTTCCCAGGAGGCTTGGTCGGGGTCGAGGGGGGTCGAATGGGCCTCAAAATAGGCAAGGTCTGTCCGCTGCCGCTGGAGGCTGTCCATGTCGTAGAGTTCCGCTGGCCCAAAAACCCCATAGGGCAGAGAATAGGCCAAAACATCACGGATGATCGAAATTTCATTCTGGAGGCGATCACAGTAGCGCAACCAGTACAGAGAGCCCATTTGCTTCCTCGTGCCTGGATGCATCCCCGCAACTACCCCCCAACAGAATTCCCCCTGCTGTTTGAGTTCTACACAGTCCCGGCGGCACTTAATGGTTTGGCTGGGGGCGCTAAAGTCTACCGCTTCGAGGGGGGTAAAGACTTCTAAGAAAATATCGCGGTTTGTTTGGATCACTTCCCCTGCCAGTTCCGGTGTCCAGAAACCGATCTCCGTGAGGCCATCCGCCCGGTAATGGGCCCCCAAGCGTTTGGCGAGGCGTTGCCCCTTGTGGAAATAACTTTCATTGGAATGGGTCACTTGGGCTGCCCAATCTAACAAAATTTGGGTGTCTGCTTCGCTAAGCTGAATTTGAGAGGCCGTATTCACTATCTAAGTAACCGTAACAACAACTAATTCATCGGATCGGGTGCCTGGGGCGATCGCCCGTTGCCAACCCATGCATCCTCGCATCTGCCGAATGACTTATCTTTTGATCGCAAAACAGCAAAGATAACTGATGAGTCGATGAGATAAATCAATATATCCTGACAGAATCAAATTATTTTTTCGGCTATCAATTTGTCGGCGATCGCCCCCAAAAAATCACTTTAAAATGCGGCTATTCATACCTTAATTACTTCAGAAAGCATCAGGAATCTTTGTGATGCATCGATTTTTTGAGCTTAAAACTACCTTAATTTAAGATTAAGTTTTGCCCGAAAGATTAACCTTTCGACGAGCTTTCACCCCACAGATAACCGTTTAAATAAAAAGTCCCACCCATAATAAATCATTATCTTTCCCTCCGGCAAGCCATCACTAACTCAGCCAAAAACATAAACTGAGAAAAATGTTATAATGAAAAAGTGTCCAATTGAATACGATGGCCATTTATCGACCATTTTTGTAGTTTTTACGGCCCATGAAACAAGCCCTCGGAAGTTTTGAAACCCAGCTTCCCCAGGTGAGCTTCCCCACTAAATTTGCCGTTCGTCGGGAAATAATGGCAACGCCCTTGACGCTGGGCCTCTAAATATTTGTTGGTGAGCATTGCCCCAGTGTTGTGCCTCTGGTTGTGGGGAGTGAGTTCAAGGCTAGAGCCAATGGTTGATTTGGGTGCTGTGTAACGGCGATCGCCAACGGTTTGCCCCCCAAGATCCAGGTTGCAAATCATTTTTACCCGGTGCCCCCGGCCCACAACATCTGCTGGACACAGGCCCATTGTTACCGCAAGCGGCCTTTTTTTATCTGAACCATACCAACCCCTGGAGGTCTTAATGAAATCTTCTCTCGTCATTCTCTACCATAGGGAACCCTATGATGAGGTGCGCGAAAACGGTAAAACCTTCTACCGTGACAAAACAAGCCCTAACGGGATCATGCCGACCCTTAAAAGCTTCTTTGCCAACGCTGAACAAAGCACCTGGGTCGCTTGGAAACAAATCTCTGGCAAACAACAAGAAAATTTCCAAGCCAAGATGGCATTTCCCGGTCAGGAAAACTCCGTGGTTCACCGCATCCCCTTGTCCGCCGACCAGGTCAAAAACTTCTATCACATCACCTCAAAAGAAGCCTTCTGGCCGATTCTGCACTCCTTCCCCTGGCAGTTTACCTATGACTCCTCAGACTGGGAAAATTTTAAGCAAATCAACGAAATGTTTGCCGAGGCTGCCTGCGAAGATGCCGACGATGACGCCCTCTTTTGGGTCCATGACTATAATCTCTGGCTGACCCCCTACTTTATCCGCCAGAAGAAACCCAACGCTAAAATTGCCTTTTTCCACCACACGCCATTTCCGAGTGTTGATATTTTTAACATTCTGCCGTGGCGTGAAGCGATCGTAGACAGTCTCCTCTGCTGTGACCTGTGTGGCTTCCATTTGCCCCGCTACGTGCAAAACTTTGTCGCCGTCGCCCGGAGTTTGCGCAAGGTCGAAATTACCCGCCAAGTGCCCGTCGATGAGCACGCCTTTACTGCCGTAGGCACCGCCCTCGCAGAACCCGAAATTACCACCCAGTTGAAATATAAAGATCACCTGGTGAATTTGGATGCTTTCCCCGTGGGCACAAACCCCACCCAGATCCGTGCCCAGGTAGAGAAAGCCAGTACCCAGGAGCGAATCCGCAAAATCCGGGAAGAACTAGGCAGCAACAAGCTGATTTTGTCCGCTGGACGGGTGGACTACGTGAAGGGCACCAAGGAAATGTTGGTCTGCTATGAACGCCTACTAGAACGGCGACCGGAGTTGCAAACCAAAGTGAATCTGGTGGTTGCCGCGGCCAAGGCTGCCTCTGGGATGCGAGTTTATAAAAATGCCCAAAGTGAAATTGAGCGACTCGTAGGTCGGATCAATGGTCGCTTTGCCAAGTTGAACTGGACCCCGATTTTGCTCTTTACCAGTGCCCTCTCCTACGAGGAACTTCTCGGTTTCTTTGGGGCCGCAGATATTGCCTGGATTACGCCGCTGCGGGATGGCTTGAATCTAGTCGCCAAAGAGTATGTGGTCGCCCATGGTTGCGATGATGGGGTCTTGATCCTGTCAGAATTCGCCGGGTCAGCGGTGGAACTGCCCGATGCGATCCTCACCAATCCTTACGCGGCGAAGCGGATGGATGAATCCATTGATCAAGCCCTGGCCATGCCCGTCGAGGAACAACAACGGCGTATGAAGAGTATGTACCAGGCGATCCAACGCTATGACGTGCAGCAGTGGGCCAATCATATGTTCCGGGAAGCCAAGGCAACGGCAGTCCTGGGTAAGGAGCCGACCCCCGTCTAGGTCGTTTTTTTGCTTAACCTGGGGGAGAGGCGATCGCCGCCTTAAAAATCCCCTGGGTTGGGTAGTGAGACAAAAACGGTGGATTGCACCAGTCATGACCCAAGCCAACTAACCGCACAAGTTTGACCCTAATTCCCAACCTGAATAATGCGAGATTTTCAAACCATTCAAAACACAACCTACGATCTAATCATCATTGGTGGCGGCATTAATGGCGCTGGGATCGCCCGGGACGGGGCCTTACGGGGCTTAAAAACCTTGCTCATTGAAAAGGAAGATTTCGCCAGTGGCACCACCAGTTGGTCTACCCGTCTAATCCATGGGGGCCTCCGTTACCTAGAATATTTAGAGTTTCATTTAGTGCGGGAGTCCCTCCACGAGCGAGAAGTGCTCCTGCGTACCGCGCCCCACCTGGTGCAACCGCTCCAAATGACGATCCCCCTCTACAAAGGGGCGGCCCGGAGCTACTGGCTCATCCAAGCAGGGATGTTGCTCTACGATATTTTGAGTTTTGATAAAACGGTGCCCTCCCACCGGATGTTGAGCGCCCGCAAGTTCCAGAATCTTTTCCGCACGGTGCGATCGCAGGATGTGGTTGGGGCCGCCCAATATTACGACGGCCAGGTAGAATACGCCGAACGACTCTGTTTAGAGAATATTTTGGATGCCCAGGCAGCGGGGGCCACGGTTTTAAACTACACCGCCGTCACAGCTCTTCAACGGGATGAGAATACCGCCACAATTCAGGCGATCGCCTGTGAAGATCAGCTCACGGGCCAAACCTTTACGGTTCAAGCTAAAGGCAGCATGGTCGTGAATACCTCCGGCCCCTGGGTTGATGAAGTCTGTCAGTTGGGCCGCGCCGCCGGCGAAGCTAAACCCATCGGCACAGAACAAAAAATGGGCGGTACCAAGGGAAGCCACATTGTCGTTGATCCGTTCCCTGGAGCTCCCCAAGCCGCCCTCTATGTGGAAGCGGCCAGCGATAATCGCCCCTATTTCATCATTCCCTGGCTGGGTAAATACCTCATTGGCACCACGGATCTGAAATATACCGGCAGCCTCGATCAGGTGAAGGCCGACAACGACGAAATCGATTATCTCCTCGCCGAAACCAATCGAGTATTACCCTCTGCCCAGCTCAGTCGGGCCGATATTCGCTTTACCTATTCTGGAGTGCGGCCCTTGCCCTACGTGGGGGATAAAAAACCCGGCAGTATTACCCGTAGTCATATTCTGTTTGACCATAGTCCTGAAGGGGCGAGAAATCTGATTTCCTTGATTGGTGGCAAACTAACCACCTACCGCCAGGTGGGCGAAGAAATGGTGGATTTGGTCTACCGCAAGTTGAATCGTCCCGCTCCCCCTTGTCCCACCCGCAAACGGACTTTACCGGGGGCGATCGCCGCTAATTCCCACACCATTGAAACCATGATCCGTCGTTATACGCCCACGGTTGATCGCACCACGATCCAACATCTGTTCCGGATGTATGGCGCTAAAGCCCCGGAAGTCCTCGCCCTTGTAGATGATGCCCCTGACCTGGGCGATCGCCTAGTGCCCTATCTCCCAGATATTAAGGCCCAAGCAGTCTATGCGGTGCGCTCTGAGTTGGCCTATAACCTCAAGGATATTTGCCGCCGCCGCACCACCCTCGCGATGTTGGCGAACTACGGCTATGATGCCCTGCCGACCCTCGTGGCGACCCTCAAAACCCACTGTGGTTGGGATGATGCCGAAGGCGATCGCCAAGTGGCCGATTACAAAACCTTCATTGAACAGAATTGTCTGCCTGACTATCGCATTGAGGCCCAGGCCCAGGCCTCAAAAACAGAAGTTTATTCCTAACGGTTTTGCCGTAGATTCTTACTTACACTAAAGCAAACAACTTCACCGGTAGGCGGTTGGCGTTGTTCTCGTTCCCGACTCAAGTTTGTTAGACCCGATTTTTCTGAGAAGATAGATGACAACCATTTCTCCCAATGACCTTGACCAAGACGCCCAATCCCTTAATACTGTTGTCCCGACAATACGTCTAAAGTCTGTGAATACAAACCGTAAAACCATTGCCATGCTGGGGACTGGGGCCTGGGGTTCCGCCCTCGCCACCCTAGCCGCCGTGAATGACCATGATCTGCGGCTCTGGTCGCGCCGGGGTGAGCTTTCTCTCGAAGAGGCGATCGCCGACGCTGACATCATCATTTCGGCCATCTCCATGAAGGGGGTATCCGATGTAGCAGAGCAACTCAAGGCGATTTCCCTCCCCGCCAAGGCAATTATTGTGACGGCCACCAAGGGTTTAGATCCCAAGACCACCCGGACTCCGTCTCAAATTTGGCAAGAAACTTTCCCTGACCACCCAGTAGTCGTGTTATCGGGGCCGAACCTCTCGAAGGAAATTGAAGCTGGTTTGCCCGCCGCGACGGTAGTAGCCAGCACTGACCTAGAGGCCGCAGAAACTGTCCAAGAAGTGTTTGCGTCCGACTGTTTCCGGGTCTACACCAACAACGATCCCCTGGGCACTGAATTAGGCGGCACTCTGAAAAATGTCATGGCGATCGCCGTAGGGGTCTGCGAAGGCCTCAAGCTCGGCACCAATGCCAAATCAGCTTTAATTACGCGGGCGTTACCGGAGATGATTCGCGTAGGGGCGCACCTGGGAGCCCAGCCGGAAACCTTCCTGGGTCTTGCAGGGCTGGGAGATATGCTTGCTACTTGTACCAGTCCCCTCAGTCGCAACTATCGCGTGGGCTACGGTCTGGCCCAGGGCAAATCCCTCGAACAGATTCTCGAAGAGCTGGGGAGTACCGCCGAAGGGGTAAATACCACCGCCGTATTGCTTGATCTGGCTAACCGTGAGGAAATTCCGATCCCCATTTCCCGGCAAGTTTATCGTCTTCTCAAGGGGAAAATTACGCCCATGGAAGCGGTGACAATGTTGATGGAACGGGATCTGAAGCCAGAGGCCTGTGATCTGCTGGAATAAAAGTAATCTCTATGGCCCCAGAGCTCTAGTTACAAAGATTTCAAACATGATTAGGGGCGATCGCCGCCTCTTTTTTTTGTGGTGTTGTGCTAAATTCGCACCATGGTTATGGCGTAGAGAACTTTCATGCGGATAAAAATTTGTGGGCTGACCCAGATAGACCAGGCCCAGGCGATCGCCAAGGTGGGAGTAACGGATCTGGGATTTATTTGTGTCCAAAAATCGCCCCGGTATGTGACGCCCACCCAACTGGCAACTCTGACGGAAGCCTTGCCCGCGCACATTGGCAAAGTGGGTGTTTTCGCGAACCAGACATTGTCTGAAATGCTGGCAATCATTAGTCAGGGCAACCTCACCACCGCCCAACTCCACGGCGATGAATCCCCAGAATTGTGCCAGCAACTCCGCCAGCAACGGCCCGACCTGGAAATTATTAAAGCCCTGCGAATCCGCGATCGCCGCTCTTTAGAATGGGCAAAACAATACGAAACCGTGGTCGATGCACTGCTCCTCGATGCCTATGATCCCCAACAACTCGGCGGGACAGGCCACCAGATTAACTGGGATGATCTGCGCCAATTTAATCCGGCTGTACCTTGGTTCCTGGCAGGGGGCCTCAATCCTGATAATATTGCCGTCGCCCTGGGCCAACTGCATCCCGATGGCATCGATCTGTCGAGCGGCGTAGAACAGTCCCCTGGTATTAAAGACCTCAGCAAAGTTCAAGCCTTGATGACTGCCCTCCAGGCGATCGCCTCCCAGCCACTCCATGCCTAATTCTGTACCAATTTTTATTTTGCTTGGCGGAAAAAGCCAGCGCATGGGCACCGACAAAGCCCTTTTGCAGTGGGGTGAGCAAACCCTGCTCCGGCGTACCCTTGAGATAGCCACGGCCCTCAGTGACGAAATTTATCTCTTGACCCCCTGGCGTGATCGCTATCAACCCTATCTCAGCACCACTGTCCACTGGCTCGATGATCCGGCTCAACAGGGGGGACTCGTTGCTTTACATCAGGGTATGAAAACCCTAAATCTTCAGGGCTGGGTTTTACTGCTCGCCTGTGACCTACCCAAGCTTGATCAGGGGCAATTAGAGCAATGGCTCAAGCAACTCGCAGCAATTCCAACAAAGTACACCGCCGCCCTCGTCAAGCAAGGGCAACTTTATGAACCCTGCTGTGGTTTCTATCGCAATACGGCCCAAACTTCGCTCCAACAATTTATCGAGCAGGGGGGGCGCTCTTTTCAAAAATGGTTAGCTACTGTGCCTGTTTTTTCGCTGGCGATCGCCAACCCAGCAATGCTCTTTAATTGCAACACCCCCGCCGATTTCGCTACCTTGAAGACGCAACCGCCCTCGCCGTAGCCAATCAATTGACCGACCCAGTGCCATGCAACAAACCGCCCTTAACCTAATCGCCATCGGTGTTTTCTTGATGACCATGACCAGCCTTTTGGGAGGGATTTTTCAGTTGTCTCCCTTTGTCCCCGCTGGCATTACCGCTGCCGTGATGGCCTTTGCCACCGTGGATACGTTCAATTGGCAAGGGCGAGGCATGACCTTATTCCTTGATTTGTTTACCCCCGCCGAACAGCGCCAACGCATTTTGCACCACGAAGCGGGCCATTTCCTGGCGGGTTATCTCCTCAGCATTCCGATTACGGGCTACAGTCTGACCCCTTGGGAAGCGATTAAGCAGGGACAAACGGGTCAAGGAGGCGTCAGTTTTGATCTCGAAAGCGTCGAAGCCTCCCTCAAAAATCCCCAGCAGATGAATCTTTTACTCGAACGTCTCAGCACTACCCTAATGGCGGGGATCGCCGCCGAAACGACGATCTACGGCAAAGCCCTAGGGGGAGCCAACGACCGCGACCAACTCCGCCAACTGTTAGCTAAACTCGGCATTTCTGTCGCCAGCTACCAACAACGGGAGCAATGGGCCCTACTCCAAGCAAAAAACCTCTTAGATCGCCACCAAGATGCTTTCCAAAATTTGGTCACCGCAATGGCTGACCGCGCCCCCCTAGAAGAGTGTTATCGGCTGATTAAACAAGATTCTAGCGAGCGATCTACTTGATCCCCAAAGTCTCCTGGTAGATCCAGAAGGCGATCGCCCCTGCCGCGAAAAGAGCGATCGCCTGATATGATTTGTGCTACTTACCCTTGTCCGTTTACTATCACCATCCATGTCTAAAAAACATCCTATTGTTGCTGTCACTGGATCCTCCGGAGCCGGGACGACCACCGTAAAACGCGCCTTTGAGCATATTTTCCGTCGTGAGCAAATCAACCCCGTTGTCATCGAAGGTGATAGCTACCACAAATATAATCGGGTCGAAATGCGCCGCATGATGGCCCAGGCTTCCGCTGCCGGGAAAAACTTTAGTCACTTTGGCCTTGGGGCGAACGTCCTCGACAAGCTCGAAGCCCTCTTCAAAGAATACGGTGAACAGGGCTCTGGACAACAACGCTACTATCTCCACAGCCCCGAAGAAGCCGAACACCACAACGAAAGACTCGGTGTTAGTTGTCAGCCCGGAGAATTTACCCCCTGGGAAGACATCAAATCCAACAGCGATATGCTCTTTTATGAAGGGCTCCATGGGGGCGCCGTGGGTAATGGCATCGATGTGGCCCAGTACGTTGATCTGTTGGTGGGGGTTGTGCCCATCGTCAACCTAGAGTGGATCCAAAAGATTTCCCGGGATAATGCCGAGCGTGGCTACAGTGCAGAAACCATCGTTGATACGATTTTGCGCCGGATGCCTGACTATGTGAACTACATCACGCCCCAATTTTCCCGCACCCACATCAATTTCCAACGGGTCGCAACGGTTGATACCTCTAATCCGTTCATTGCGCGGGATATTCCCACCCCCGATGAGAGCTTTGTGATTGTCCACACCAATCGCTGCTTCTACGAAAGATTTTCCATTGATTTCCCTTACCTGCTCAGTATGATTCCGGGTTCCTTTATGTCCCGCCATACGACCCTGGTTGTTCCGGGGGGCAAAATGGGCTTTGCCATGGAAATTATTCTGTCACCCCTCATTGACCAAATGGTCGAAGAAGCCCGGAAAATCCGTTAGGAGTTGTTCTTAGATTTCTGAGCTTGAAATTATCCAATCGCCTCTGCCGCTGGTGGAGGCGTTTGCTTAGGGGGCAGCAACCGTAACAAAATCTGCGGTTTGTGCCGGGGCGACTCAGCCAGGGGATAAGATAGAAACCACTGTGCTTTCCTGAAAATAGCAATGGTTTTTTCGTCAGTATCCGCAACGCAACAACGAGATTGGCCCTGGATTCGGCGGCGACTGGTGGAAATTGTCGGGCGGGATGGCGTTGTCCGGCGCAAGGAAGAAATTCTTACCTATGAATGTGATGGCCTCAGTGCCTACCGTAAACGGCCTGCCCTAGTGGTGCTCCCCAGAACCACTGCAGAAATTGCGGCGATCGCCAAATTTTGCCATGAACAAGAAATCCCCTGGGTGGCGCGGGGGGCTGGGACAGGGCTATCGGGGGGCGCTTTGCCCTTAGAAAATGGCATTTTGATTGTGACGGCACGGATGCGAGAAATCCTTAACATTGACCTAGACAATCAGCAGATCACCGTGCAGCCAGGGGTGATTAACAATTGGGTCACCCAAGCGGTGAGTGGGGCTGGCTTTTACTATGCACCCGATCCTTCGAGCCAAACGGTCTGCTCTATCGGTGGCAATGTGGCAGAAAATTCCGGCGGTGTCCATTGCTTTAAATATGGCGTCACCACGAACCATGTACTCCAACTCAAGGTCGTCACCCCCATGGGGGATGTGGTCACCCTTGGCGGCGTTGTGCCAGAAATGCCGGGCTATGACCTGATGGGCGTCTTTGTGGGATCAGAAGGAACCCTAGGTATTGCCACGGAAATCACCTTGAAAATTTTGAAGCGACCGGAAGCGGTTTGTGTGCTTCTGGCAGATTATACGTCCATCGAGGCGGCGGGAAATTCAGTAGCGGCGATCGTCAGTGCGGGGATTATTCCAGCGGGAATGGAGATTATGGACAACTTCAGCATTAATGCGGTGGAAGATATCGTCAAGCTGAACTGTTACCCCCGTGATGCGGCGGCTATTTTGTTGATCGAAATTGATGGGATGGCGGCGGAGGTCAAGGCAGCAAAGGAACGAATCAAGGAAATTTGCTTGGCCCAGGGAGCGCGGCACATCACCAGCGCCAATGATCCAGAAACCCGGCTGAAATTGTGGAAAGGGCGTAAATCAGCCTTTGCGGCGGCGGGTAATATTAGTCCCGATTATTTTGTGCAGGATGGCGTGATTCCCCGGACAAAGTTGGCCGAAGTTCTAACCGAGATTAATGCCATTGGCGATCGCCACGGGTACAAAATTGCCAATGTCTTCCATGCGGGGGACGGCAACTTACACCCGTTAATTTTATATAACAGCGCCATTCCAGGGGATCTAGAAGCCGTAGAAAAAGTCGGCGGCGAAATCCTCAAGCTCTGTGTTGCGAAGGGGGGCAGCATTTCCGGAGAACATGGCATCGGCGCGGACAAAAAAATGTATATGCCGGATATGTTCAACGAGGCCGATCTCGAAACCATGGGCTATGTGCGAGAAGCCTTTAATCCAAAGGGATTAGCGAATCCCGGCAAGCTATTTCCAACCCCCCGCACCTGTGGCGAGTCTGCCAAGATGACTAATGTGGCAGACCTAAAAAATAGCGAAATTTTTTGATTCGTTAGCGTAGGCTAGCTGCACCCAAAAGTGCTGGGAGATGATTAATGCGCTCCGTCAGTTTAGCGGGGGAGGACAAATCCCTTGCGCGCCAGTTGACTCCGTAGGGCTTGGATCATCACGTAGTCGAGGGTGTCTTTGGCGTCTTCATCGGTGGGCAAACTGCTGAGATAGGCTTCCCGTTGGGCCGTCAGGTCACGAATTTGGGCCTGAATTTGTTCGCGTTCTGCTTGGGTATTGGCGATGTAGGCTTCTTGTTCTGCCAGACTAAGACCCTGCAATTCCTCTGGGAGGGCCGTTTCTGCGAGGGTTTCAAGGCTTACTTCTGCTTCGGCGATCGCATCGACAAGATCCCAAGAACTATTGCGGTAGTAGGCAGAGCTTTTTGAGATTCCCCGCGTCACAATGGCGGCCCCAGCGTTCGCATCCTGTACCAATTGTCGCTCTAAGCCCTGCTCACCCAGGCTGCCGTAGGGCAGATAAGTTTGGTTTAGTTCATCGTTTAGGCGACGAATTTCAGCGTCATAGGGAGAGGGTTGAATCACCACAGCGCGATTTTGGTCGATGTTAAAGTTGGCCCCATCCCCTAATTCGGCCCCAGCAGCCCA
Source organism: Picosynechococcus sp. PCC 7002 (assembly GCF_963860125.1). Classification (NCBI taxonomy): domain Bacteria; kingdom Bacillati; phylum Cyanobacteriota; class Cyanophyceae; order Chroococcales; family Geminocystaceae; genus Picosynechococcus; species Picosynechococcus sp. PCC 7002. The sequence goes on from NZ_CAWLFA010000001.1 coordinate 2,990,132, forward strand.
CAGATCCCGCTCGCGACTTTCGGCATTGCCGCAGTAGATCGTATTGACCAGCACATCTTGATTTTTGGCGAGATTCACCGCCTCGGCCCAGTTCACACTCCCTTGATCAAAGGGTTCATTCCCCGCAATAAAAATTGTCCGAAAGTCTTCGGGGTCGCTATCCCAATTGAGTTGGTTAATGGCATCTTGGATCACCCAGCCGCTATATTCCTGGCCGCCATTGGTGCGGATCGTAAATAATGCCTCTGAGACTCCATCCAGTTCCGTCGTGAAATCTGTCAGTTGACGGTTAAAGCCTTCGTCGGGGGGTAAAGAATCATTGCCATAGTGGTACAGGGCCACCTCTAGGTCGGGGATCTCGCCATCTTTGCGCACATCTGTTAGGGCATTGACCACCGTCCACAACTGGCGTCGGGTCTGGTCAATGAGGCCATCCATACTATTGCTAGAATCCAGCAAAATCGCAATTTGGATCGTGGGTTTTTCTGCCGCCCAAACTCCCCCGGTGATCATGGTTAGGCTAGTGGCGATCGCCCCTACCGATAACGTTCGTTTGAATTGAAACATCTTTACCATCTCCCCTCGAATGTCATAGAAAACGTTTATTTTTCCCTGACGTAAAAATCCCTCCTTTTGTTCAATGTCACCCACTAATGGGAGCGAACCGTAATTGTGTCAGTATTTAACCTCTCCTCCTTGGCTTTTTTCCTTGGGTAATATCAATTTAGCCAAAAACCTTGGACTTTTGAGAGACTCCCCTCCAGGGGAGAATACCCTCTGGCCACTTCCCTCTAGGGAGAATGGTCTAGGGGATTGGCTAAAATAACAATGGATAAGTCCTATCGCCCTCGTCGAGTCAGGTCACAAATGCTACAGGCACTTAATCGAATTACTTTTGATCCAAATATCATGGGTGGTAAAGCTTGCATCCGGGGAATGCGCATACCGGTTTCCCTGATTCTAAACCTGTTAGCAAATGGCAAAAGTTCAGCCGAGATTATTGATGATTATCCTTACCTAGAACCAGAAGATATTCAGCAGGTGATGCTCTATGCGGCCTGGCTAAGTGAGGACAAAATTATTCCTCTGAGGCAATCCAAGGCCTCATGAAATTTTTGGCAGACATGGGAATTTCGCCCAAGACAGTGCGCTGGCTACGCAACCAAGGCCATGATGCCATTCATCTCCTAGAGCAAGGTTTAGAAAAGCTTACCGATGCACAAATTTTAGAAAAAGCCCGTCAGGAAAATCGCATTATCTTGACCGTTGATCTCGACTTTGGGACTTTATTAGCACTGTCAAAGGCGAAGCTGCCGAGTGTCGTCATTTTTCGCTTAGGGAACGCCAGCCGTGAGGTCATTGAAAACCGTTTAGCATTCGTTTTAGAACTTAGAACAATGTTCCACAGAATTGCGACAAGGAGTTGCCATATCAGTTGATGATGAAAAAGTTCGGCTTCGTTCTTTACCCATGTAGACTACTCTAGGGGCACCCCTCTAATTCCCCTATGAGGACTATGAGGAGAGAATACCCTCCAGCCTGCGGCCACCTCCCTACAGGGAGAAGACACCCTCCGGCCTTTCGGCCACCTCCCTCTAGGGAGGATAGTTCGGGGAGGGAATAAAGGCGATAGACTGAAAGCTGTATTTAATCATGAGATCAGCCCGTCCCTATGAGTCTGTTTGCGGAACCCCCTGTCATCCCCGATTGTGCCTGGAAACGTCCCCTTGGTTTGGGATGGGATCACCCCTACACCGTCCGCTATGGCAGTAATTTAGACGATGGCCCCTGGCATGGGATGCCCCTCGGTGGGTTTGGGGCGGGTTGCATCGGGCGATCACCCCGGGGAGATTTTAATCTGTGGCATTTAGATGCGGGGGAACACACCTTTCGCAATGCTGGTGCTTGTCAATTTAGTGTCTTTGAACAGCCGGAGGGAGAAGCAGCCCAAGCCTACGCGATGAGTACCGTCGCCCCAGAGGATGGCACCTTGGACAGTTGGCAATGGTATCCCGCCAAAAAAGGTACCTATGCGGCCCTATACCCGCGCAGTTGGTACGAATATCAAGGGGCTTTCGCCGCAGAGCTGACCTGTGAGCAGTTTTCGCCGATTATTGCCCAGAATTACCAAGAAACCAGTTATCCCGTCGCTGTTTTTGAATGGACGGCCCACAATCCCACCGATAAGCCGATCACTGTCAGTATTATGATGACTTGGCAAAATATGGTGGGGTGGTTTACCAAGGCCCAAAAAACGCCGGAGGTGGTGCTGCGGGATGACGGCTCCCCGGTGTACGAATACCAATCCCGTTGGGGCGATAGCACTGGCAATTTAAACCAATGGGTGCAAGACCGCTACCGGGTGGGCTGCCTGCTGAATCGGGTGCGGCCCCATGCGGATCTCAGCGAAGGGGAAGGCCAACTGTGTTTTGCGACGGTGACGAATCCAACCCTGGAAGTCTTTTATCACAACCGTTGGAACCCGGTGGGGGATGGCCGCGATGTGTGGGATTATTTTGCCGGGAATGGCTCCCTGCCAGACATTGAAGATGAAACACCGGCTGCGCCTGGGGAACAAATTGCCGGGGCGATCGCCGTCCGTTTTACGCTCCGACCCGGCAAAACGAAGAAAATCCCCTTCTTTCTCGCCTGGGATTTGCCTGTGATGGAATTTGCGCCGGATATCACCTATTTTCGCCGCTACACAGACTTTTTTGGCCGGAGTGGGAATAATGTCTGGACAATGATCCGCACAGCGATGAAACATAGCGATCTCTGGAAAGAACGGATCGCGGCCTGGCAACAACCGATCCTGGGGCGGGATGATCTGCCGGATTGGCTAAAAATGGCCTTATTTAATGAGCTGTACCTCTTAACCCAGGGGGGCAGCCTCTGGACGGCGGCCACGGAAAATGATCCCGTCGGTCAGTTTGGGGTTTTAGAATGCCTCGACTACTGCTGGTACGAAAGCCTCGATGTGCGGATGTATGGTTCTTTTGGTTTGACGATGCTCTGGCCACGACTGGATAAAGCGGTGCTAGAAGCCTTTGCCCGGGCAATTCCCACCAGTGACGATACCCAACGGATGATCGGCTACAACAAGACCATGGCCACCCGCAAAGTCGCCGGGGCAACGCCCCATGATCTGGGGGCACCGAACGAACATCCTTGGGAAGCCACCAATTACACCGCCTACCAGGATTGCAACCTCTGGAAAGATTTGGGGTCAGATTTTGTCCTGCAAGTGTACCGGGATTTTGTGATGACCGGGGCCGAGGATACGGAATTTCTCTGGAGCTGTTGGGGAAGCGTCCTCACTGCCCTCGACTACCTGAAGACCTTTGACCTAGACGGCGATGGCATTCCCGAAAATGGAGGGGCACCGGATCAAACCTTTGATGACTGGAAACTGAAGGGGATCAGTGCCTACTGTGGGGGGCTGTGGATTGCGGCCCTCGAAGCGGCGATCGCCATGGCAAAAATCCTCCAACAAAGTCCCAGTCACTTTGAAGCACACCAAAATCAAGTCTCCGCAGCAGAATTTGAGCAGGCGATCGCCACCTACCAAACCTGGCTCGACCAGGCCCGGCCCCTTTACCAAGACATCCTCTGGAACGGCAGCTACTACACCCTGGATACGGGGAGTAATTCCCGCGTGGTGATGGCCGATCAACTATGCGGTCAATATTACACCCAACTACTCAGTCTTCCGGATGTGAACCCCGGCGATCGCACTGCCACAACCCTGGCTACCATTTACACTGCTTGTTTTGAAAAATTCCATGGCGGTCAATTTGGTGCAGCCAATGGCCTCAACCCCGACGGCACCCCCGAAAAAGAAAATGACACCCACCCCCTCGAAGTGTGGACAGGGATTAACTTTGGCATTGCCGCCCTGATGATTCGTAATGGGATGCAAACCGAAGCTCTGCGGATGGTGGAAGCCGTAGTGGAACAGGTTTATGACAATGGGTTACAGTTCCGCACCCCCGAAGCGATTACAGCCAATGGTACTTTCCGCGCCTGTCACTACCTACGGGCCATGGGGATCTGGGCGATCTACGATGCCTTAGGGGCAATCTAACGCCTCAACTAGGGGCAAAAGGGAAGATCCTCACCAAATTTGTCACCGTCCCCTGCTAGTTTTTACGAGCCAACAGGACAAAATAGGAATAGCGGGCAAAATTAGACTGCAATATTTTCCTCCCCCGGCCCGTGGAACTCCAGGCTGCTGATGAAACGTTTTCCCTTTTCCCAAGCCCTGATTTATCTTGGTGCTGCCTCGGTCTGTACCCTAGGGATTGCTGTGATCTTGGGTTGGTATTTGCGCCTGCCAGAAATCATTCAGCTTCATCCTAGTTTTGTGCCGATGCAGTTTAATACGGCCCTGGGGTTTGTGTTGGTGGGTCTGGCTATGTTTGCCTTGGGGCCGATGAAAAGAGTGGCGATCGCCCTGGCCGTTTTAATTGGTTTGTTGGGGGGGCTGACCTTGGCTGAATATATCTTTGGCCTAAACCTCCCCCTAGATGAACTCTTTATGCGCCATTACATCGTCGTCGCGACCTCCCATCCAGGACGCATGGCCCCGAACACCGCCCTCTGTTTTTTCCTGAGCAGCATTGGGTTGTTTTTGATTACGCAGCCGCAACAAAAAAGAAATTTGCTGGGGGGAAGTTTTTTGGGGGCGTCGGTGATGGGATTGGGGACGGTGGCTTGTTTGGGCTATCTTGCGAATATTGAGACGACCTACGGTTGGGGGAAGCTGACGCAAATGGCGGTTCATACCTCCAGTGGTTTTATCGTGGTGGGTCTGATCGTCATTCTCCAGGCGCGGCAGTTGAGTTTACAAATTCACCGTCGGGTATCAAATTTTTTCTTTCCTCTGGCATTGTTATGGCTGGGACTAACTTTGACGATCGCCCTGTGGCAGGCTTTTTTTTCCAAGAGATTGCTAGTGGCCGAGGACACCAGCCAGAGTTTATTTGAGCACCCGGTGGCCTGGGGAATCTTGATTTTAGGCAGTTCTTTGTCTTTGGTATTGGCGATCGCCGTGTGGTTTGCGATCCGTTTGCAGGCCCAGGTCGAAGCGTTAAAACAGGCCCAACAAGAAATTTTGATGTTAAATCAGGAACTGGAGGAACTTTCCCACTTGGATGGGCTGACGGGCATTGCTAACCGCCGCATGTTTGATCTCACCCTAACAAAGGAGTGGCAGCGGGCAGTGCGATATCAGTATCCTTTAGCTCTGATGATGATCGACATTGATTTTTTTAAAAACTACAACGATCACTATGGGCACCAAAAAGGGGATAAATGTATTCAACAGGTTTCCTCTTGGGTAAATTTGATGGCCCGTCGTCCAACGGACTTGGCGGCCCGCTATGGAGGGGAAGAATTTGTGCTGCTATTGACCAATGTCGATTTTGCGAGCGCGAAAAACATTGCCCAGGAACTGATCAAGGCGATCACCAAGGCGAAGATTCCCCACCCAAAGTCGCCGATCAGTGAATTTATTACCATCAGCATCGGTCTCCACGTGGCCCAACCCCAACCCCAGGCGGATATGGGGCATTTCATTTTTCAGGCCGACAAAGCTTTATATCAAGCGAAACATGAAGGGCGCAATCGCATTGTGACATCGAGGGTTTCGGGGTAGAACATCACCCCTCTAGCTCCCCTCCAGGGGCTACTGTGTACACACAAGTGTGGATTGAGCGAGCTTCCATCCATGGAAGATAGATTCAAACTGGTATAGCCCCCTCCACAAAGTTCGGATGCCAGGAGGAGACTGGGAGCGATACCCAGACCATCCTCCTAAACGGCCAATTAGCCAAGTTGCCCAAGACAACGAAGCTGAAGCATGAGGATTTTGCTGCTTTTGAGTTTTCCCCTGCAATGTCGGAGCTAGTTGCCTGAGACATTCCTGCTCTTCAGGACTAAATACCACCTGAGCAACAAGGCTGGAATCATCTCGACCCTCTAGAAGCTGCAACACCCTTAGGGCCACGGACAAAGCTAAAACTGTCAGTCGTTCAATGGCACTAACCGACTCTAACTGCGTGGATTCTAAATCCAATCCAGACCGCTTCAAAGTGCCAAAAAGTTGCTCAATTCGCCAGCGCCAACGATACCATTCAATCACTTGTAAAGCTTGCTCTAGACTGACGACCCGATGAGTTGTAAGCAATCGCCAATGAATGGGGTCTTGTCCTACGGGAGGATTGACTTCCTTTGCTTCTACGGCATACAGCTGTACCTTCTCGGGATAATCCTGAGCTTCCACTGTATCTGGCCGTTGAATCTGAACTGGAGTCATCCGTACCGCTAACCAAGCTTCGCGGGCAGTACGTCCCAATCGAGAATCTGCCACTACCTGCACCGAATAAGTCCCTTCGCAGTGCTGTGCGCTTAAGTATTCATACAGGGATTGCTGCTCATCCCAGAGGCGACGGTCCCGACAAGCTCTCACTAAAACATGGGTTTGGTCATTGGGAACTCGCACCCATTCTTGATATATGTCATTTTCGCGGTCGCCCACATGGGTTACTTGTTTCACTCCCCCGTTTTTCAGACAGGGCTCAGATGCTTCGGCAGACAGTAGCCATTTGTAGGATTCTTTCTCTTCAATCGGTAGCTTTAGGTAACGTCGTTGATGCTTATTGGGACGAACTGCTTTTCGGCTCCATATTTGGATATTACTGAGACCTAGGGGAAACCCTGTTTCGGCGTTCACGATTAAAGTCGGGTGAATAAAAAAGCCGACATCTTGGTTATTGCCTACCACTCCTAATCCTTCTGGGTTGATTCGTCCTACATGGGCTTGTAGGTTAACCTCACTGCTATCACTAATGGCCAGGACGTGGAGTCCTCCCACTTGTTGTTGGCAGGCGTCAGACACGCTCTGTATCAACTCACATAGGCTGACATTGTCGTTGTCAAGGAAACGATAGTACCCCACTTGTTCTGCTCGATTTCGGCTCAGGGCGCGGATATTTACTGATTGATGGTCTTGCATCGCTTCATACAATGCCGCCCCCTTTTTTCTAGGCGAGGGTCGCCAAAGGAGCTGCCGCTCATTTGTGTAGCGTGAATCAGGATTGGATTATCCATTGGAATTTCCTGCCTCTCGACTCCTCCATTTTAGTTCACCCTACTTGTGTGTACACAGTAGCCTCCAGGGGAGAACACCCTCCGGCCTAGCGGCCACCTTCCCTAGGGAAGGATCTATTTAGTGGGGGGATAGGCCATTTTGGTTTGGACTTCGGCAGCACGGCTAAACCAACGCACCAACATCCCCGCTAGGCGTTCGTGGTTGTGGCGGACATAGCCTGTGTCTGGGTCTTCGTCCATGATGTTGGCAATCACCACCCGTCGCCTCAGTCGCCCCACTTCTTCGCGGTCGAGAAATACAGGATGGGAACGTTCGAGGGCATATTTACGGAGGGCCGCTTCCGACGGCGATCGCTGGTGGACAAGGACAGCATCAAAGAGTTTTTTGCCACAGGCGCGGTCAATGGCCTTGATGTGGTCAGCGACGGTATAACCATCGGTTTCCCCCGGTTGGGTCATGATATTGCAGACATAAATCCGGGGGGCACCACTACGGGCGATCGCCTCACGAATTTCCGGGACTAACAAATTGGGGATCACGCTTGTATAGAGGCTCCCCGGCCCCATGATAATAAAGTCGGCTTCTTCAATGGCCTTGACTGCTGCGGGGAGGGCTGGCGGATTTTCGGGCCAACAACCCAACTCCATAATGTGTCCCCCAGCCTCTGGAATATTAGATTCTCCTTCTATAACTCGGCCATCGGCCATCCTCGCCCAAAGCTTCACATCACTGAGGGTCGCTGGCAAAACCCGGCCCCGGATGGCTAAAACCTTGGAACTGGCCAGCACTGCCTGTTCGAGATCCCCGGTAATTTCGCTCATGGCCGTGAGAAATAAATTACCAAAACTATGGCCCACCAACCCATCGCCAGCCTTAAAACGATATTGAAATAATTCCGTGAGGAGTCTTTCTTCGTCCGCAAAGGCTGCGAGACAGTTGCGGATATCCCCCGGTGGCAGGACACCGATTTCCCGGCGCAGTCGCCCCGAAGAACCACCATCGTCGGCCACAGTCACCACGGCGGTAATGTTGCTGCTGTATTTTTTGAGGCCCCGCAACAGGGTAGAGAGGCCCGTTCCCCCACCAATGGCGACAATTTTTGGCCCTTTATTTAAGCGCCGGTGGTTGTGGAGCATATCAACTAATTCTTCGTCCCCATCGGGATTTAGTACCGTGGTAATCGCCCCAAAGGTACGATTTTGGCCCCAGAAGATCAGGCTTAGACCAGCGGCGATCGCCACCGGCCCAGAAATATTACTCGGTACTACTGCCGTTAACCATTGCAGGAGTGCGCCCATCAAGGCCAACAGCCGGGAGACGGGGGTTAAATTGAGCCAAATCGCCAACCCCAACGCCGTAAATAGAACCCCCAAAGCACTCATCAAGAGCCATCGCTTGACCGAGAGGCCTGGCATCATCCATTTGAGCCAATGGTTGAGGCGATATTGTGGGTGATTTTTAGTGACTGCCATTGGTCGTGGATAAGCCCGGAGGTTTTTGCGGAAAGGACGACGAAATGGGTTGATCAGCATAATGGTGCATCGTTGAACAGCAGAGTCACCCCAGGGGGAGCATCGCTTAGGGTTGTTAAAAAAAAGAACACCCCAAGATCAAACAGGAAAAGAACCCCTTTTTTACAAAAATTTCCAGAATTTTTGCTTAGGTCTACCATAGGGCGGAATGGCGCTTCTGAATGTAACAAACTCCACTCCTATGCTCTTGATTTGCGGGGTAACAGTCAAATGATGGGCAGAATTTAGATTTTTGGTGGACTGGCCCCGTCACCATGAGTATAGGCATTTAAATAGGGGGAGCGAGGGGAAATTTCCCCCAGAAACCTAAAAAAAGCCTAAAATTTTCTATTGATAAATTACTTTTTAGTGATATACTTATATTTAACGGCCAGCTTAGTCACTCAGCTGCTGTCTTTGTGAACCATGCTCTTTCGCCAACTTTTTGACTACGAAACCTATACTTACACCTATCTTGTGGCTGATCCTGAAAGTGGTGAGGCGGCCTTGATTGACCCCGTGCTTGAGCAAGTGGAACGGGATCTTCAGCTTCTGCAAGAACTGGGTTTGACGTTAAAGTATTGTCTCGAAACCCATGTCCATGCTGACCATGTGACGGGGACGAGTCGGCTCCGGGAAAAAACGAACTGTTTAGGGGTTGTGCCCCAGGGGGCAGAAGTCGCCTGTGCGGATCGTTCCGTTGTCGATGGGGAAGTGCTCAAGGTCGGTTCTATCGAAATTCAGGCGATCGCCACCCCAGGCCATACCGATAGTCACATGGCGTTTTTGGCCGATGGCACCCATCTTTTCACGGGGGATGCGTTGTTTATCCGGGGTTGTGGCCGTACTGATTTCCAGAGTGGGGATGCGGGCACCCTCTACGATTCGATTCAAAAATTGTTTAACTTGCCGCCCGAAACCTTGGTTTATCCGGGCCATGACTACCGGGGCCAGGTGGTTTCGACCATTGCCGAAGAAAAGCAATTTAACCCCCGCCTCAAAGGCGATCGCCAAGCCTTTGTTCACCTGATGGATAACCTCAACCTCCCCGACCCGAAAAAGATTATGGAAGCAGTGCCCGCAAATCAAGCCTGTGGCAATATTTAACTCTTTTTCCCCATTTAACTCTTTTTCCCTGGCAAGCAAGCCATTTTTCGTCTCGGATTACACCCAATCATCACCATTTTTTTTAGTGCAATGACTACTACCCAACAACAACAATTACTTGAACTTTCACCTGCTGAGTTTGCCGCCCAGGTCAATTCTCCCAATACCGTCGTTTTCGATGTGCGCGAACAGGCTGAATACGCGAGAGAACATGTGGCGGGAGCGCAAAATATTCCCCTGTCTCGCTTGACCGTAGACACCGTGCCCCAGACAACGAAAAAAGTGATCCTTTATTGTCAAAGCGGCAATCGCTCCCGACGGGCGGCCAAACTATTCTTTGCGGCAGGCTATTACCAAGTGGCCCATTTTGACGGCGGATTTACGGCCTGGAAAGGCGCTAACTTGCCCTACAACGAAGATAAAAAAGCGCCTTTACCGATGATGCGCCAGGTGCAAATTGTCGCTGGGGGTCTAGTCCTCGCCGGTACGTTACTCAGTGCGTTTATCTCTCCTTGGTTTTTGCTACTCACCGGATTTGTCGGCTCTGGGTTAATGTTTGCGGGCTTTACGGGCTTCTGCGGTATGGCGAAAATTTTGGCCCGTCTCCCCTACAACCGCGTCAAATAAGTTTAACGAACGACATTGCTCCCCACAGTTGCTGGGGGCTTTTTTTTGGAGGATAGAAATAATGCAGCTCTTGGGATATTTTTTAGCGGCTTGTATTGGCATCAGTCTGGGTTTGATGGGGGGCGGTGGTTCGGTGTTGGCGGTGCCGATCTTGGTCTATGTGATGGGGGTTGACCCGAAAAGTGCGATCGCCATGACGTTGTTTATCGTCGGCATTGTCAGTGCGGTGGGGTTGGTGCCCCACTGGCGACAGGGGAATATTAACTTGAAAAAAGCAGGGATTTTTGGCTCGGCGACCATGGTCGGGGCTTTCCTGGGGGCGCAGTTAACCCGGTTGCCTTTCATCACAGGGACGGTGCAGCTATTGCTGTTTGCGGTGATGATGTTGATCGCGGCGATTTTTATGATTCGTAAAAGTGGCAAGGCGATCGCCCATCCAGCGAATGAGCCACACCTTGAAGATTATCCGGCCCCGGTGTGCCGCTACTGTTGGCTGTGGTTGCTCACGGAAGGTTTGGGAATCGGCATTTTGACGGGGCTAGTGGGGGTTGGTGGTGGCTTCGCGATTGTGCCGGCCCTGGTGCTGCTCGGTAAAACGGAAATGAAGGAGGCGGTGGGCACGTCCCTGGTGATTATTGTGATGAATGCGATCGCCGGATTCCTGGGTTACTTTGGCCAGGCTGATGTGGTTTTTGATTGGCATCTGATGGTGAACTTTACCTTTGTGGCGAGCCTGGGAATTTTGCTCGGCGGCTACAGTGGGCGCTATTTCAATGCAAAACAACTTCAAAAGGGTTTTGGGTATTTTCTCTTGGCGGTGGCGGCTTTTATTTTGTTTCAACAGCGCGATCGCCTACCCCGGTTGACTACCTTGCCCGAAACGACTGTGGCGATCGCCCAACAGAAATAGACAATTCCCTTAGCGAAAGCAATCTTTTGGTTTTAATTTTCCACGGAAAAAAATTGGAGTAGATACCCCAGATTTACTTTTTTCCCATCACCATGTTACATTTCTACACATAACGCCTTTGATTTTCATAAACTAAAATTAAAGCAAGCCAACATTTTTCGCGCGTAGCCACCCCGCTAGTCCGAGGTTTGACCCCGAACCGCCAACGTTTTTGAGATAGCAATTGGCATCTACAGCGCAATGATTGTGGCCCTTAATGAAAGAAAACATTCTCACAGAAACAGCGAACATCCAATTATCTGATGGCAAGTAGCTTGGTTTCTTTCCCCGAAAAAATGTTCCGTCAACGCCCTGAGATGCTGAGTGAATATGTCTCTTAACAACCTTCCCGCCCAAAATGATGTTTCCTCTGGCCTACAAAATCCCGGAGAAATCACGACGATTCTCGTCATTGAAGACGACTACGTTATCCGTAAACTGACTCGAAAAATTCTCACGAATGCTGGCTACATCGTTATCGAAGCGAATGATGGCGAAAAAGGAATTCAAGCAGCCAAGGAATATCACCCGGATCTGATCATCTGCGATGTGATGATGCCCCATTTGAGTGGTTATGACGTTCTGGCACGGCTCCAGCAACAGGAAGCAACGGAAATGATTCCCTTCATTTTTTTGACGGCCCAAGCAGAGGGTCAGCAACTCCGCCAGGGAATGGCATCCGGAGCCGATGATTATTTGATGAAACCGATCCAAGCTGCAGAACTTCTCAAGGCTGTCGAAGTACGTCTCAATAAATACTCCAAGGTCAAACAATACTATTCCGAGCAGTTAAACCAACTGAGTGAGAAAGATAGTCTCACCGGTCTACCGAATCAAAATAGGATTACCTATGCTTTTGAAAAGGTGGTGGCACAGTTACCCCTCGGTCAAGAAGATAGTGAGACAGTGCCCTCCACTCCGCTTCTCTCCATTGGTCTAGACCGCTTTCAACTCCTCAACGAATACCTTGGCCACGGTATTGTCAGCGCTTTACTCAAGCAGGTAGGCGATCGCCTACAACAAACCTTAGAGAAATACGGCACTGTCGTTAGTCTCAACACTTCAGAATTTTGTGCGATTCTTCATCCCCTAGAACATCGCCATGAAATCGTCAATATTGCCGAAGAAATCCTCGCGGCCTTTAGTTCCCCCTTTACCACAGAAGACCAACAGGATGTCTTTATCAGCCTCAGCATCGGCATCGCCCTCTACATCAGAGATGGCATTACCCTTGATGAACTGCTCAGTAATGCCCACACAGCCATGTTGCGAGTTCAAAAACAGGGAGGCAATCAACACGCCTTTTATTCCGTCGCAATGAACGTGGGCCGCTTGAATACGGTTTCCCTCGAAGCTGACCTGCGGCAAGCTCTCGAACGCAACGAGCTCGAAGTTGTTTACCAGCCGAAGATGAACTTGCAAACGGGCAAGGTGGTTGGTGCCGAAGCCCTCTTACGCTGGTTTCACCCAACCCGTGGTTTGGTTTTGCCCAATCAATTTATTTCCCTGGCCGAAGAAACCGGTTTGATCATCCCGATTGGGGAATATGTCATGGAAGAAGCCTGTTGCCAATTGCGTCGTTGGCAGCTTGCGGGCCTCAAGGACTTTTATATGTCGATCAATCTTTCGGCGAAACAATTTACCCAACTAAATCTGCACCATCGCCTCAGCCAAATTATGATCAATAACCAGTTGCAACCCCAAGATATCCAACTGGAATTGACAGAAAGCACCCTCGTGAACAATGGGGAAGTATCGATACGACGTTTAAAGGCTTTGCGGTCTTTGGGTTTGAAAATTGCTTTAGATGATTTTGGCACGGGTTATTCTTCTTTAAGCTATTTGCAGCAGTTTTCCTTTGATACCCTCAAGCTAGATCGCTCCTTTATCCATGGGATTCATCGAAACCATGTCAATGCAACGATCATCACCGCAATTATTGAAATGGCCCACAATCTCAACCTTAAGGTAGTTGCTGAAGGGGTTGAAGATGAGGGAGAGTTGGAATTTTTGACGCGATTTAACTGTGATGAAATCCAGGGCTTTTTGTTTAGTCGTCCCATCAAAGCAGAGGAGTTTTTGAGCTCTCCTTTTATGGATCTGGAGCCCTATAGTTCTCCTTTTATGGATCTTGAAGCCTATACGGATGTTGCTTAAGTAACCGAACGGTTCCTTTGAACCCGATTAAATCAAATCAAGAAATAAGATCACCCCGGTCAAAGTTTTCAGAAAACAGCACCATGGTGATCTTGTTTTTTTGTGAGTTATCTTCTGGGCAGACCCAAATGCATTTTTTGAATAGCAGGAAGGAGAAGTTCTGCCTGGGGTTGGGGAGTCGGGGTCACAATAGTGCCAGGTAGACAAGGGCCAAGTTGGAAATTTACTTCCTGGGGACGGGGTTGCCAACCTTCTGGACAGGTCAGAGGTTTAGGTTGGGCTTGGGCGGAGGGGAGCGGTGTTGCAACCATGCCAGGGTTAATCGGCCCGGTCGGTGTTGTTCTCAGCCAACAGTGGTGCTGGGGTAAATTACTTGGACAGCCGACAGAAGGCAGGGGGCCAGTACTAGAAAGGGGGGCGGCATTCGCACTAAAGCTACTGCCCATTAGAATCATGGTGCCAAGCATTAAACCTTTGCCAATGGTGTGTCGTGTGATTTTCATTGATCTGTTCTCCGAAGGATATGTTTCATTTCGTGGTGCTATGTAGTGGCCGGGTAGCAGACCCTATGCACTTGGCGATCGCCTAACCCACAACCTACGGGAGAACACAAAACTGCGTCGGCCTTCTTCCTTAAAATTTCAAAGCTTGGGCCGTTTTGACCAGTTGGATAAATTCACTGCGATAGCCTTCGGGATCTGCTCCTTTGCTGCCTTGGGCCAGTTCTAAAACTTGATCAAAGGAACTTTCGCCACGGTAGGGGGAGTCCCGCAATAGCATCCCAAATTCCGCTACCGCCGCCGCAAATCGAAAATCTGGAGAGGCTTGATCTAGGGGTTTACTGTCATTGGCGATCGCCTGGGTGATCAGTGCTGAATTATCGCCAGTGGGGGGTTTATAGCGGAGCTTCAATTGCAGCAATTCCCCCGCAAAATTCCCCGAATTGGATTGCGTTTCTTGGTATTTCAAATCATCCACCGTCGGCAACTCCACGGGCGAGTCAACACCCACCGGCACAATTTCATAGAGAGCCGTCACCGTATGGCCAGCCCCCAATTCCCCCGCATCTTTGGTGTCGTCATTAAAATCTTGGGCTGTCAACAGGCGATTTTCGTAACCCAACAAACGATAAGCTTGCACCTGGGTCGGGTTAAATTCCACCTGAATTTTCACATCCTTTGCCAAAGTTAAAAGCGTGCCGCCCATTTCCGTCACTAGCACCTTTTTCGCTTCAAGGATGTTGTCGATGTAAGCGTAATTCCCATTACCGTTATTGGCGAGCTGCTCCATCTTGGCATCCTTGAGATTGCCTGTACCAAAGCCTAGCACCGTCAGAAAAATATCCTGTTCCCGCTTTTGTTCGATCAGACGAATTAGTTCTGCATCGCTGGACATCCCCACATTAAAATCCCCATCGGTGGCCAGGATAATCCGGTTGTTGCCATTGTCGAGGAAATTGTCCGCCGCCTCCTGGTAAGCCAATTCAATGCCTTCACCACCCGCCGTGGAACCCCCTGCTTCTAAGTTATCCAAGGCCGCCAGAATGGTTTCTTTTTCGGCTCCAGACGTCGAGGGCAAGACTAAACCCGCTGCCCCGGCATACACCACAATGGAAACGCGATCCTCCGGGCGCAATTCATTCACTAACAGTCGAAAGGCCGATTTCAGCAGAGGCAATTTATCGGGATCATTCATCGACCCCGACACATCAAAGAGAAACACCAAATTGCTGGGGGGAAGGGCTTCATTTTCAATTTCCTGGCCCTTAATACCAATGCGGAGGAGTTGGTGCTGGGGTTGCCAGGGGGCTTGGGAGAGTTCAGTGTTGATGGCGAAGGGTTGATTGTCTGGAGCGGGATAGTCGTAGGTGAAATAGTTAATCATCTCCTCCAAGCGCACCGCATCGGCAGGGGGAAGTTGACCATCATCTAAAAAGCGCCTGACATTACTATAGGCTCCAGAATCTACATCAAGGGCAAAGGTAGATAGAGGTTCGGTGCGCACCAATTGGAAAGGATTGTCACGGATGAGGTTGTAATCTTCTTGGGAGAGATCCGGCACTTCCTGGGGAATTTCTCCGTCGGGGGTTGGCATCACCGGCATGGACTCCGTTTCTGCCACTTGGGGGGCCATGGCATCCATCCCTGTGTCTGAAGTTCTCTGGGAGGCCATCTGACAGCCCGCGAGGATCTGTCCCCCTAACAAACAACCACTGAGGAGGAGGGTGAGGGAACGTTGGGACAACGGTTTACGAGATGATGAAGTGGCCATGGGCTGACCTCCAGGAGAAGAATTACCTTCAACCTAACACCGTCTTTTGGGGCGATCGCCTAGGTTCAAAAAACTGTAACGGCAGGAGTCAATGGGGATTGAATTCCCTGGGCAATCGTGGGTTAGAATGAAACACGCTCAACGCCAGTGCTTACCATGTCCCTCAGTCTTTACAATACCCTCCATCGCCGTTCTGAACCCTTTGAACCCCTCGAAGCTAATCTGGTGCGGATGTACTGCTGTGGGATTACGGTATATGACTATTGCCACCTGGGTCACGCACGCACCTGTTTGATCTGGGATGTGGTGCGACGTTACTTGCAATGGTCAGGCTATGAGGTGCATTACATCCAAAATTTCACTGATATTGACGACAAAATCCTCAATCGGGCGCGGGCAGAAAAAAGTTCCATGGGGGCGATCGCCGAAAAATTTATCGAAGCCTATTTCGAGGATATGGAAGCGCTGCATATCCAACCTGCCGACGAATACCCCCGGGCAACCCACAGTTTAGATGGGATTCAAAAGCTGATCCACGACCTAGAACAACGGGGTTTTGCCTACGCCTCCCAGGGGGATGTGTACTATGCGGTGCGCAAGTTTGATGGCTATGGAAAACTCTCTGGCCGCAAATTAGACGATATGCAAGCAGGGGCCAGCGGTCGTGTCAATGAAGATCCTGACGCGCCGAAAAAACATGACCCCTTTGATTTTGCCCTCTGGAAAGCCGCCAAAGCAGGGGAACCCGCCTGGGATTCTCCCTGGGGTGCTGGTCGTCCCGGTTGGCACATTGAATGTTCGGCGATGGTGCGCGATCGCCTAGGGGAAACCATTGATATCCATGTGGGGGGCAGTGATTTAATCTTTCCGCACCACGAAAACGAGATCGCCCAGTCGGAAGCCGCAACGGGTCAGCCTTTAGCAAAATATTGGCTGCACAATGGCATGGTGAAGGTGGAAGGGGAAAAAATGTCCAAATCCCTCGGTAACTTCATCACGATTCGGGAGCTGCTGAAAAAATATGACCCGATGGCCGTGCGTTTGTTCATCCTCCAGGCCCACTACACCAAGCCCCTGGATTTCACCGACGAAGCTCTCACCGCTGCGACCAAGGGCTGGGAAACCCTCAATGATGCGCTTTTGTTTGGGGCAGAACATTTGGATACGAACAATATCACCGCCGACAAGGGCATCCTGGCGAAATTTAAAGCGATTGTTGACAATGACCTCAATTTTTCTGGCGGCTTGGCGATTCTCTTTGAACTGGCGAAAGAACTGAAAAAAGAGAAAAATATCCTCGTCCACGAAGGTAAACTTCAGCAAAATCCGCAAATTCTCGCCTCCCTCTGGCTCACCCTTAAGGAATTGGCCGATATCCTCGGTTTTGTCCCGGAAACAAAGCAACAGGCCGCTGGTTTAACCGATGCTGAAATTGAAGACTTGATCCAACAGCGTAAGGACGCTCGCGCCAATAAAAACTATGCAGAAGGCGATCGCCTCCGGGATTTACTCGCCGAAAAAGGGATTGTGCTGGTGGACAAACCAGGCGGTATTACCGAGTGGCACCGGGAGTAAAAAAAGAACTCTTAGTCCCCCTTATGAAGGGGGATTTAGGGGGATGTAAATTCTCAAACTTTTACTGAGGCAAAATCCCATGACAAATTTCTTTGGGTTCGAGCAGGACTTCATTGCATCGCTGCGCTGCATTCCGATGATCCTGCGCTACAAACTCGATACCTGTGGCGTCAAAATGAAACTCGACCATTGGCACAAACTCACAGAGGCCGAAAAAACCCAATTGATTCAGATGCCCTGTGAAACCCCTGCTGAGGTGCAGTTCTACCACGAAACGCTCCAAGGACTGATTACAGAGAAAACTGGCACACCAGCCAAAGTCCTAGCCATTGACCCAAATCCCCCTTGGTTACAAACAGACATTCCCGCCCAAGTGCTTGAAAAAGCTCGCAGTTGCAACGTAGAAATTACTCCCGATCAATGGCAAGCCCTAACACCCCTGCAACGATTTGCCCTGCTTAAACTAAGTCGTCCCAGCCACGAAAACCACAACTTTGTCCCTGCTCTACGAGAATTTGGAGTGTTGCCAGGAGTTCACACTGAGAAAAATTGAGCTACATTGAAAAGCCCAACCCCCTGTTCCCGTCTATTTCGTAGGATCAATCACG